>NZ_JBHXFL010000008.1:0-200635 GCF_042724095.1 Streptomyces sp. NPDC127100
GGCACCGAAGTGCCGGGCCCACCCGCGTCCCCGTCGTGTCCGCCGTGCGCCGCCCCGTCGTCAGACCAGCGCGGGCGCCTTCTCCTCCCCGGCGGTCTCCCCCGCGGTCTCCTCCTGCGCCTCGGCCCCCTCGACGTGCTGGGCCGGACGCCGGGGCAGGGCGAACATCAGCAGGAAGATGGCGCCCATCACCGCGGCCACCCAGCCCAGCGCGTTCTGGAAGGCGTCCGCGTAGGCCGGGCCGATGCCGGCCCGGGTCAGGTGGTCGTCCATCGTGCCGAAGAAGACCACGGACACCAGGCCGAGTCCGAGCGCGTTGCCCATCTGCTGCACGGTGTTGATCAGCCCGGACGCCGCGCCGGCGTGCTCGCGCGGCACCTCGGACAGCACCGCGTCCGTCAGCGGGGCGACGATCAGGCCCATGCCGAGTCCCATGACGACCAGGGGCAACGCCATCTGCCAGGACGTGATGCCGAGTCCGTACCGCTCGGCCTCCCAGATGTAGAGCAGCACTCCGGCCGCCATGACCAGCGCGCCGGCCTGGAGCACCTTGCGCCCGAAGCGCGGGACCAGCTTCTGCACGGACACGCCCGCCGCCGTCGACACCGCGAGGGAAAACGGCACGCCCGTCAGGCCGGACCGCAGCGGGCTCCAGCCCAGCCCCACCTGCATGTAGAGCGTCCACACCAGGAAGAAGATGCCGAGGCCGACCCCGAAGACGGTCTGCACGGCGATGCCCGCCGCGAAGCTCTTCACCCTGAACAGCGACAGCTCGATCAGCGGAGACCCGTCCCGCGCGGTCTTGCGCCGCTCGTAGGCCACCAGCACCGCCAGGACGGCGAACGCGCCGCCCATCGACACGTACCCCCACACCGGCCAGCCCAGCTCGCGGCCCCGGGTCAGCGGGTAGACCAGCATCAGCAGGCCGAGGGTGACCAGGGCGACGCCGACGAGGTCGAGCTTGAGGGCGCGCGGGGCCCTGGACTCGGTGATGAAGCGGCTGCCGAGGATCAGGCCGGCGATGCCGACCGGCAGGTTGATGAGGAAGATGGGCCGCCATTCCAGCCCGAAGAGGTTCCACTCGGTGAGCAGGGCGCCGAGCAGCGGACCGGAGACGGCCCCCAGTCCGACGATCGCGCCGAACAGCCCGAAGACCTTGCCGCGCTCGTGCGCCGGGAAGGTGGCGTGCACGATCGACAGCACCTGCGGCACCATCAGCGCGGCCATGCCGCCCTGGAGGATGCGGGAGGCGACCAGCATCTCCGGGTTCACCGCGAATCCGCACAGCGCCGAGGCGAGCGTGAAGCCGCCGATGCCCACGAGGAACAGCCGCTTGCGGCCGTGGATGTCGCCGAGCCGCCCGCCGGTGATCAGTCCGGCGGCGAAGGCGAGGGCGTATCCGGCGGTGATCCACTGGATCTGGCTGAAGGTGGCGCCCTCGTCCCGCTGGATCGACGGGATCGCGATGTTGACGATCGTGACGTCGACGAGGTCCATGAACGCCGCCGTCATCACGATGGCGAGGGCGAACCAGCGCCGGCGGTCGCCGCCCGCGGGCCGGGCCGGGGGTGAGTCCGGGGTGTGCGTGAAGGTCATGCGAGCACGCTACGGGCCCAGTAGGTCAGATCGCGTCCTATATCTGCGGCATGCTCGGGTCATGACGACGGACACTCCGGCCCGGCTCCTGACGCTGCTCTCCCTCCTCCAGACGCCCCGCGAATGGCCCGGCGGCGAGCTCGCCGACCGGCTCGGGGTGTCCCGCCGCACGGTCCGGCGGGACATCGACCGGCTGCGCGAGCTGGGTTATCCCGTACAGGCGACCATGGGCTCCGACGGCGGGTACCGGCTGGTCGCCGGCAAGGCGATGCCGCCGCTCGTGCTGGACGACGAGGAGGCGGTGGCGATCGCGGTCGGGCTGCGTGCCGGGGCGGGGCACGCGGTGGAGGGCGTGGACGAGGCGTCGGTACGGGCGCTGGCGAAGCTGGAGCAGGTGCTGCCGTCGCGGCTGCGGCACCGCGTCGCCACGCTCCAGGCCGCGACGACGCCGCTGACCAGTGGGGACGGGCCGAGCATCGCCCCCGAGACGCTGACCGTCATGGCGTCCACGGTGGCCGGACGGGAGCGGCTGCGGTTCGCCTACCGCGCCGGGGACGGCACCGCGTCGCGGCGCCTGACGGAGCCGTACCGGCTGGTCTCGACGGGGCGCCGCTGGTACCTCGTCGCGTACGACCTCGACCGCGACGACTGGCGGACCTTCCGGGTGGACCGGGTCGGCGAGCCGTTCGCGACGGGGGTGCGGTTCGCTCCGCGGGAGCTGCCGACGGGGGACGCGGCGGAGTACCTGCGCCGGTCCATGCAGCGGCGCGGCGGCTCCTACGACGTCGTGGTCGCCTTCGCCGCGCCGGTGCGGGAGATCGCCGCCCGGCTGCCGCCCTGGCTCGGCCGGCCGGAGCCGGCGGACGACGGGGCGTCGTGCGTCCTGCGGGCCACGGTCTCCGACGCGGTGGAGTGGATGGCGGTACGGCTCGCGATGCTCGGGGTGGACTTCACGGTGCGGGAGCCCGCGGAGCTGGTGGCGGCCGTCGGCACCCTGGGCGCCCGTCTGACCCGGGCGGCCGCGGAGTCCTGACGGCGGGGCGCGGCGGCCCCGGTGGCGGCGCCGCGCCTACTCCCCCTCCCCCGGCGCCTCGTCCCATGTGAACCGCCTCAGCACCTCCAGGTTGGCCAGCGCCAGGTCCAGGGCCCTCGCCGGGTCGTCCGCGGACGCGGCCCAGTGCTCCACCGCCACCCGCACGGCCGCCCCCGCCGTGGCGGCGGCGAACCGGAGCCGGGGCCCGGCCACCGGCGCCTCGGCAACGTTGTCGGCACTCGCACCCACACCCGTAGTCGCACCCGCGTCCGCGTCCCCTCGCAGCCCGCTCGGCGCCCGCTCGGCCAGGGCGTCCCCGAGCGCCCGCTCGCTCCGGTGGCACACGTCGGCCCACACCTTCCGCAGCGCCGGGCTGGTCTCGGCCAGGCGGATCAGTGCCCGGGCCGCCTCCCACGACGCGGCGGACACCCCGGCGCCCGGCGCCAGCGTGTGCCGCACCGCGTGTTCCAGTGCCTGTGGCGGGGACAGCGCGGCCGGGGCCTCCCGCACCGCCTCGATCCAGCGCTCGGCGCCCAGGGCGTAGAGGGGCGCGACGGCCTCCTCCTTGGTGGCGAAGTAGCGGTAGAAGGTCCGCGGCGCGACGCCGGCGGCGCGCGCGATGTCCTCGGCCCGGGTGGCCCGCAGGCCCTGCCCCACGAAGAGGCGGGCCGCCGCACGGGCGATGTCCATGCGGGTCTCGGCCTTGCGCCGCTCGGTCAGCGAGAGCGGTGGCCGTCCGGCGGCGGGAGTACGGGTGGGGCTGGTGGTGCTGCTCACTTCGGCAGGCTATGCCGCTGTGGCAGAATCTGCCATTCGGCGGGTCACCCCGGGGTTCAGGTTCGGGGTGGCCCGCTTCTTCCTGCCCTGCTCCCGCGCGTCCTCGCCCGGTCCCGCCCGTGCCCGCGCAAGAGAAGAGCCGGGCTTGGCACCCGGGGGGGGAGGGGTGCCAAGCCCGGCTCTGGAAGGTCCCGGCGCCGGGGGGAGTGCGTCGGGACGTGGTCCAAGTGTGCGTCGGAACCGGAGCGGATCCGGGCCCGAACCGCCGGGCCCGGAGATTTTGTTCCCGGGCCCCTGCCGGTTGAAGCAGCGTTGTACGGCCATGTTCGCGCGGGCTTCGGCCACCGGCGCACGCCCCACGCGTCACGCCACGCTCCCCGCGCCACGGGGCCGCCTCGCGACGGCCCCCGACGGTCCTTACGCCGCTGCCTCGAAGCCGGTGTCACGCGCCAGCTTCTTGAGCTCCAGCAGCGCGTGCTTCTCTATCTGCCGGATCCGCTCACGGGTGAGCCCGTGCTCCTTGCCGACCTCGGTCAGGGTGCGCTCGCGCCCGTCGTCGATGCCGTAGCGCATCTTGATGATGGAGGCCGTGCGCGGGTCGAGGCGGCCGATCAGGTCGTCCAGCTCCTCGCTGCGCAGCAGGGTCATCACGGACTGCTCGGGCGACACGGCGGAGGTGTCCTCCAGCAGGTCGCCGAACTGGGTCTCGCCCTCGTCGTCCACCGACATGTTCAGCGAGACCGGGTCGCGGGCCCAGTCGAGCACGTCGGTGACGCGCTCCGGCGTCGAACCGAGCTCGGCGGCGATCTCCGCGGGCTCCGGCTCGCGGCCGTGCTCACGGTTGAACTCGCGCTGCACGCGCCGGATCCGGCCGAGCTCCTCCACGAGGTGGACGGGCAGGCGGATGGTGCGCGACTGGTCGGCGATCGAGCGGGTGATGGCCTGCCGGATCCACCAGGTCGCGTACGTCGAGAACTTGAAGCCCTTGCGGTAGTCGAACTTCTCGACCGCGCGGACCAGGCCGGCGTTGCCCTCCTGGATGAGGTCGAGGAGCGGCAGACCGCTGCGCGGGTAGCGGCGGGCCACCGCGACGACCAGGCGGAGGTTGGAGCGGATGAAGACGTCCTTGGCCCTCTCGCCCTCGGCGATCAGGGCCCGGAGCTCCTCCCGGGTGGCGTCCGCGCCGGTCTCCTCGTAGCCTTCGAGGACCTGCCGCGCGAACACACCCGCCTCGATGGTCTGGGACAGCTCGACTTCCTTGGCGGCGTCGAGCAGCGGGGTCCGGGCGATCTCGTCGAGGTACATGCCGACCAGATCGCGGTCGGCGAGCTCGCCGCCGTTGGCGCGGACGCTGGTTGCCGCGTCGGCCGTCTCGCCGGTGGCGGACTTACGACGGGCGACGGCACGGGTTGCCATGCGTGCTCCCTTGCGATGAGTGGTTCAGCGGGCGGTCCTGCAGATGTCGGGCATTGTCGGGTCGTCTCCGGTCTCTGCTTCTCGTGTCACGGAATCCGTCTCCGGACTCTTCCGGGACTCTCCTCGGGTGCCCTGCATCCGATGGAAACAACGACTGGAATCCGGACAGAATTCCCAACCCACCCCCCGATCTTTCTGATCATGCAGTACCCTGTGCCGCCGCATGAGGAGGACGGATGCCGTCGGAACGCACGGATGTCCAGGTCAGGCCCGGGGTCGAGGGTGACCTCGAGAGGCTCACCGAGCTCTACAACCACTACGTACGTGAGACGCCCATCACGTTCGACACCGACCCCTTCACCCCGGAGGAGCGCCGTCCGTGGCTGCTCTCCCACCCTGAAGACGGCCCGTACCGGCTGAGGGTTGCCGCGGACGCGGACTCACAGGAGATTCTGGGCTACGCCACATCCAGCCCTTACCGCGCCAAGCCCGCGTACACGACCTCGGTGGAGACCACCGTCTACGTCGCCCCGCACGCCGGCGGCCGGGGCATCGGCACCCTGCTCTACACCTCGCTGTTCGAGGCCCTGGCGGGCGAGGACGTGCACCGCGCCTACGCGGGCATCGCACAGCCCAACGCGGCCTCCACCCGTCTGCACGAGCGCCTCGGCTTCCGGCACGTGGGCACGTTCCGCGAGGTGGGCCGCAAGTTCGGCCGGTACTGGGACGTGGCCTGGTACGAGAAGCCGCTCTAGGTCCGTCCAGGGCCCGCCCGGCGGCCGGGCGGGCCCCCGGCCGGACGGGTTCGGCTCAGCCGAACTGCACCGAACGCTTCGCCAGCCCCATCCAGAACCCGTCGATCACCGACTTGCGCAGGTCCAGCTCGCCGGCCGCGTCGGCGGCGCCCATCGTCACGAACAGCGGGGCGAAGTGCTCGGTGCGCGGGTGGGCGAGCAGACCCGCCGGGGACTTGCGGCCGAAGTCGAGCAGCGCGTCCACGTCACCGGCGTCCAGCGCGCGCCGCCCCCAGTCGTCGAACTCCGCGGACCAGGCGGGCACGCCGCCCTGGCGCAGGGCGGCCAGGTTGTGGGTGAAGAAGCCGGAGCCGATGATCAGCACGCCCTCGTCACGCAGGGGCGCCAGCTTGCGGCCGATGTCCATCAGCCGGACCGGGTCCAGGGTCGGCATGGACACCTGGAGCACCGGGATGTCGGCGCCCGGGTACATCTCCACGAGCGGGACGTACGCGCCGTGGTCGAGGCCGCGGTCGGGGACGTCCTGCACGGGCGTGCCGGGGGCGCGCAGCAGCTTGCGGACGGAGTCGGCGAGCTCGGGGGCGCCGGGCGCCTCGTAACGCACCTGGTAGTAGTGCTCGGGGAAGCCCCAGAAGTCGTAGACGAGCGGCACGGTGCGGGTGGCGCCGAGCGCGAGCGGGGCCTCCTCCCAGTGGGCGGAGACGACGAGGATCGCCTTCGGGCGCGGCAGACCGGCAGCCCAGGCGGCCAGCTCGCCGGGCCAGACGGGGTCGTCGGCGAGGGGCGGGGCGCCGTGGCTGAGGTAGAGGGCGGGCATGCGGTCCCGGACATCGGTCGACATGGCGGCGGCTCCCCATCAGTGGCAGTTGCTTGACGTAGTTGCTTGAAGTCTCAATCTCTTACGTCCCCGAATGTACGCCCCTTTTGTTTAAGATTCAAGGAGTGGTCTCGTAGAGTGGGATGCATGAACACGGCACCCATCCCGGCCCCCGCCGACGAGCCCCGCTGGCTCACCGACGAGGAGCAGCTCGTGTGGCGCTCCTACATCGAGGCCGCCACCCTCCTGGAGGACCACCTCGACCGGCAGCTCCAGCGCGACGCGGGCATGCCGCACGTCTACTACGGCCTGCTGGTCAAGCTGGCCGAGTCACCGAGGCGGCGCCTGCGCATGACGGAACTGGCCAAGTACGCGAAGATCACCCGCTCCCGCCTCTCGCACGCGATCGCCCGCCTGGAGAAGAGCGGCTGGGTCCGCCGCGAGGACTGCCCGTCCGACAAGCGCGGCCAGTTCGCGGTGCTCACGGACGAGGGGTACGCGGTGCTGAGGCGGACCGCGCCGGGCCATGTGGACGCCGTGCGCCAGGCCGTGTTCGACCGGCTCACCCCGGAACAGCAGAAGTCCCTCGGCGAGATCATGCGGATCGTCGCCGAGGGACTTCAGCCCGCCGAGGCGGGCGCGGACCTGCCCTGGCTGCGCTGAGCGGAGGGCTCGGGCAGCCGGGGCGGGTCCGCGGGGAACCGTGCGCACGGGGCGTCCCCTCCCCCTGCGCACGGGTGGTGCTCGGAACCCGAGGGGTGTCTCCGGCCGGTGTCAGTGGGCGACGACCGGCACCGGCAGCTCGTCCTCGACACCGTCGCCGGAGCGGGCCCCCGTGACGGACGTGCCGCCCGGACGGCCGGCGTTGACGAAGGTCAGGGCGATCACACCGGCCAGGGCCAGGATGCCGACGGCGAACCAGATCGCGCTGGTGTAGCCGTGCACCATGCCCTCCAGCTGGACCAGCTGCTGCTGGGACCGGCCGGCCGCGCCGCCGATGTGATCGGCGACGTAGGTCGTGGTGGCCGACGCCGCGATCGTGTTCAGCAGGGCCGTACCGATCGCACCGCCCACCTGCTGCGAGGTGTTGACCATCGCGGAGGCCACACCGGCGTCCCGGGGCTCGACGCCCTGGGTGGCCAGGGACATGGCCGGCATGAACGCCGTACCCATGCCGAGACCGAGGAGCAGCATGCCGGGCAGCAGCACGGCGGCGTAGGAGGTGTCGACCTCCAGCTGGGTCAGCAGCAGCATGCCGACGGCGGCGACCAGGAAGCCGGGTCCCATCAGGAGACGGGCCGGGACGCGGGTCATCAGGCGGGCGCCGATCTGGGTGGAGCCCGTGATCATGCCCGCGACCATGGGCAGGAAGGCGAAGCCGGTCTTCACCGGCGAGTAGCCCTTCACGATCTGCAGGTAGTAGGTCAGGAAGAGGAACAGGCCGAACATGCCGATGATGGCGAGGCCCAGCGAGAGGTAGATACCGCCGCGGCTGCGGTCGGTGACCACGCGCAGCGGCAGCAGCGGGGCCTTGACCCGGCTCTCGACCAGCACGAAGGCGAGCAGCAGCACGGCGGAGCCGACGAACATGCCGATCGTCAGGCTGTCGCTCCAGCCGGCCGACTCGGCGCGGGTGAAGCCGTAGACGAGCGCGACCAGCCCGAGGGTGGACAGGATCACGCCGGGGACGTCGAGCGGGGAGCGGTTGCGGCCGTCCTGCGGCTCACGGATGACCAGGTACGCACCGGCCGCGGCGACGACGGCGAACGGGACGTTGACGAAGAACGTCCAGCGCCAGTCCAGGTACTCGGTGAGGAAGCCGCCGAGGATCAGGCCGACGGCGGCACCGCCACCGGCGATCGCGCCGTAGATGCCGAACGCCTTGGCCCGCTCCTTGGCGTCCGTGAACATCACGGCGAGCAGGGAGAGCGCGGCCGGCGCGAGCAGTGCGCCGAAGGCGCCCTGGAGGGCACGGGAGCCGAACATCATCGCCTCGTTGGTGGCCGCGCCGCCGAGCGCGGAGGCGACGGCGAAACCGGCCAGGCCGAGGACGAAGGTGCGCTTGCGGCCCCACAGGTCGGCGATCCGGCCGCCGAACAGCAGCAGGCCGCCGAAGGCGAGGGCGTAGGCCGTGACGACCCACTGCCGGTTGCCGTCGGAGATGCCGAGGTCCTGCTGGGCGGAGGGCAGGGCGATGTTCACGATGGTCGAGTCGAGGACGACCATCAGCTGGGCGAGCGCGATGAAGACGAGCGCGTTCCAGCGGCCGGCGTCGGGGACGCCGGGAGCCTTGACGGCTGCTTGAGACATGGAGATACCCACTTCGGGACTTCGTGACGGAAAAAGGTCTTCAAAAGGGACGACCGGACCGGGGCGGCGACCACGCGGGCCGCCGTCCTGGTCGGACGGTCGTGAGAAGCGGAGCTGTCGGTGGCGGTACTACTGGTCGCAGGGCCGGCGCAGGTCCTCCAGGGTCACGGCGTTCCCCGGCAGGGCGGAGGGGGCCGGAGCCCGCAACCCGTCCAGGAACAGCTGAAGATGGCGGTGGACGAACCGGTCGGCGCGCAGGCACTCGGTACCGGCCGGGGGCCGGCTGAGCTGGGCCACGGCGATCATCAGGTCGCCCACGCCCACGTCGGGACGGAGCTGCCCGGCCGCCGTGGCCCGTTCCATGACCTCGGCGACGAGCCGCTCGACCCGGTCGCGCGCCGCCTCCAGGTCGGGGTGGTGCTGGTCGAACGTGCTGGACACCATCGGGCACAGCGCGCTGATCCGCTCGTCGGCGGCGACGTGCACGAAGCGCTCCAGCGCCTCGAACGCGTCGCCGGTCTCCGCGAGGGCCAGCTCGGCCGCCCGTGCCGTGCGGTCCATGACCGAGCAGACGACCTCGCGGACGAGGGCGTCGCGGTCGGGGAAGTTGCGGTACACCGTGGCATTGCCGACGCCGGCCCGGCGGGCGACCTCGTCGAGCGGCACGTCGGGGCCGTGCTCGACGAACATCTCCCGGGCGGCGGTGACGATCCGCTCCCGGTTGCGCAGGGCGTCGGCGCGCGGCCGGGTCGCCTTGCGCTGCACGGGGGTGGCGGTCTGCACGGCGTACTCCTCGGACTGGGGTGGCGTGAAGCCTGGGTCGCGATCCGGGGATCGTTTCCCCGTTTCGCTCGGACACAGGGCTAAACGGGGAGACGGTCCCCGGTTATTTCCCGCCCGCGCGCCAATTCACAGTGACCTGCGTCACATGCCTGCGCGGGGTCTCGCCGAGCCGCCCGCACCGGCCCGCCGTCCGGCCGCCGGGGGCGCGAACACCCCTGCCGCGCACGGCACTCGGCGGCTACCGGCGAGAAACCCACGATCGGTCCGCCCCAGCGCGCGCCCGCCCACCCGTCGACCCAGGGTGAGCACAAGGGTGCAGTCGGCGACCGACGGCTGCCGTGCTCCGGGAGGTCTGCATGCAGCCGCAGCCGCAGGTGCGGCCACCGAGCCGTCGGATACGCCTGCGCCGGCCGGCCGCGATAGCGACCGTCGCCGTCCTGACGCTCGCCGTCAGCACCTCGGCGGGCACCGGCCGGCTCGCCCCCGGCGCCTCGACGGCCGGACCCGGCCCGGCCGGCCTCTCCCGCACCTCCGCGCACGGCCCCTGCATGATCAGCGGCGGCTCCGAGATCCAGATGTCCGAGGGCGTCCCCACCTCGTCCGCGTACGCCCGCTCCACCGGCACCGTCCGCGCCCTGAACCTGATGATCGACTTCTCCGACGCGCCCGGCGAGGGCAGCGCCCTCGACCGCTACGAGGAGTTCTTCCCGCAGACCCGGGAGTGGTTCCGCACCAGCTCCTACGGCCGTCTCGACTACCGCCCCGAGAGCCCGGTCGACGACTGGCTGCGCATGCCCAAGTCGTTCGCCGAGTACGGCATAGAGCGCGGCGCACCCTTCGACCCCGGCTACCGGGACCTGGTGCAGGACCTGGTGTCGGTGGCCGACGCGAAGGTGGACTTCCGCGCGTACGACCTGCTCAACGTGCTGGTGACGCCGAACGCGGGCCCCTCCGCCCTGGACACGGTCCTGTCCGTCACCTTCGCCGGCAACGCCGAGGCCCCGGTCGCCGACGGCGTCCCGGTGGCGAACGCGTCCTTCGTCTACTCCCGCCAGGACGACGGCTCCGGCTCCTACGACAGGACCGGCTACCGCGTGCTCCCCCACGAGAACGGCCACGTCTTCGGCCTCCCCGACCTCTACACCCAGGAGGGCGGGGGCGCGGTCGGCCACTGGGACATCATGAGCGAGGACTGGGGCGCCGACAACGACCTGCTCGGCTGGCACAAGTGGAAGCTGGGCTGGCTGGGACCGTCCCAGGTGCACTGCGCCTCGCAGCCGGGCACGACGGAGTACACACTGACGCCGCTGGCCCGCAAGGGCGGCGACAAGCTCGTCGTCGTACCGCTCGACGGGACGTCCGGGTACGCGGTCGAGCTGCGCACCCGCGAGGGCAACGACGCGGCCGTCTGCCGCGAGGGCGTCCTGATCTACAAGGTCGACGCGGACGTGGACACCGGCATGGGCCCGGTGACGGTGTTCGACGCCCGCAAGGACAGCGGCGGCTGCACTCGCAGCCCCAACGTCCACGCCGAACTCTCGGACGCCGCCTTCGTCCCCGGCGAGACCTTCAAGGACCCGCGCCGGGGCGTCACGATCACGGTGTCGGGGGCGGACCTGAAGGGCGACCACCAGGTGCGGGTCACGCGGAGCTGAGCCACGGGCCGCCGGGGAGGGCCGCCGAGGGAGAGGGCCCACCGGTCGCCGCATTACGGTAGGCCTGCCGCGACCGCCGTACCGGAGAGCCGATGCCCGCCAACACCACGAACGACACCGCCGACAGCGACGCCGGGGGCACACGGGACGCCGTGGAGGCCGAGGACGCCGTGGAGGCCGGGGGTGCCCTGGAGGCCGGGGGTGCCCTGGAGGCCGGGGGTGCCCTGGAGGCAGGGGGCGTCGTCGCACCGGCCGAGGCGGTCGCGCCGCTGCTGCGCGGCATCGCCGTACTGCGGCGGCTGACCGAGGCGGACGGCGGCACCCTCAGCCTCAGCGGGCTGGAGAAGGCCACCGGCCTCGCCCGCTCCACCGTCGACCGCGTCACCGCCACCCTGGCCCGCATGGGATACGTCCGCCTGGACGGCCGCGACGTCACCCTGGCCCCCCGCCTGATGGAACTGGGCAACGCCTATCTCGCCGCCCTGCGCCTGCCCGCCCTGCTGTCCCACCGGGCCGACGCCCTCGCCGACGAGCTGGACGAGTCGGTGTCCCTGGCGGTCGGCGACCGGGACGGCGTCCGCTTCATCCACCAGGCCACGCGCCGCCGGGCGATGTCCCTGAGCTTCCGCATCGGCGACCTGCTGCCCGCCGAACGCACCGCGCCGGGCCCGCTGTTCGCCACGGAGTGGACGGAACCCGACTGGCGCCGCTGGCACGCCCGCCGGGCGGCGGACCCGGACGACCGCACCTTCCCGTCCGTACCGCCACGCGAACACGCCGCCGCCGGAGCCGACTTCGAGCACCGTACGGCGCGGGCGGCGGCCGACGGCTGGGCCCTGGACGACCAGCTGATCGAACCGGGCCTGGTCGCGGTCTCCGTCCCCGTACGGGACCCCGGCACCGGCCGGGTGGCGTGCGTGGCCAGCGTGGTGAGCCACACCAGCCGCCACACGGCACCGGACCTGCGCGCCGCCCTGCTCCCCCGCCTGCGCTCGGCCGTGACGTCGATGGAGGACGACCTGCGCCACGCCCCGCCCCCGGCCCCGGGGCCGCCGCCCGCGGGCCTGGCCACCTGGACGGGCGCGTCGAAGCAGGAACTGGGCCGGGAGTTCGTGGAGTCCCTGGCCCGCGGCCTGACCGTCCTGACGGCCTTCGGCGAGGGCAGGCCCGCCATGACCCTCACGGAGATCGCGAAGGCGACGGGACTGTCCCGGGCTACGGCCCGCCGGGCCCTGATCACCCACGAACACGCGGGCCTGGTGGCGCAGTCCCCCGACCGCACCTTCACCCTCACCCCCCGCGTCCTGTCCCTGGGCTTCCCGCCGCTCTCCCTGCTCTCGCTCCCCCGGATCGCCCAGCCCCACCTGACCGCACTGGCGGCCCGGGTCCACGAGTCCGCGTCCCTCGCCGTCCTGTCGGACTCGGGCGAGGAGATCCAGTACACGGCGGGAGCCTCCACGAGCCGCGTGATGAGCGCCCGCGTCACCGTGGGCTCCCGCCTCCCGGCCCACGCGACCGCCCCGGGCCGCGTCCTCCTCGCCGACCTCCCGGCACCGGCTCCCGCCCTCGAAGAGGTCCGGGCGCGGGGCTACGCCCTGGTCGACGAGGAACTGGAAGCCGGCCTGCGCTCCATCGCGGTCCCGGTACGCGACCGCACAGGGCGCGTCGTGGCGGCCCTCGACGTGGCGATGCACGCGGCCCGCCGGACGGCCGAGGCCTGCGTGACGGAGATCCTCCCCGACCTCCACCGGACGGCCACCCGCATCGAGGCGGACCTGCGCACGGCAGGCCGCTTCACCCCCGTCCCGCCGACCTGACCACCCGCTACACTGTCGGCGGTGGCACAGCCGCGCCACCGCCCAGGCCTTCGTAGCTCAGGGGATAGAGCACCGCTCTCCTAAAGCGGGTGTCGCAGGTTCGAATCCTGCCGGGGGCACAGGAAGAAGGGCCAGCTCAGGAGGGGTTTCCTCCAGGCTGGCCCTTCGTCGTGTCCAGGCACCGGAGCACTCACCCAGCCCGGTACGAGTCAGAGCGGGGAAGCCGGGGAAAACCTGACCACCCCGACCTCCAGCGCTCACGGTCTCACCAAAGCCACCCGCGGAGACGACTACGCCGCCGCATTGCCCTGATTGCTGCTGGCCGGCATGCGCAGGGTGTGGTCGCCGAAGTCCGCGACCAGATCCAGCCTTCCGCCGAGCGCCTCCACATAGCGGGCGATGACGTCCAGGGTGGCCCCTTCACCGTGTTCGATCTGGGAGATCCGGGCGACGCTGACCCCCATCCGGGCCGCTACCTCCCGCTGGGCCAACCCTGACTGCTTGCGTGCCTCAGCGAGTTGGTGGCCACGTGCCTCAGCGAGAAGCCGGCGAGACCCTGCCTCCACCTCGGCGGGCTCCACACCGGCCGCGTACAGCTCCTGCTCCAGGACTTCCCAGTCCTGCGCAGCCTTCTTGGGCATGGCTACTCCCTCAGTCCTCGTCGCCGACGTAATCGTGGTAGAGCCGCTCGGCCAGCGGAATGCTGTCGCGGTACCAGCGATCCCAGTTCCCGGCCTTGTCACCGCCCAGGAGCAGCAGTGCCGAGCGAGTCGGATCGAAGGCGAAGACGATCCGGATTTCGGAGCGCCCGCCCGATCCCGGCCTCAGCTCCTTCAAATGATGCAGGCCCGAGCCCTTCAACCGGTCCACAAGGGGGCGTCCCAAGGTCGGCCCCGCCTCACGCAGGGCGGCTACAGCCTGCGCGACCTGGGAAGCCGAACTCAGATCCTCCTTGATCAGGAGCCTGAACCACTCCGCGTACTCATCGGTGACCTTGATCGCCCAGCTCAAGACGACTCCCTTCGACACCACCACCGACCTTAAGGTTTTCCTTAAGTTTCGGCAAGCGTCGACAGCCCGCCGTCACGGATGGGGCCCGTATGGTCCCCGCCCATGGTGACTGCGACCGTCCGCGAGTGGAGCGACGAGGAAGGGTGGGGCGTGCTCGTCTTCCCCGAGGCCCCCGGTGGCTGCTTCTCACGATGGTGCGTACATCGTGGTACCCCCAGCCGGTCCGTGTAGGACAAACAATGTCCTGTGGTGGAGCACCCTTCAGGTGATCACGTTCCTGAGGCTGCAAGGTTCGCCGGTAGTCCTGCCGCCCGTCTCAGTCTCCGTCTCATTCAGCGCCGTTCACGGCCGTTCGAACGAGGCCGAGAAGCGCCACCGCCAGTGTGGGCAGCCGTCCATGAGCCCAGGTGAACACCCCTGCACACACCCCAGCACCCCGCCAAGACAGTGGGAAAGCGCGTTGGCCAGGTGATGAGGGGGGTGGGGTCTGCGGCATGCAACATAGTCCCGAGGTGGCTCCCGGGGACCTTTGTGCCCACCCCCCTTGACCGCGGACCTCGAAGGTTCTCTGACCGGTCTCATCCCGTCAGGCAAGCTAACAGGGGGGACTGACAACGGGATGACGACGGGGAGTTGCGGTCCAGCAGCCAGGTACAGACCCGAGCAACCGGCAGCACCCCGCACCGGCCGTCACGGGCCGTCAAGCAACCCTGCAGGACCGTCTCCGGCCCATCTCTCCATAGGTACGGATCAGATGCTGAGCCTCTGTAGCAAGGCATCATTGGCCCGTGGGTATAGACGTGGAGCTGCACTCAGCACGGCCAACGCGTAACTGGCGCAAGTCCCGAGCGACGCTGCTACAGAGTTCGTACGGGCACGGGGACGCGTTGGCCGATGCGATCGACTCGCTCCAACTGCTCGGAGTGCAGGGGCGGCTGACCGCCGTAGATCCGTACGGGGACGCTCTGATGAACGAGCAGGAGGCTGCCGTTGCTCTCGGTGAGATCCCCGGTCTACGGCAACGGTGCACCGTTGAGCGTCAGCTCGCTGCCTTGGACGACCTTGCAAGGTTGCTGGAGCAGTGCGCCAGCACTCCAGGCAGCTACCTGTGGTTCCAGGGCGACTGAAGCCGTGCAACGCATCCGTGCCCGACAGACCGAGTGCGCGGCGTCGGCGTTGGACAGAGCACCCAGGGGTGGGACATGACGGAGCCCGAGCGGTTCGCACTGCTGCGGATCATCGGTCAGTACGGCGGCAGCGTCGTCGTCGAGTTGGACGACTCCTATGCCCCGGGGATCCCGGACGTGACGGCGCAGCTCCTGGTCCACAACGATTTCGTGGCCGGTGTCCTCGACACCTACGTGGACCCGAGGGACCTGGCCGGCTGGGCCCACGTACTGGACGAGGTCGCCGCGGGGCGCGACGCCGTCTGGCGCGAGGCCGCGCGGGTCGCCGAGATCGGCATCCGTCTGGATTGGCGGGAGGACGACCAGGACGGGATCACGGTCACCATCGCGGACCAGCAGACCACCAGGCTGTCCCTCTCCCTCACCGTGGCCCCCGGCTGGATCGACGAGCAGCGTGCCCTCCTCGACAGGCTCGGCGCCGTCTGGGCACACCTGATACCGACGGACTGAGGAGCTTTCGGGGGCACCACGCGCCGCAGGCGTGCCGGTTACACGGCACAGCCACGGTCGACAGGTGCCCGCGCTCGAAATGGGAGGTCTGCTCGACGGACTACTCGGTACGGTGCCCCGGTGTGCTTCTACGCCATGACCTACTACAAGCTGCACTACGCGTGTGTCTCATGCCGTGTCAGCTTCAAGCAGCATGCCTGCCCGCGGCGGGAGCACGTGTGCCCAAGCTGCTCTCGGCCCCTCACCTGCGCTGGTCATGACTTCGCTCCGCCGCCCAGGCGTGATGTCAAAGGGTGGTCCGTGGTGGCTGCGGTGTTGGGTGAAGGGCTGCGCTACGAAGGGCGATCGGCCTGTGGGTGTGGCAAGGAGCCCAAGTACCGCCCGCGGACACGAGCCGAACTGCGGGTGCGCCGGATCGTTGCCGCAAGGGGTGGGCTGCCGTTGTCCGAGACCTTGTCCCGACCGGACCCTCTGACCCCGTCGACGGACTGACCTCGCACCTCAACATGTCGGGCGGCGATGCCTGATGAGGTCGCTGCCAACGCCGACGAAGGCCAGCCGGCCGGCCAGCCGGCGGATTCGAGGGCTGCGACCGCGTCCCTGGCCGCCATCGCACTGGGACTCATGTGGTGTCGTGATCAATCAGCTGCAGGGCGGAAAGTCGACCCCTCCTTCAGGCGGTTCCTTTTCGGACGCCCGGGCTGCCCTCCCGCCCTCACGGCGTGGCGCCACGCATGCCCGGGAGCAGAGGTCGGCGACAGAGCCGCCCACTGGGGCATGCCGGGCATCCCCGATTAGGGCCTGTGCGATGCAGTGATCAGTCGGCTGCTCGCGGAAGGGCCTCGAGCCAGATCATCGAGGCACGGAGTTGCCGCCCTCGTCGCACACCGGCTGGACAGGTCAACGCAGCCGCCGGATCTTCGCCAGCGGCTTGGGCTCGTCGTCCGACATCACCCTCAGGACCTGGCGTGCCAGGCTTCGGATGCTGTCCCAGCCGGGATCGGTGACCAGCGCGTCGGCCCAGGGCACGGCGCTGTCCCGGGCGTTCATCCCGCCGAGGACGAGATCGATGGCTTGGAGATCGGGCAGGATCCCCGGGTCCACGTCGCCTTCCGCCACCAGGCCCTCGGCTGCTCTCGTCGCGAAGTCGAAGTCGAACGCGATGTCGTCCGTCAGCACCTCGTCGTCACCCACCCAGGCCAACTGATCCGAAGCGTCGGCAGCCAGCACGGTCAGCGCCTCGATCGTCAGACGTCGCCACCGGGGATCATCACTGCGGCTCATGCCGTGAGGATGGCACGGACCGAGCTTCCCCGGCGCCCCGGGACGTGGCCGGT
This sequence comes from Streptomyces sp. NPDC127100, assembly GCF_042724095.1. NCBI lineage: Bacteria > Bacillati > Actinomycetota > Actinomycetes > Kitasatosporales > Streptomycetaceae > Streptomyces > Streptomyces sp. NPDC127100. Next base: position 16,945 of record NZ_JBHXFL010000008.1, read on the forward strand.
GTGGGCCCCATGGCCTCCGCACATGAGGGAGCCCCCGGCCTGTGGGCCGGGGGCTGGAGGGCTCGGGTCAGGGGGTGATCGCCAGGTTGGCCCAGCGGGTCTTGGTGTCGCGGACGCCGAGGTGCGGGTAGAGGCCGGTCCGGTACGTGGAGTCCGTGACGGTGAGCGCGTTCGGCGCCGCGATGTTCGTGCGGGTCACGGTGATCTGCGTGGACGTCAGCCGGATCCGCAGGTGCTGCGCGGTCCCGGCCGTGATCGCCGCGGTGGTCAGGGTGCCGATGCGGGTCGCGGTGCCGCCGGTGTTCCTGTAGAGGTCGATGGTGCCGTTCGACCGGACCAGGACGTTGTAGCCGTTGGCGCGGGCGCTGGTGCCGGTGGCGTCCTCGTCGTACTGCGCGTCGTCCACGGTCAGCGTGAAGTGGAGGCTGGCGGTGGCGTAGTCGGCGACGTCCAGGACGTAGTCGAAGTCGATGGTGCACGTCTCCGGGAGCGGCCCGGCGTAGCCCTGGAGCACCGACGCGTAGCCGCCGTTGGAGGCCATCGCCGTGCCGGAGGCGTCCAGGCCGAAGTAGGACGTGCCGCCGGTCTGCTGGAAGAACCCGCGGTAGTCGCCGGCGTCGGCGATGCCGACCATGCCGTGGAAGAACGTCTGGGCGCCGAAGAGGCTGGAGCTACGCATCGGGGCCGTGCCGCGCACGTACCAGGGGTCGTCGGAGATGACCGCCCACACGCTGTCGTCCTTGGGGAGCTTGGCGTAGTCCGTGCGCCGGTTGACGGTGTAGACGCATACGCGCAGTCCGGCGGCGGCCGCGGCCTGGATCGTGGCGTTGGACGTCTTGCGGTAGTCGACGCCCAGGTAGCCGGTGCCGGAGGCGAGGAGCTGCGCGTGGGTCTGCGAGGGCAGGATGCCGTCCTCGTCGAGCAGCAGCGTGGGGATGCCGGCGGCCCGCGCCGCCGTCAGCTCGGCCTCGGTCCAGGCCATGACGAGCACGGAGTCGTCCAGCTCCTGGCGGCGGATCTCGTCCACCGCGGCCTGCCCGGACCCGGCGTTGTTGCAGTGCACGATGATCGGGACCGTGTTGCCGATCTCGGCGAGGACGTCCGCGAACAGCGGGACGCGCAGGTCGTTGGGCCAGCTGTTCGCGAACCACGCCCCGGCGTCTATCCGGCCCCGCAGGGCACCCGGCGTGGTGAGCTGCGACGTCGCTCCGGAGAGGTTCGAGGTGCGGTCCACGGTGGTGTCGTGCATGACGAACAGGCCGCCGTCGGCGACCTTGTAGACGTCGATCTCGATCGCGTCGGCGTTCAGCGCGACCGCGCTGCGCATCGCCTCGATGGTGTTCTCCGGGGCCAGCAGCGACCCGCCGCGGTGGGCGACCCAGCGGGGCGCGGGGGCGGCCTCCAGCGCGGACCACGGGGAGACGGCGGCGGCGGAGGCGAGGCGCTCCGGCACGGCCTGCCCGTTCGTCCCGAGCGGCAGCGCGTCCCCCGCGGCCGCGGCGGTGGCCGGCTCCGGGAGCGCGGCGCCGGCGGTCGCCAGTGCCTCGGCGGGGACCTCCCGGCCGGTCCGGGACCGGCGGACCGGCCGGCCGGACTCCCCCGTGTACTCGTACTCGATCTCGGCGACGTCGGCGACGCGGAACGCCCGTATCGCGCCGGGCCGGTCGCTGGTCGCAGGGTCGGAGCGCAGCTCGGCGATCGGGGTGGTGCCGTCGCTCTCGTACAGGGCGGTGACCTGCTGCCCGGTCCCGGCGACGCGCACCAGGACGGGGTGGTCGGGGATCACGTTGCCGGTGGAGTCGGTGAGGACGTCCGCCGGGGTGCCGCCGTAGGTGTACTGCACAGTCAGCCTCTCAGTCGATCCAGTGGTGGAGCCCGACACCTACCCGTGGGGAGACGGGGGCATCTCGGGAGAAGGATGACTGCGCCGATCGAGGCGGTTCCGTGGCTCGGCATCCCGATCGTCACCCGGCCGCGTGCGGTCGTGTGTCGTTGTCGCGTAGCCTCTGCCGGCCCGTACAGCCGGCGGGCGGTTCACAAGGGGCGGGTGGTCATGCGACAGCGACGGACGAGTGGTGTGTGGAGAGGTGCGGCCTGGGTGCTGACGCCGGTCGGGGTGGCTCTCCTGGTCGGGGCCGTCGGGTACACCCTCGTGAACTACCGCATGGTCACGGTCATGGGGGAGTCCATGAGGCCCACCTTCAGCCAGGGTGACCGGCTGTTGGTCGAGCGGATCGGCCCGGCCGGGATACGCCGCGGTGATGTCGTACTCGTCGATCCGCCCGAGCGTTATATGACGGCACCGGTCCTGCGGCGGGTGATAGGAACGGGCGGTGATCACGTGGCGGGCGAGGGGAATCGGGTTTCCGTGAACGGAAAGCCGCTCGACGAGCCCTACGTGACGGATTCCTACGACGACCCGGCTGTCGAGCCGTACGACGTGACGGTCCCGGAAGGGCGGTTGTTCCTGCTCGGCGATCACCGGGCCAATTCCAACGACTCGCGTTACCACCTGGACGAGCAGTCGGGCAGCTTCGCGGCGGCCGGAGTGCGGGGGCGGGTGATCGGGAATTCCGCCGCGCTGACGGTGCCTTCGGTCGTCGGAGGCGTCGGAATCGCCGCGGTTCTGCTCGGTGTCGGCGGGTTCGTCGCCGGACGGCGCACCCGGAGGCCAGTGGTGGCCGCCGCCCCGTGGCAGGCGGCCTGAGCTCCGCCCCGGCTCGAAGGCGGTCCGACCCGCCGTGGCCGTCACGGGCCGGTACGCGCCGTCAGTCCGTCGGGCGGCTCCAGGCCGCTTCGGCCGCCTCGGCGGTGCGGTAGGCCGGGAGGACGGCGTCCAGGCCGGCGATGCTCAGGATTCTGCTGGTCATGGCGGGGACGGCGGCCAGGACGATGGTGCCGCCCGAGGCGAGGGCGTGGTTGCGGGCGGCGAGCAGGACGGTGATGCCGCTGGAGTCGCAGAAGGTGAGACCGCCGAGGTCGACGACGAGTTGCCGGCCCCGGCCGATGACCAGCCCGGGCAGCAGGCGGCGGACCTCGGGCGCGCTGTGGTGGTCGAGGTCTCCGGTCACCTCGATGACGGGGCCGGAGGGGGTGCTGCGCGTGCGGGTGATCGTCTGGCTCACGGTTGCTCTTCACGGTCGGTGCGGGGCACGTGGACGGCCATGACGGCGGTGTCGTCGTCCACCCCGCTGCCGAGGACGGCGAGGAGGTCGCGGATGGCGGCGATGCCGTCCTGGGCGGTGGTGGGGGCCAGGGCGCGGCCGAAGTCGAGGAGCGCTTCGTCGCCGTAGCGGTGGCCGTGGATGGTGGTGTGGGCCTCGGTGAGGCCGTCGGTGTGCAGGAGCAGCGTGTCGCCGGGTTCGAGGCGGAACGTGGTGGTGGCGATGTGGGCCTCGGGCAGGACGCCGATGAGCTGACCGCCCGGGGTCGGCAGGTAGTCGGCGGTGCCGTCCGCGCGGAGCAGCATGGCCGGGGGGTGGCCGCCGCTGGCCAGGGTGATGCGGAAGCTCCCCCGGTCGTCGTCGGGGGTGAGCAGGCCGAAGATGACGGTGCAGAACCGGGGGTCGGTGCCGTTGTACTCGTGGTTGAGGACGGTGTTGAGGTTGCCGAGGACCGCGGCCGGGTCGCGGTCGTAGACGGCGGCGGCGCGCAGGGTGTAGCGGGCCAGGGAGGTGACGGCCGCCGCCTCGACGCCCTTGCCGCACACGTCCCCGAGGAAGAGTCCCCAGGTCCCGGCGCCGAGGGGGAACAGGTCGTAGAAGTCGCCGCCGACCTCGTCGACGGACGCGACGTGGTAGTACGCCGCCACGTCCAGGCCGGGCACGTTCTCCAGTGCCGGTGGCAGCAGCGTTCTCTGCAGGGTGGTGGCGAGCTGCTGGAGGCGTTCGTGTTCGCGCTCGGCCGCCCGGCGGGTGCGCAGCAGCTCGTGCTCGTAGGCGCGGCGGTCGCGGGCCTCGAAGACGGTGGTGCGGATCAGCGGCGGCTGTCCGCCGGTGCCGGCCTTGACGGTGGAGGCCACCAGGACCGGCAGCCGGCTGCCGTCGGCCGCCTTCAGCTCCAGCGCTATGCCGCTGATCGCGCCCTGCATGCGCAGCAGCGGCGCGAAGTGCGTCTCGTGGTACAGCCGCCCTCCGACGGTGAGGAGGTCGGAGAACGTCCTGCGGCCCACCAGTTCCTCGCGCTCGCGGCCCAGCCAGTTCAGCAGGGTGCCGTTGACCTTGACGATCTGCCCGTCCAGCAGGGTGGAGAGGTATCCGCACGGGGCGTTCTCGTACAGGTCCTCGGTGCTGTCCTCCAGCGGGGCGGACGGGGCCCGGTCGTCGTCCGGGGGCTCCCCGGGATCCGGGGCGGAGTCCTGGCCGCCGTCGGTCCGGCACATCATCGCGGTCTCCTTGCGAACACGGCGATCGCCTGCGCGGTCTCCTCGGGGCTTCGAGCCGGGGGCGGTGCGGCGAGAGGTCGCGCGGTTTCTTCTGCGCGTACCCCTTCCGACCTCGACCGCAGCAACCCGCGTACCCGTTCTTCCGGTGCGGACACGCGCAGGGGCCCGGCCGGGTGGGCCGGGCCCCTGTGCGCTGGGTGGTGTCTGCGGGTCAGGTCACCATCGGTACCAGCGCCCGCGTCCGCCGCCCGCGTTCGTGGAACGCATGAGGAAGCCGAGCAGCCACACCACCAGGACGACGAGGGCGACCCACCAGAGGACCTTGAGGGCGAAGCCGGCACCGAAAAGAATCAGGGCGAGAAGCAGTACAAGAAGCAGGGGAACCATAGTCATCAACCTCCTGACCGCCCTTGTGCCCTGCGTTTCGCCTCTCATACACCGGCCGGTGCCTTGTTTACGCAGGGAAAGGCGGGGCACGAGCGGATTACCGCGACAGCGGGAAAGCAACTACGAGGAGGCGTTTTCCATGACTGCGGGCGAAAAGGCCAAGGCGAAGACCGAGCAGGCTGAGGGCAAGGCCAAGGAGGCCCTCGGAAGCGCCGTCGGGAATGAGCGTATGGCCGCCGAGGGGCAGGCGAAGAAGAGCACCGGCGACGCCCGTGAGGCCAAGGAGAAGACCAAGGACGCGTTCAAGCACTGACGACGTTTTCCCGACCCGTGCCGGAGCGGGCCTCCCTTTCGGGGAGGCCCGCTCCGGCATGAGGCCGCGTCGGGTTATCGGCTCCCGCCCGCCATTCCCTTCAGCGCGAGATTGAGCTGGAGCACGTTCACCCGGGGTTCGCCGATGAAGCCGAGGGTGCGGTCCTCGGTGTGCTCGGCGACCAGTTTCCGGACCTCTTCCACGGGCAGGCCGTTGCGTGCGGCGACCCGGCGGACCTGGAGGTTCGCGTACTCCGGGGAGATGTCCGGGTCCAGGCCGGAGCCGGAGGAGGTGACCGCGTCGGCGGGCACGTCCGCGGGGTCGATCCGGTGGCCCGGCACCGAGTTGTCCCGGACGACCGCGGCCCTGGCGTCCCTCACCCACCGGACGAGCTCCGGGCTGTCGGCGGAGCGGTTGGTGGCTCCGGACAGGATCAGGTCGTAGCGGGTGTTGACGTCGTTGGTGCCGAGGCCGTTGGCCGGGCGGCCCTGGAACCATGTGAGGTCCGGGGCCCCGTTCGGCGGCAGGTGGTACGACTGCCCGATCAGGGACGAGCCGACGACCCTGCCGTCCGCCGAGATCTCGGAGCCGTTCGCCCTGCCGGGGAAGAGGCCCTGCGCGATGCCGGTGATGGCCAGCGGGTAGGCGATGCCGGTGACCGCGGTCAGGACGAGGAGGGCGCGCAGGGCCGCCCCGAGGAGCCTGGCGGTGCTGGTCAGGGAGGTGTTCATGTCCTTCAACCGATCCCGGGGATGAGCGAGACGAGCAGGTCGACGAGTTTGATGCCGATGAACGGGACGATCAGGCCGCCCAGGCCGTAGACGGCCAGGTTGCGCCGGAGCATCCGGTCCGCGCTCATCGGCCGGTACCGCACGCCTTTGAGGGCGAGCGGGACCAGCGCGACGATGATCAGCGCGTTGAAGACGACGGCCGAAAGGATCGCGGAGTCCGGTGAGGACAGGCGCATGATGTCGAGCCGTTCCAGGCCCGGGTGAACCGTGGCGAACAGCGCCGGGATGATCGCGAAGTACTTGGCGACGTCGTTGGCGATGGAGAACGTGGTGAGCGCGCCCCGGGTGATGAGGAGCTGCTTGCCGATCCCGACGATCTCGATGAGCTTGGTCGGGTCGGAGTCGAGGTCGACCATGTTGCCGGCCTCCTTGGCGGCCGAGGTGCCGGTGTTCATCGCCACCCCGACGTCGGCCTGCGCGAGCGCGGGGGCGTCGTTGGTGCCGTCGCCGGTCATCGCGACCAGCCTGCCGCCCGCCTGCTCCCGTTTGATCAGGGCCATCTTGTCCTCGGGGGTGGCCTCCGCGAGGAAGTCGTCGACGCCCGCCTCGTCGGCGATCGCCTTCGCGGTCAGGGGGTTGTCGCCCGTGATCATGACGGTCCTGATGCCCATGCGGCGCAGCTCCGCGAACCGCTCGGGCATGCCGTCCTTGACGACGTCCTTGAGGTGGACGACGCCCAGCACCCGGGCGCCGCGCTCGTCCTCGACGGCGACGAGGAGCGGTGTGCCGCCCGCCTGGGAGATCCGGCCGGCGGTCGCCTCCGCGTCGTCGGCCACGGTCCCGCCCCGCTGCTCGACCCAGGCGATCACCGAGCCCGTAGCGCCCTTGCGCACCTTGCGGCCGTCGACGTCCACGCCGGACATGCGGGTCTGCGCGGTGAAGGCGATCCACTCGGCGTCCGCGAGCTCGCCCTGACGGCGCTCGCGCAGGCCGTACCGCTCCTTGGCCAGGACGACGACGGAGCGGCCCTCGGGTGTCTCGTCGGCCAGCGAGGAGAGCTGGGCGGCGTCGGCCACCTCGGCCTCGGTGGTGCCGCCGACCGGCAGGAACGCGGCCGCCTGACGGTTGCCGAGCGTGATCGTGCCGGTCTTGTCGAGCAGCAGCGTGGAGACGTCGCCGGCGGCCTCGACGGCGCGGCCCGACATGGCCAGCACGTTGCGCTGGACCAGCCGGTCCATGCCCGCGATGCCGATCGCGGAGAGCAGGGCGCCGATCGTGGTCGGGATCAGGCAGACCAGCAGTGCCACCAGCACGACCAGCGTGAGGTCGGTGCCCGCGTGACGGGCGAAGGACGGCAGGGTGGCGCAGGCCAGCAGGAAGGCGACGGTCAGCGACGCCAGCAGGATGTTCAGCGCGGTCTCGTTCGGGGTCTTCTGCCGGGCCGCGCCCTCGACCAGGTGGATCATCCGGTCGATGAAGGTCTCCCCCGGCTTCGTCGTGATCCTGACGACGATGCGGTCGGAGAGGACCCTGGTGCCGCCGGTGACGGCGGACCGGTCGCCGCCGGACTCGCGGATGACGGGCGCCGACTCGCCGGTGACGGCCGACTCGTCGACCGAGGCGACCCCCTCGGCGACGTCGCCGTCCCCGGGGATGACGTCCCCGGCCTCGCAGACGACCAGGTCGCCGACCTTCAGCTCGGTGCCGGGCACCACGGTCCCGTCGGCCCGGTGGGCGACCGTGCCGGTCCTTGCCCTGCGCAGGGTGTCGGCCTGGGCCTTGCCGCGGCCCTCGGCGACCGCCTCCGCGAGGTTGGCGAAGACCACCGTCAGCCAGAGCCAGGCGCTGATGATCCAGCCGAACCGGTCGCCGGGGTGCAGGACGGAGAAGGCCGTGGTCAGGACGGATCCGACGAGGACGACGAACATGACGGGCGACTTCACCATCAGCCGCGGGTCGAGCTTGCGCAGGGCGTCCGGCAGGGCGGCGGCGAGCTGCCTCGGCGCGAAGAGCCCCGCGCCGGCACGGCCCGGCCCGGGCGGGTGCCCTGCGGGGGTGCCGTGGTGCGGCGCCCGGGGCTGGGTGGCTGTGGGCATCGGATCCTCGTGTTTCCGCGTGGGGGCGGTCATGACGTCAGCCCCTCGGCGAGCGGGCCCAGGGCGAGCGCCGGGAAGTAGGTCAGACCGGTGATGATGAGAATGGCGCCCACCAGCAGGCCGCTGAACAGCGGTTTCTCGGTACGCAGGGTGCCCGCGGTGGCCGGGACCGGCTGCTGCTCGGCCAGGGAGCCGGCGAGCGCCAGGACGAACACCATCGGCAGGAAGCGGCCGAGCAGCATGGCGAGGCCCAGGGTGGTGTTGAACCACTGGGTGTCGGCGTTCAGGCCGGCGAAGGCCGAGCCGTTGTTGTTCGAGGCGGAGGTGTAGGCGTAGAGGATCTCGGAGAAGCCGTGCGCTCCGCTGTTGGTCACCGAGTGGCCCGGTGTGGGCAGGGCCGTCGCCGCGGCGGTGAGGACCAGCGCCAGGGCCGGGGTGACGAGGATGTAGCAGGCGGCGAACTTGATCTGGCGGGTGCCGATCTTCCGGCCCAGGTACTCGGGGGTGCGGCCGACCATCAGGCCGGCGACGAAGACCGCGACGACCGCCATGACCAGCATGCCGTAGAGGCCGGAGCCGACCCCGCCGGGGGCGATCTCGCCCAGCATCATGCCGAGCAGGGTGATGCCGCCGCCGAGGCCGGTGTAGGAGGAGTGGAAGGAGTCCACCGCGCCGGTGGAGGTCAGGGTGGTCGACACCGCGAAGATCGACGAGGCGCCGATGCCGAACCGGACCTCCTTGCCCTCCATCGACGCGCCCGCGAGGTCCGGGGCCGGGCCGTGGTGGGCGAACTCGGTCCACATCATCAGGGCGGTGAAGCCGACCCAGATGGCGGCCATGGTCGCGAGGACCGCGCGGCCCTGGCGGACGGAGCCGACCATGAGGCCGAAGGTCCGGGTCAGCGCGACCGGGATCAGCAGGATCAGGAAGATCTCGAAGAGGTTGGTGAACGGGGTGGGGTTCTCGAACGGGTGGGCGCTGTTGGCGTTGAAGTAGCCGCCGCCGTTGGTGCCCAGCTCCTTGATGGCCTCCTGGGAGGCGACCGCACCGCCGTTCCACTGCTGCGAGCCGCCGGGGAACTGGCCGACCTCGTGGATGCCGGAGAAGTTCTGGATCACCCCGCAGGCCACCAGGACGACCGCGGCGACGGCGGCGATCGGCACCAGGACACGGACGACGCCGCGGACCAGGTCGGCCCAGAAGTTGCCCAGTTCGCCGGTGCGGGACCGGGCGAAGCCGCGCACCAGGGCGACGGCGACGGCGATGCCGACCGCGGCGGAGACGAAGTTCTGCACGGCCAGCCCGGCGGTCTGCACGACGTGGCCCATGGCCTGCTCGCCGTAGTACGACTGCCAGTTGGTGTTGGTCACGAAGGACACGGCGGTGTTGAACGCCTGGTCCGGGTCGATGGAGGCGAAGCCCAGTGAGCCGGGCAGCACGCCCTGGAGCCGCTGGAGCAGGTAGAGGAAGAGGACGCCGGCGAGGGAGAAGGCGAGCACGCCGCGCAGGTAGGCGGGCCAGCGCATCTCCGTGTCCGGGTCGGCGCCGATGCCCCGGTAGATCCACTTCTCGACCCGCAGGTGCCGGGAGGAGGAGTAGACCCTGGCCATGTGGGTGCCGAGGGGGAAGTGGGCGAGCGCCAGCGCGGCCACGAGCGCGAGGAGCTGGAGAACGCCGGCGAGGACGGGGCTCATGTGCCGCTCAGAACCTCTCCGGGTGGATCAGGGCGAGGACGAGGTACCCCAGCAGGGCGACGGCCACGACCAGGCCGACGATGTGCTCGGCGGTCACGGCTTCGTCACCCCCTTGGCGACGAGAGCCACGAGCGCGAACACCGCGATCGTGGTGAGGACGAAGGCCACGTCGGCCATCGCGAGCTCCTTGTGAGGTGCGGACGAGCGTCTGACAAGGAGAGGAGAACGCCTCCGGGACCGGATGCGACCGCCGTTGATGACCTCCTTACGGCGGTCCGCCCACCTTTGACGCTTCCCTGACGGCGCACGGACGGCGGCGCACGCCGACGGGGTGTCGGCGTGCGCCGCGTGCGGGACCGTCGGCCCCGGTTCACTTCGGGTCGCGCTGGAAGACCCTCTTCGACCAGAAGTAGCCGAGCGCGGTGAGGCCCAGGCACCAGGCGAGCGCGAGCCAGCCGTTGTGGCCGATCCCGGTGCCGAGGAGCAGGCCGCGCAGGGTCTCGATGGCCGGGGTGAACGGCTGGTACTCGGCGACCGGCTGGAACCAGCCCGGCATCGCGTCCACCGGCACGAAGGCGCTGGAGATGAGCGGGAGGAAGATCAGCGGCATCGCGTTGTTGCTGGCCGCCTCGGCGTTCGGGCTGACCAGCCCCATGCCGACCGCGATCCAGGTGAGCGCCAGGGTGAAGAGCACCAGCAGCCCGAAGGCCGCCAGCCACTCCAAGGCCGTGGCGTCCGTGGACCGGAAGCCGATGGCCACGCCGACGGCGCCGACGAGGAGCACGCTCACGACCGACTGCACCACGCTGCCGACGACGTGCCCGATGAGGACGGAGCCGCGGTGGATGGCCATGGTGCGGAAGCGGGCGATGATGCCCTCGGTCATGTCCATGGAGACGGACACCGCGGTGCCGATCGTGGTGCTGCCGATGGTCATCAGCAGCAGGCCCGGCACCAGGTAGGCGATGTACTCGGAGCGGTCGGCTCCGCCGTCCCCGATGCCGGCGCTCATCACGTCGCCGAAGACGTAGACGAAGAGCAGCAGGAGCATGACCGGCGTGAGCAGCAGGTTCAGCGTCAGGGACGGGTAGCGCCGGGCGTGCAGGAGGTTGCGGCGCAGCATCGTGGCGGAGTCGCGCACGGCGAGGGAGAGGCGGGTCGGACGGGCGGGCGCCACGGGGGTGCTCATCGGGCGGTCTCCTTGGGCTGGTCGGTGCCGCCGGTCAGGGCGAAGAACACGTCGTCGAGGTCGGGGGTGTGCACGGTCAGCTCGTCCGCCTCGATGCCGGCGGCGTCCAGCCGGTCGAGGACGGAGCGCAGTTCGCGCTGGCTGCCGCCCGAGGGGATCTGCAGCGTGAGCGCCTCGTCGTCCCGGGTGACCTCCCGCAGCGCGGTGGCGGCGGACCGGTGTGCGGCCGGGTCGGAGAAGCGCAGGCGCACGTGCCCGCCGGGGACGAGCCGCTTCAGCTCCTCGGCGCTCCCCTCGGCGACGATCCTCCCGCCGTTCAGCACGGCGATGCGGTCGGCGAGTTCGTCGGCCTCCTCGAGGTACTGGGTGGTGAGGAAGACGGTCACCCCGCCCGTGACGAGTTCGCGGATGATGCCCCACATGGTGTGCCGCGAGCGCGGGTCGAGGCCGGTGGTCGGCTCGTCGAGGAAGATGATCCGCGGGCTGCCCACCAGGGTCATCGCGATGTCCAGGCGGCGCTTCATGCCACCCGAGTAGGCGGAGGCGGGCTTCTTCGCCGCGTCGGCCAGGTCGAAGCGCTCGAGCAGCTCGGCGGTCACCCGCCGGCCCTCGGCACGGGAGAGGTGGTGCAGGTCCGCCATCAGGAGCATGTTCTCCTCGCCGGTGATCAGGCCGTCGACGGCGGAGAACTGCCCGGTGACGCCGATCGCCGCCCGCACGCCGTCCGGTGACGTGGCGATGTCGTGGCCCGCGACCCGGGCCCGGCCGCCGTCTGCGGAGACGAGCGTGGAGAGGATCTTCACGGCGGTGGTCTTGCCGGCGCCGTTGGGACCGAGCAGCGCGAAGACGGACCCGGTGGGGATGTGCAGATCGATGCCGTCGAGGACCGTCTTGTCGCCGTAGGCCTTGCGCAGGCCGGCGGCGGTGACGGCGGCCTGCGCCGGGTCGCCCTGCCTGGGCGTGGGCATGACAGATGAAGGCATGGAGCCCTCCCGTTCGAGGGGTCGGATGACCGGTGTGGGTGACGGGGTGGAACGTGACGGCGTGGTCGGGCGGTGCCGTCGGGAGGTGCTCAGCCCTTGGCGCGGCGGACGTCGATGTTGCCGTACCGGGTGCGGGCGCGGACCTTGACGGTGTCCTCGGCCTGCCCGGGGGCGTCGGACGCGGTGAGCGTGTTGCGCACCTGCCCGGCACCGGAGTACGCGTCGAGCCAGGCGGCCGTGCCCTCCCGGATGCCGATCTCGATGGCACCGTAGGAGGTCTCCAACTGCACCTCGCCGCGGGCCACCTCGCCCACCCGCAGCGTGCCGTGGGCGGTGGTGGCGGTGAGCGAGCCCTCGGCTCGGGTGATGCCGATGTCGCCGTTGGCGTGGCTGACCCGCAGGTCGCCGAGCGCGGCGCCGACGGTCGTGGAGCCGTGCGAGTTCTTCAGCACGGCGGAGCCTTCGAGGAGGCCGACGCGCACGCTGCCGGAGCTGGTGGTGATCTCGGCCCCGCCCTCGACCCGGTCCACGGTGACGGAGCCGTGGGAGGCGGTCAGCTGGAGCGGGCCGGTCGTGTCCAGGCGGACGTCACCGCCCGAGGTCTTGACCCGGACCTCGCCAAGCCGGCCCTCGCCGAGCACCTGGGTCCAGGAGCCGGTCGTGTCGACGCGCGAGCCCGTGGGCAGCTCCACCGTCACGTCGACGGCGCCGGTCGGCCCGATGAACCGCCGCTCCTTCGTGCTGATCGTCAGGACGCCGCCCGCGAAGGAGACCTCGGTCTGCTCGGCGGCCCGTACGTCCTTGTCGCGCTTCGGGTCGCCGGGCCGGACCTCGACGAGGGTGTCGGGGCGCTCGCTCGCGGTGAACCGGACGGATCCGGCGCCCACGTGGGCGGTCACCGTGATCGGTTCGGGAGTGTCGAAAGAAGGCATGGCTGTACCGTCCTCGTGAGTCCTGGGGGTGTCCCCGCTGGTGGGACGTGCTGTGGGTGCTGTGCTTCTTCTCGGGTGCTTCTTCTTCGGGTGCTTCTGCTTCGGTGCTTCTCGTGCGGGGCCGGCGCGGCTAGCGCACCCAGCCCGTGAAGCTCTGTCCGGTGCTGCGGGCCCGCTCCGTCGTGCGCGGTGTGCCGCCGCCGTCGACCGCGGCCGACACGGCCCGCACGAGCCACGCGTTGACCGACAGGCCCTCGCGGTTCGCGACCTCCTCGGCGCGCGCCTTCAGGTGGGCGGGCAGGCGCAGGTTGACGCGGGCGGTCCCTCCCTCGTCACCGTCGGCCGGGGCCGGGGTGGGGAGCGGTCCGGCGGCCCCGGCCGGCTCGGCGGTGGCGGCGCCGTCGGTGGGCGGGGGTGTCACGACGAAGTCGGGGTCCAGCCCGCGCAGCCGCACGTCGACCGAGCCGGGGGCGAGTTCACGGGTGATCTCGTCCATCGCGGCGGAGAGCACGTTGAGCATGGTCAGCCGGGTCGCCGACTCCAGGGGAGCCGTCAGCCGCTCGGCCAGCTCGCGGGCTTCGTCGCCGCCGGCCTCGGCAGCCACCACGAGTTCGCGGCGGATGGTGTCGACATACGGGGTGAGGTCCATGACGCCATCATGGCACCATCATGGCGCCACACGCAAGCATCAATGGCATCGCGTATGACCCGCGACGGCTCCACTCGCTGTGACCTGCGGAAACAACGCGAGAACTAGTCCTAGCGGCCAGGACTCCCTCCGATCGGAGCCCTTCTGGCGGCACCGGATGGCACCAACTGGCGCCATGGGTGGCGTCGAATGCCACCGCTCCGCGCCCCGGCACCTTCGCCCGAGTCCGGTCCGGTTCGGTCCGGTTCGGTCCGGTTCGGTCCGGTTCGGTCCGGTCGGCCGGGGGCGTTTTACTCCCCTCGCCTCCTGGAAACCCGTTCAGAGCGAACCCACCACACGACGAGGTGAGAACCATGGTGCTGCTGGGTCTTCTGCTCATGGCGTGCGCCGCCGCCTTCGCGGGGCTGCTGATCGCGTACAACCTGTCCGGCGGCCCGGACTACACGGTGACCCTCCTGGGGAGCCAGCCGTTCACGATCAACACCCTCGGGGCGTTCCTCGGCGGCGTCGCCCTGACGCTGATCTTCGGCCTGGGCATGTGGATGCTGCTGGCCGGCACGGTGATGGCGCGCCGGCGCAGCCAGCGGCGCCGCATGGACCGGGTGTCGGCGGCCCGGTCCGCCCCGGAGTACGACGAATCGGCCGACCAGCCGGTCGGGCGGACGGCTCCCGGCGGCGCGGGCGCGACGACGGAAACCCGCCGTCCGGCCGGGCACCGGCCCCACTGGCTCCGGGGCCACGCCCACTGACCGTCACCTACCGCGGTGCGCGGCACTCTCGGCGGCGAACGCGCGGAGCCGGCCGATGAAGTCGCGGAAGTCGTCGGGGGTGCCGGGGTCCTTGCCGGGCGGCCCGGCGAGCCACCGGTGCCAGAGGCCGCCCGGGGCGAGGAACGGAGCCGCGCGGTCGGCGCCGAGGCCTGCGTCGAGCAGCATGAGCGCGCCCAGGGCGGCCGTCTGGTCGTAGTGGAGGTCGGGGCGCCGCAGGTAGCGGTCGAGGTAGGCGACCAGCAGGTCCGCGTCAGCGGGAGTGCCGAAGGCGGCGAGTGCGACGCAGTACGCCTGCCCCGCGTAGGGGCCCTCGCTGGCCAGGAGGAGGACGCCCAGGCGCTCGCGGAACCCCGTCCGGCCGGCCACGGCGACGAGCCACGCCGCCGTCTTGCGCTCGCGCCATCCCCCGTCGAAAAGGAGGTCCAGTTCCTGATCGCCGATCTCGTCGGCGGCCTCGCCCAGTTGCCGGGCGAACCGGGCGCGTTCGCGTTCGCCCATGCCGAACAGGCTGCCGCCGAGCTTGAGATAGCGCCGGCCGGGCGTGACGTAGCGGCGTATCGCGTCGAGCCGTGCGGCGTTCATGTCGCCCTGGTGCATGGCGACATCCTGCCCGGGTGGGTCGCGCCCGGGCAGGGGCGGTGCCTCGCTACTTGCTCTCCACCCTGCCCAGCGGGGCGGTGTCCTGCGCCAGTGCGGCGGTCGCCTCCTTCCAGGCGTTGTCCGCCGGGTCGAGGGCGCTGCGCAGGTAGGCCGTGGTGAGGCGCTGGAGGAGGGCCACCCGGGCCGGGTTCTCGTCCGTGGTCTCGGCGACCTCGTGGCCCGGTATGCCGCCGAGGGAGTGCTCGGCACCGTAGAGGGTGAGCAGGCTCTTGCCGCCGGGGCTGTAGGTGTACGGGTCGGTGAACCAGTCCGGTCCGCGGGTGGACAGGGCGGACTGGTCGTGGTCGCCGGCGACGACCAGGGCCGGGGTCGTCATGCGGTCGAAGGACGGCCGCATGAAGGGCAGGTGCTCGGCGGCGAACGGGGTCAGGTCGTCGCCGAGGCCGGGCAGGGCGAGCAGGACGCCCGCCGCGACCCGCGGGTCGGACAGGTCCTCGCCGGGGACCCCGTCGGCGTCGAGGACGCGGGCGCCCAGCAGCGTGCTCGCCGTCTGGGCTCCCCACGAGTGTCCGGCCACGGCGACGCGGTCGCGGTCGGGACGGCCGCCGAGTCCCGGTACGGCGGCCGCGAGGACGTCGAGTCCGTCCAGGACCCGCTTGAGGTCCTCGACGCGGAAGCGCCACATCCGCGGGGTGCGGGGGTCCTCGGCGGGGATGCCGAGCGTCCTGGAGTCCAGGTGGGTCGGCTGCAGGACGACGAAGCCCCGGGCGGCCCAGTGGTCGGCGAGCGGGGCGTAGCCGTCCATGGACGAGCCGAAGCCGTGCGAGAAGACGACGACGGGCAGGCCGTCGCCGGTCGCGGGTGCGGAGACCCGGACCTGGAGGTCCTCGCCGCGGCCGGGGGCGGGCAGGATCACGGGCTTGGCGGAGACCACGGTGGCCGCGCTCGCGCTCTCGTGCGCGGTCGCGGGGTTCGGTGCGGACATGGCGATGCCTTCCGTACGGTGTGCGCGGGGCGGGACCCGGGGGTGCGCCGGGCCCGGCAGAGGGGGGAACGAGGGGCCACGACAGACGGGTGGCCTGGTCGACGGCTCCGCGGTCTGCCATGATGCAGGAAACGGAACGTCGTTCCGAAAACAATACGGAGCACTGTTCCGTTTCGCAAGGGCAGGAGAGGACGCGTCGCGTGAACGACAGCGGTCAGAGCACGGGAAGCGCCGCCGGGCCGAAGCGCAAGGACGCCCGGCGCAATCAGCAGGCGCTGCTGGACGCGGCCGCCGCCGTCTTCGTCGCGTCTGGCGTGGAGGCGCCGGTGCGCGACATCGCCGCCGCGGCCGGCGTGGGGACGGGCACCATCTACCGCCACTTCCCGACGCGGGCGGATCTCGTCGTCGCCGTCTACCGGCACCAGGTCGAGGCCCTGGCGGAGGCGGGCCCGGCGCTGCTGGCGAGCGCCACCAGCCCCCACGCCGCCCTGGGGCGGTGGATCGACCTCTTCGTCGACTTCCTGGTCACCAAGCACGGGCTGGCCGCCGCGCTGCGGTCCGACGAGGCCGGTCTCGAGACGCTGCACGCCTACTTCCTCGACCGGCTCGTGCCGGTGTGCGCCGAGCTCCTCGACGCCGCCGTCGCCTCCGGCGAGGTGCGCCCCGGTCTCGGGGCCCTGGAGCTCATGCGCGGTGTCGGCAACCTCTGCATCGGCGCCGAGAACGACCCGGCCTACGACGCGCGCCGGCTGGTCGCCCTGCTCGTCAGGGGGATGCGGCGGCAGGGCTGACGCGGGCGGCGGGACCGGGGGCGGGGCTAGCATCCGGGCATGACGACCGCAGAGAACAGCAACGACAGCCTCCCCCTCGACGTCGAAATCGGTGCCCTCCAGGGCGGGGCCGCCGGCCTCTCCCAGTACGCCGGCCAGGTGGTGCTGGTGGTCAACGTGGCCTCCAAGTGCGGGCTGACCCCGCAGTACGCCGGTCTGGAGCGGCTGCACGAGCGGTACGCGGAGCGGGGCTTCACCGTGCTCGGCGTGCCGTGCAACCAGTTCATGGGCCAGGAGCCCGGCAGCGCCGACGAGATCGCCGAGTTCTGCTCGGCGACCTACGGGGTGACGTTCCCGATGACCGAGAAGGTGGACGTCAACGGGGCGGACCGGCACCCGCTGTACGACCGCCTGACCGGCTTCGCCGACGCCGAGGGGCACAGCGGCGACATCCGCTGGAACTTCGAGAAGTTCCTGATCGGACGGGACGGCAAGGTGGCGGCCCGCTTCTCGCCGCGGACCGAGCCGGAGTCGGCCGAGGTCGTCGCGGCCGTGGAGGAGCACCTCGCCGGTTGACCTTGCCCCTGGGGCAGGCCCGAGCCTCGTGGCCGCCGGGCGGACAGGCCGCCCGGCGACGGAGGATGACGACGTGGACGATGCGCGCGACGACGAGTTGCTGACCATCGGGGCGTTCGCCGCGCGGGCCCGGCTGTCGGCCAAGGCCCTGCGGTTGTACGACCGCCTGGGCCTGCTGGTGCCGGCCCATGTGGACGAGACCACCGGCTACCGCTACTACCGCACCGGCCAGGTCGAACGCGCCCGGCTCGTGGCCCTGTTGCGCCAGCTCGACATGCCGTTGGCGCGGGTCGCCGAGGTGGTCCGTGCCGACGGGCCCGGCGCGGCCGGCCTGCTCGGCGCGTACTGGGCGGACGCGGAAGCGCGGTTCGCCGGGCAGCGCACGCTCGCCGCCTACCTCCGTGCACGGTTTTCGGGAAGGAGCTCCGAGGTGTACGAGAAGTTCGCGGTCGGGACGGTGGACGTGCCCGGCCAGGTGCTGATCACCGAGACCCGGCACACGCTGGCGCACGAGCTGCCGGCGTGGATCGGTGCCTCGCTGGGACGGCTGGAGGAGGCGGCCCGCGGCTGCGGGGGTGTGACGGCGGCGCCGTTCGTCGTCTACCACTCCGAGGTGTCGGCGGAGAGCGACGGCCCGGCCGAGTCGTGCGTGCCGGTCGCCGACGAGGCGGCGGCACGGGCGTGGGTGGAGCGGCAGGGGCGTGCGGTCCAGGCGCGGGTGCGGGTGGAGCCGGCCCGGCGGCTGGCCTGCACCCGGATCACCAAGGCCCAGGTGGCCCATCCGCAGATCCTGGCGGCCTTCGAGGCGGTGGAGGCGTGGATCGCCGACCGGGGTCTGACCGTGGACGGGCCGTGCCGTGAGGTGTACTTCGCCGACTGGGACGCGGCCGGACCGGAGGACCCGGTGTGCGACGTGGCGTTCCCGGTGAGGTGACCGTGCCGCCGGAGTGAACAGGGCCCTCTCGGCAAGGTCGGCGAACTGGTCGAGAGGGCTCTGCCGGCGGGGCCGCTGGGGCCGGTGGGGTCGTGCGCCGGGCTGTTACCCCTTGACCGAGGCCACGAAGGCGTTCCAGGCATCGGCCGGGAAGGCCAGCACCGGACCCGCGGGAACCTTGGAGTCGCGGACCGCGAGCGCCGCCACGACCGGGGACTTGACCTCGACGCACGCGCCGTTTCCTCCGGAGTAGGAGGACTTGGTCCAAGAATCCGTGGCGCCCTGAAGAATTGCCATGTCTGCTCCGATGGCGAGTGAGTGCGGTTTACGCCAATGACACGTGATCTTTGGCGTGATCGACGCTACTCGCTGGCCTCGCCGATCGGAGCCGCCATTCACCCGACCGGATGGCATATTCCAGGTGACTCTTCCTGAACAGCGCAACGGGGGTGTAGCATCCCCGCCGCCCTCAGCGTGCGTACTCCTTCGCCACGTCCTCGATGAGCTGACGGGACTGCTCCACGTTCAGCGCCTGGGCCCTCAGGTGCTCGTACATCACCGTGTACTTCTGCACGTCCTGCGCCTTCTCCAGGTACAGGTCGCTGGTGACGCCCTCGATGTACACGACGCTGGAGTCGGCCGCGTCGGCGAACTCCAGGATCGAGTACTGCCCGTTGATGCCGGGGTGCGCCCCGACGTCGTACGGCAGCACCTGCACGGTGATGTGCGGCAGGTGCGACATCTCGGCGACGTGCTCGAGCTGTTCGCGCATCACCTGCTTGCCGCCCACCACCCGGCGCAGCGACGCCTCGTCGAGGACCACCCACAGCCGCAGCGGGTTGCCGGCGGCGGAGATGCGCTCCTGACGCCGTATGCGGACCTGGACCCGCTTCTCGATGTCGGCGACCGACGTCTCGGGCAACGCACCCTGGATGAGCGCCTCGGCGTACTGACGGGTCTGCAACAGGCCGGTGATGATCTGTGGTTCGTACGTGCGCAGCGACTCCGCGTCGGTCTCGAGGCCGATGTAGACGCTGTAGGGGATGTCCCCGAAGGCGTGCCACCAGCCCTGCTGGCGCGAGTCCTTCGCCATCTGCATCAGCGACTCGACGACCCGCTGGTCCTCGACCTCGTACACCCCGCACAGGTCGCGGACGTCGCGCTGGCTGATGCTGCGCCGGCCGTTCTCCAGGCGGCTGATCTTCGACTGCGAGACCAGCAGCCGCTCCGCCACCTCCTCGGCCGTCATGCCCTTGAGCTCGCGGAGCCGGCGCAGCTCCTGGCCCAGCCGGCGCCGCCTGACGGTGGGATTGACATTGGACGCCACGGGACGTGCACCTCCGGCTGCGTGACTCATGCCTGCCACTTTGCGTATCTGCTGTTGAGCAGACTGCCACCAAGGAGCTTTCCGGCGCTGGCAAACGGTCGACATGCGCCGCCCGCACGCCGGTTCCGGACCGCTTGCGCACACATGGCCGCGCGGGGCGGCGGGTCCGGCGCCGTCCGGGTGTGCCGGACGTACGGTCGGTCCCGCCGCCCCGCGCGGACCTGCGGCTCCCGTTACCGGGTCCAGGGGACTGTCGGTGCGGCGGTGCGTGGTCGTGCGTGGTGCGGTCGTACATGGCGCGGTCGTGCGTGGGGCGTTGGTGATGCCCGTGGTGCGGCTCAGTGGACCACGGCACGGGCCATGGATCCGTGGCGCGGTTGCGCCGGAACACCGCGGGCGGGTTCCGGGGCGGGCCTCGCCCCCGGTCCGGCGGCCTGCCGGCCGGCCGGTGCCGGGCTGCGGCGCGGCTGCGCCGCCGCACCGTTCTGGACGTCCATCACCGCGTGCGCCACCAGGCCGCCCATGGGGTCGTGCCGGATGAGGTCCCGCAGCCGGGACCGCGACGAGCGTCCTTCGTTGCCCGGGTAGAGGTGCTTGCCGAGTCCGACCGCGTGGGCCAGCGCGGCGAGCGCCGCGGTCCGCGGGTCCGGCGGTACGCCGGTGCGGATCGCCGAGTCCAGCCGGGCCTTGATCTCCCGGCTGATCGCCGTGTCCGTCGCCTGGTAGCGAGTCGTCGGCAGCACCCCGCACATCTGGCCCTCCACGGCATGCACCATGCCGCAGCGCTCCAGATGCGAGAGGTAGGTCTGACGCAGCCCCAGGCGGGGCCCGCCAATCCAGTTGACCGCCCGTACGGGAGCGCCACGCCTTCGCAGCAACTCCAACGCGCAGTCGAGTGTCGGATCTCCAGTCGGCCGTGGGGCCACCACGGCGATACGATCCCCGTCTGGGGCTATCCGTCCGGCCAGCGCCAGCTCCACCAGCTGTGCTCCGGCCAGACCGAGGTCGAGCGACTGCGGCTGTGCGGTGGTACCCGTGGTCGGGTCCAGCGCCAGCAGCAGAAGCTCCTCCGGAAGTGTTCTGCGGCTCCTGCCCATCCATGCCTCCCCGCGTGGATGACAGACAGGGTGACCCCTCTCACATTGGTCTGTCGAGGGTGCGTGACCGCTTCGTAGTGGAACCAGTAGGTATGTCGTTCTCGTCTACCGCGTGGGTCCTACCCGTACACAGGACACTGGTACATGTTCGGTAGCGCACACAGGACGTGCGGCGCATGGAGGAGGCATCGGTGGCGGGCGAGTCCCCCGACAGGTCGAAGCAGCGCGAGTCGTCGGTAGAACCGACGTCGGGGAGCGCGGGTCCGGTTCCCGAAGCCAGGACAGAGGCGAGCGAGCCGCGTGATCCGCGGCTGGCGGTGGCGCGGGACTCCGCGGAGCCGTCGGCGTCCGCCGGGTCCCGCAAGCCCCGAGGGGGCGTGGATACGGCCACCCGGGTGCTTTCGGTCCGCGACACGGACACCGAGGCGGAGACGCCGGAGGCCGGCAGCGCGAAGGCCGGGACGCCGGAGGCGGAGACGCCGGAGGCGGAGACGCCGGAGGCGGACACGGCGGAGGCCGGGACGCCGGAGGCGGACA
Source organism: Streptomyces sp. NPDC127100 (assembly GCF_042724095.1). NCBI lineage: Bacteria > Bacillati > Actinomycetota > Actinomycetes > Kitasatosporales > Streptomycetaceae > Streptomyces > Streptomyces sp. NPDC127100. The sequence continues at coordinate 37,899 of NZ_JBHXFL010000008.1, forward strand.
CGGCGGAGGCGGAGACGCCGGAGGCGGACACGGCGGAGGCCGAGACGCCGGAGGCGGACACGGCGGAGGCCAAGACGCCTGAGGGCGGCAGCGGGGCCGGGGCCGTGGCCGCGGCGGACGACGAGGCGAAGGCCGAGGCCGAGGCCGGAACCGACGCGGAACCCGAGCCCGCGGCCGAGGGCGGAACCGAGGCCGGCACCGAGCCCGACGCCGACGCCGAGTCCGGGTCCGGTGCTCAGGTGGACGGCGAGGACGGCGACGGTCCGGAGGAGGCCGGCGGGAAGAGCGCGTCTGAGACCTCCGGTGACGGCCGGCTGCGCGATGCCGTGGCGGCGTGGGTCGCCACCGCGGACGAGCGGGCCGCCGCGAACGCCCGGCCCGAGGCCGAGGGCGAGCCGGAGGACGCCGCGTCCCCCGGGAAGCCGGCCCAGGACGCCGACGCGGCCCCCGACGGGCCCGAGGACGCCTCCGACGGCCCCGACGCCTCCGAGGAGCGCGCGGACGAGCGCGCCGCCGCCGAGCCGCGCCCCGACGCGGACGGGACGGACGACGCGGCGACGGACGACACGGCGAAGGACGAGGCGGAGGACGAGCCCGGGGCCGACAAGAGCCCCGTCGATCAGCCCACCGCCGTCTTCAAGGCCGTACGGCCGCCCGCCAAGCCCTCCGTGGACCAGCCGACGACCATGCTGAAGCTGGGCGACGCCGGGAAGAAGGGCGGGAAGACCGACAGGACCGGCAAGGCGGACAAGCCCGACGGGGCCGGCACGCCCGAGGCCGAGGCCGAGCGCACCAGCAAGTTCGTCGCGCTGCGGCAGCCGGACGATCCGGCGACCCGCAAGCCCCCGCGGCCCGCACAGCCCGCGCAGCCCGGCAGCGGGGCGCCCCGCGCGTCCGCCGCCGCGGCCACCGCGGCCGTGCCGCAGGTCGGTCCCGACCGGACCACGCAGCAGCCGCTGCCGCCGAAGCCGCCGCTGGACCTGCTGGCGGAGCTGACGAACACCCCGCCGCCCCCGGAGACCCCGCTGCGGACGACCGTACGCCGGGTCAAGATCTGGACCCCGCTGGTCGTCCTGCTGGTGATCGTCTTCGGTGTGGTGCAGTCGATGCGCCCGCTGCCCGAGCCGACGCTCGACCTCACGGCGCAGGAGAGCTTCACCTTCGAGGGCGGCAAGCCCGAGATCCCGTGGCCGTCCGCGGGTCAGGCCGCGCTCGACGTGCAGGGCATCGGTTCGTTCGGCTCCTCCGGCGAGCAGAAGCCCGTGCCGATCGCCAGTGTCGCCAAGGTCATGACCGCGTACGTGATCCTGCGCGACCACCCGCTCAAGAGCGGCGCCGCCGGCCCGGAGATCGCGATCGACCAGACCGCCGAGGACCAGTCGGAGGCGGGCCAGGAGTCGACCGTCAAGGTCTACGCGGGCGACAAGATCTCCGAGCGCGAGGCCCTGCAGAGCATCCTGATCGCGTCCGCGAACAACGTGGCGCGGCTGCTGGCCCGCTGGGACGCGGGGTCGGAGAAGGCGTTCGTCGAGAAGATGAACGCCGCCGCGAAGGACCTCGGCATGACCAACACCACGTACACCGACCCGTCGGGTCTGAACAACACGACGGTGAGCACGGCCGTGGACCAGGTGAAGCTGGCCAAGGAGGCGATGAAGCAGCCCGCGTTCCGCGAGGTCGCCGCGATGATGTCGTACGACGACTACAAGGGCGTGAACCACGGCAACTGGAACCAGCTGGTCGGTCACAACAACGTGGTCGGCATCAAGACCGGCACCACCACCTCCGCGCTCGGCAACCTCGTCTTCGCGGCGAAGAAGGAGGTCGGCGGCGAGACCCGGACCATCGTCGGGGCCGTGGTGCGCCAGCCGGCGACCGCGGACGAGGGGATCCTCGCCGCCGCGCTGAGCGCCGGCGACGAGCTGATCCGGGCCGCGCAGGACACCCTGGAGTCGTCGACGATCCTGAAGAAGGGCTCCGTCGTCGGGTACGTCGACGACGGCCTCGGCGGCCGGACGCCGGTCGTCGCCACGCAGGACGTCAAGGCCGTCGGCTGGCCGGGCCTGACCGTCAAGCTGACCTTCGAGGCGGACGAGGTGCCGCACACGGCGAAGGCCGGCACCAAGGTGGGCACGCTCACCGTGGGCGACGGCGGGGTGAGCGGCGCGGTGAAGGTGCCCGTCGCCCTCCAGCAGGACCTGGTCGAACCGGCCTTCACGGACAAGCTGACCCGGATCGGCTGACCCGCCGGCCCGCCGGGCCGGACCGGGACACGGTGCCCCGTGCCCCCTGCGGCGATCGAGAGCCGCAGGGGCGCGGGGCACCCGCGCGGGCGGAGAGGCCGGGGCCCGTGAGCGCGTGCTAGCGTCACGAAACGGGGCAGGTCGCCGGGTCGCGGGAACGCGGCCGTGAAGAGTACGGAACCGACGCGGCCGAAAGCAGAAGACGGGACACGGGGAGTGCCTTCAGGTGGCCACTGCGGAGCCGACACGCGCCGACGACGCCGATCCGGGCTCGGGGACGGGCCCGCGACCACGCGTACCCGCACCCCGCAAGGACGCCGGGGACGGCGGGAGGACCGGCGCCGGACCGGCGGACGGCGATCGTGAGCCCCACCGTGCCGGGCCGGACCCTGCCGGGCCGGAGCCCGCGGGGCCGGAGCCTGCCGGGCCGGAAGCGCCGTCCGCGGTGAACGCCGCCCTCCTGGCCGTGCGCGAGCGCATGCTGCGCCACCCCGTCCTGTCCGTCACCGCCCTCGCCGGAATCCTCCACATCGCCTGGTTCTTCACCTTCGCGAACAGTGGTGGCGACCTCGCGGCGCAGGACGCGTGGGCGGAGTTCGTCGGCCGGCACCCGGCCTCGGCGTACAACCTCGCCTGGTACGGCGGCATGCACCCGGTGTCGTACAGCGTGGTGTCGCCGTACCTGATGTCGGTGCTCGGCGTGCGGACCACGATGATGATCGCGGGGACGCTGTCGGCCGGGCTGCTGACGCTGATCCTGATCCGCAGCCGCGTGGTCCGCAATCCCCTGTGGGCGTCGCTCGCGGGCCTGTTCGGGCTGCTGGCCAACGCCATCTCGGGGCGGGTGACGTTCGGGCTCGGCACGATGTTCGCGCTGGGCGCGGTGGCCACCGTGTTCTGCTGGCCGCACCGCTGGCGCCACGAGCGCTGGGCCAAGGCGCTGTGCGCGGCGCCGCTGGCCGCGCTGTCCACGATGTCCTCGCCCGTCTCGGGCCTGTTCGTGGGCCTGGTGGCGGTGGCGCTCTTCCTCCAGAAGCGCCGGCCGGGCGCCTGGGCGCTGGGCCTGGCGCCGGCCGCGGTGGTGGCGCTGTCGGCCTGGCTGTTCCCGTTCTCCGGCACCCAGCCCATGGGCTTCGGTTCGACGGTCCTGCCGCTGCTCTACGCGGGCTTCGTGTTCGCGCTGGTGCCGCGCTCCTGGACCACCGTGCGGATCACGTCGGCGGTCTACGGGCTGGCCGTGCTCCTCGTCTGGGTGATCAGCTCCCAGATCGGCTCCAACATCACGCGCCTGTCGATGCTCTTCGCCGGGGCGGTGCTGGTGGCCGCGCTGCCCTTCACGGTGCCGCGCTCGCGCAAGTGGTACGCGGTGGTCGTCGCGCTCGCCGGCTTCGCGGGCTGGATCGGTTTCAAGTCGGCCGACGACGCCGTCCACACCACGCCGGCCGCCTCCTGGGCGCGCGAGCTGGCGCCGCTCGTGAACGAGCTCCAGGAGGTCGGCGCGGAGAAGGGCCGGGTGGAGGTCGTCCCCGCCCGTTCCCACCGCGAGGCCTCGGCGCTCGCCCCGTACGTGAACCTGGCCCGCGGCTGGAACCGCCAGGCCGACATGGAGCGCAACCCCCTCTTCTACGACGACACGCTCAACTCGGCGAACTACCACGAGTGGCTCCAGCGCTGGGCGGTGCACTTCGTGGTGCTGCCCAAGGACGAGCCGGACGGTGACGGCGGCGAGCGGGAGCGCGAGCTGGTGCAGCGGGGGCTGCCCTACCTGAAGCAGATCTGGGGCGACGCCAACTGGCAGCTGTTCCAGGTGACCGACCCGGCCCCGCTGGCCGAGCCGAACGCGTTCGTCCAGCGCGCCGAACAGGGCGAGTGGACGATCGACGTGAACAGGGCGGGCCCCGTCCTGGTCCGGATGCCGTACTCGCCGTGGCTGAGCCTCGTCGACTCCGAGGGCAAGAAGCTGAAGCCGCCCCGGGAGACGGAGGACTCCGAGGACCGCCCCGAGGGCACGCCGAAGACGTTCGAGAACGTCAACGGCTGCCTGACGGAGACGGACGAGACCGTCGACGGCGACACGTGGACGGTGCTGATCGCCCCGGAGGCGGGCACGTACCGGCTGGCGGCACCGTACGGGTTCTCGCGCGGCACGCCCTGCCCGGACGAAATGAGGGACGGGCTCCGGGAGCAGCTCGTGGACCAGCTCGGCGACAAGCTGAAGTTCGCGCCGCAGGAGTAGCGCGGACCGCCCCCGAGCTGGGGAGACGGCCGGACACCCCGTTCACGGGCGCCGGCCGTCACACCCTCCGGACGTTCATGTGCATGAACGGAGGTCAGCAAGTAGAACCTTTTTACTCGCTCTTGACCCTCCGCTTTCTTGTCGTGCCCTCGCCGACGCAACCACGATGAGCGGGCACTTCGCCGCGCGCCACGCCCACACCCCGCTCTTGCGAAGTGCCAGCCAGCTGAGCGGAGTTCACAAGGCGGACCCCGGAAGGGGGCACATGAACGGTCTCGACTGGTCCGTGCTCATCGGCTACTTCGCCGTGATGGTGGCGATCGGCGTCTGGTCGCACAAACGCGTGGACAACGTCAGCGACTTCTTCACGGCCGGCGGCAAGATGCCCTGGTGGCTGTCCGGCATCTCGCACCACATGTCGGGCTACAGCGCGGTGATGTTCACCGGGTACGCGGGCATCGCCTACACCTACGGCGTCACGTCCTTCGTCACCTGGTCGTTCCCCATCGCCCTGGGCATCGCCGTCGGGTCGAAGCTGTTCGCGCCGCGCATCAACCGGCTGCGCTCACGGCTCCACGTGGCCTCCCCGCTGGAGTACCTGAAGAACCGCTACAACCTGCCGACCCAGCAGGCGCTGGCCTGGTCCGGCATGCTCCTGAAGATCGTGGACGTCGCCGCGAAGTGGGCGGCCATCGCCACGCTGCTGTCGGTCTTCACCGGCATCTCCCTCAACCAGGGCATCCTGATCACCGGCGTCATCACGGGCATCTACTGCACGATCGGCGGTCTGTGGGCCGACGCGCTGACCGAGCTCGGCCAGTTCGTCATCCAGCTGCTGGCCGGCGTCGCGATGTTCGTCGCCGTCGTCATGAAACTCGGCGACCACGGCGGCTTCTTCGGCGTCTGGGACGAGCCCGCCCTCCAGGGCCACGGCAAGCCGCTGGTCGGCCCGTACGGGACGGTGTTCCTGCTCGCCTTCCTCTTCATCAAGCTCTTCGAGTACAACGGCGGCATGCTCAACCAGGCCCAGCGCTACATGGCCACGAGCAACGCCCGCGAGGCCGCCCGGTCGGCGCGGCTGTCGGCGGTGCTGTGGCTGGTCTGGCCGGTGGTGCTGTTCTTCCCGATGTGGATGTCGCCGCTGCTGGTGGAGTCGCAGAAGCCGGACGGCTCCGACTCCTACGGCCTGATGACCGAACAGCTCCTCCCGCACGGCCTGCTGGGCCTGGTCATCGTCGGCTTCTTCTCGCACACCATGGCCATGTGCTCGTCGGACGCCAACGCCATCGCGGCCGTGTTCACCCGGGACGTGGCACCGGTCGTGTCGGCGCGGGCACGGGCCTGGGGCGAACGGTCCGGGCTGGTCGCGGCGCGCGTGACGACGGTCGTCTTCCTCGCCCTGTCCATGGCGGTGGCCACGCAGGTCAACTCGCCGACCTTCAAGGACATCATCACCGTCGTCATCAAGTGGGTCGCCGGTCTGATGGGCCCGATCGCCATCCCGATGATGCTCGGCCTGCTGCGGCCCTTCCGCCGCTCCGGCCCGACGGCCGCGCTCACCAGCTGGGCGGCCGGCCTGCTCGCGTTCTGGCTGGTCAACTACCCGATCAACTGGAACGTCGAGGGCGGGGTGCCGCTGGAGTACCAGGTGTCCGTGCCGCTGGCTGTGTCCCTGGTGCTCTACGTCGTCATCGGCTATCTGAAGCCGGAGGACACCCCGGAGCGGCTCGCCGTCATCGAGCGGGTCAACACGGACGGGGACGACGACGCCTCCGGAGCGGCGGCGGCCGTCCCGGCGCCCGCGGGAGAAAGGGGCGACGCGGTGGGGCGGACCCGGGTGAAGGACTGAGGTCCGCCGCCGGACCCGCTCACGCCCGGGGGTACCTCGTCAGCCAGCCCGGGGACGAGCCCGCGGGGCCGTGCAGGGCCGGGCCCTGGGTCATCTCCATGGCGAAGTCGTCGGCCAGTTCCAGGATCGTCGGACGGCCCTCCAGCTCGGCCACCCAGGCCGGCGGGAGGGCCGTCTCGCCGTGCAGGGCACCGAGCAGCCCACCCGTCAGCGCGCCGGCCGCGGCGGAGGGCCCGCCGTGGCCGACGGCCAGCCGCAGCCCGTGCCGTACGTCCTCGGCGACGAGGGCGCAGTACACGGCGGCGGCGACCAGGCCCTCCGCCGTGCCCTCGCCGGCCAGCTCGGCGACCCGCGCCGGCGTCGGGAGCCCCTGCCGGACCGCGCCCAGCGCCTGCTGCAACGCCTCCGACACCGGCTCGTGCCCGGGCCGGACGGCGAGCAGCGCGAGCGCCCGCTGCACCGCCGGGTCCGGGCCCTCCCCCCGCGCCAGCGCGTGGACGACCACGGCGTACGCGCCCGCCGCGAGGGTCCCGGTGGGGTGGCCGTGGGTCTGCGCCGCACACTCCACGGCGAGCTGGGCGACGAGTTGCGGCTCCCAGCCGACCAGCAGCCCGAAGGGTGCCGACCGGGCGGCGGCCTCGGGCCCGCGCTCACCGGGGTTCTTGGGCGCCTCGGGAGTGCCCATCGTGTCGTCACCGAGCCCGAGCAGCAGCGCCCGCGTGGGGTCGCGCCGGGTGTACAGCCACTCCTCGCGGGCCAGCCAGCCGTCGTCCTTGCGCCGCTCGTCGGGCCCCCAGTCGTGCTGGGTCGCGAACCAGCGCCGGTACGCCCGGTGCAGATCGGTCGGCGGATGCCAGGCCCCGGTGTCGCGCCGCACCTGGGCGCGGATCAGTCCGTCGACGGAGAACAGGGTGAGCTGCGTGAGGTGGGTGACGGCACCGCGCCGCCCGTGGGCGGGGGCGAGGTCGGCCGGCCCCTCGGGCCCGTGCGCCTCGTGGACGGCGTCGGGGTCCATCCCGTCGAGGGGCGCCCCGAAGGCGTCCCCGACGGCCACCCCCAGCAACGTCCCGCGCACCCGGCTCCGGAAGTCCTGCTGCTCGGCACGACCCCACACGGTGCCGGCTGTCGCGCCCACCCGGACCTCCCCTCGGTACCGTCCACGCCACTGTCCGTACGTGCGACGTCCAGCACTGTATTCGAACGGGAATGGTCGGTCAGGGCTGGAACGGTGAGGAAACGTTCACGTGACGACGCACGGGTTCCGGGGCGGGTGCGGAGGCGGGTGGTTACGCGGCCACCCGCTCCGCCGGGCTGCCTGCCCGGCAGTCGCGGCAGCGGCCCGGGCGCGGTGCGCGGAAGGCGCGTTCGCAGCCGTCGCAGTTCACTCCGGAGAGTGATCGACGGGGGCGGCGGGGCGGGTTCGGTTCTTTCCCCGGTTCTTTGGTCTTTGGCGTCGTGCCCGGCCGGGTCACGTCCGGCCGCGACCCGGTGAGAGTTCGGCCCAGACGGTCTTGGCGGGCGCCGGCCCCTGGTCGACGCCCCAACGGTCCGCGTACGCCGCCACGATGTGCAGGCCACGTCCGCCCTCCGCGTCCTCGGTGGCCGGGTCGTGGGGACGCGGGACCCGGTCGCCCCGGGCGTCCGTGACCTCGACGCGGAGGGTACCGCCGGGGGCCAGCCGCAGGGCCAGCCGGAAGTCACGTCCCGGCACCCGGCCGTGCAGCACCGCGTTCGCGGCGAGTTCGGCGACGACCTGGACCGCCTCCCCGGACGGCACTCCCCAGTCGTCGAGTTGGCGTTCCGTGAGCAGCCGGGCGAGCCGGGCACCCCTGCGCGTCGTGGACAACTGGATCGCGAACTGGGGCGCGTTCGCCGTGACGGGTGGGTCCACTTTCTGATTCACGTCACCCAGCGTGGCCGCCCGTCCCTACCCTGAACAGCACCGACCTCGGTACCGAGAGTGACTGTCCGGGTGCCTGCCGTGGTCGTACGGGTCGTACGCCAGGAGGGGAAGACGTGGAGGACGAGGAGGCCGCGGCCGTGCTCAAGGCGGTCGGGCGGCAGATCAAGCTGTGGCGGGAGGCGGCCGGGCTGCGCCAGGCCGAACTGGGGTCCGCCATCGGGTACGGCGAGGACATGGTCTCGTCCGTGGAGCGCGGGCGGCGGGTGCCCAAGCCCGACTTCCTGGACAGGGCCGACGAGGTGCTCGGCGCGGGCGGGAAGCTCTCGACCATGAAGGAGGACGTGGAGAAGGCCCGCTACCCGAAGAAGGTAAGGGACTTGGCGAGGCTGGAGGAGGAGGCGGTCGAGCTGGGGGCCTACGCGGGCCACCACATCCACGGGCTGCTCCAGACCCCCGAGTACGCGCGCGCCCTGTACGCGATGCGACGCCCGGCGTACACGGAGGAGGAGACCGACCGTTACGTGTCCGCTCGTATGGCGCGGAAGGCTGTCTTCGAGCGTGTCCCGCGGCCTCAGCTCACCTTTGTCCAGGAAGAGGTGACACTGCGACGGCCGCTCGGCGGCAGAAGCGTGCTCCGGCAGCAACTCGAACACCTGCTGGAGATCGGAAGTCTGCGGCACGTCGAGATTCAGGTCATGCCGACGGACCGTGACGATCACGCGGGGATGGCCGGATCGCTGCAGTTGTTGAAGCTCCGAGGCGGTACGGCGTTCGGCCACTCGGAAGCCCAACTGCACAACCGAGTCATTACTGACCCGCACGAGGTCCAGACCCTGGATCTGCGCTATGGGATCATCCGGGCGCAAGCACTCACGCCCCGCGAGTCATTGGCCTTTATCGAGAAAGTCATGGGAGAAGAGACATGACCTCCGCCCTCGAGTGGTTCAGAAGCAGCTACAGCAGCAATGACGGCCCTGAGTGCGTCGAGGTCGCCATACCCCCCGCCGACGCCACCGTCCACGTGCGCGACTCCAAGGCTCCCGACGCCGCCCGTCTGACCTTCGCCGACGCCTCGTGGGCCGCCTTCGTGCAGGCCGTCACGACGGCCGGATGAGCGTCCGGCCCGTGGGTAATGAGGTGGGCATGACCACCACTACCGCCTCGCGGGCCCTGCCCCTGGCCGCGGCCCTGCTCACCGGCACCGTCGCCCTCTACATGGCGCTGGTCGCCTTCGGGAACATCACCGACTTCGGGACGAACCAGGCGTTCGTCCAGCACGTGCTCGCCATGGACACCACCTTCAAGGACGACGACCTGATGTGGCGGGCCGTCACCAGCGAGGGGTTACAGAACGCGGCCTACGTGGCGATCATCGCCTGGGAGACGGCGGCCGCGCTCGTGCTGATCGCCGGTACCTGGTTCTGGTTCCGGCGGGACGGCGCGAGGGCGCGCCGGGTCTCCACCCTCGGCCTGCTGATGGTGATGCTGCTCTTCGGCGTCGGCTTCATCGGCATCGGCGGTGAGTGGTTCGCCATGTGGCAGTCGGACACCTGGAACGGGCTGGACGCGGCGACGCGGATCTTCCTGCTCAGCGGCGTCGTGCTGATCGTCACCCACCTGCCGCTGGAGCGGGGCGGTCCTACGGGACGACCGTGACCTTCGTGCCGGCCGTCGCGAACGCCCAGACGGCCTCGCCGTCCGCCTTGTGGAGCCGGATGCCGCCGGTCTTCGTCCCCGGGACGGGCGGCGGGGGCGAGGAGCCGTCGACCGCGTTGGAGAAGGCGACCGAGACGCCGTCCTCCAGGGCGAAGTAGACGATCCGCTCGATCCGCACGCCGTCGGAGCCGGTGGTGGCGCCCTCGGTGCGGGTGCCGACCGTGTAGGAGCCCGGGTCGGGGCTCACCGAGCCGGGCCACACGGTGAACGTCCGGCGCGCGGCGTCGCTCGCGTCGACCAGCCAGACCCGCTTCTGACCGAGGGAGTAGACGATGCGCCGCCCGGTGCCGGAGCCGTCCGGGACGGGGGCCGGTGCCGTCTCCTTCGGCCTGGGCGACGCCTCCGCCGTGGCCGACGGCTTCGGATCGGCCACCGTGGCGGTGGGGTGCGGGCCCCGGTCCGCCTGCACGGTCAGGACGGCTACCGCCGCCATCGCTCCCACGGTCAGACCGGAGACCCAGGCCCACGAGGGAAGTCGGGCAGGCACGGGCACGCATCTCCTCAGCTACGAGAACCCCGACACACCGGGGGTCCGATCATCGTACTGTGAGCGGCCCGTGCCTCGGTCCTGCCGCGGTCAGTCCAGCACCGGCAGCAGCTCCGGCAGGTGCCCGTCCGAGGCCGCCGCCGCCCGCTGCCGCTCCTCGGGGACCTCGCCGTACAGCGTGGTGCGGGGCCTGGCCGGGCGGCCCGCCGCGTCGGCGACCGCGATCAGGTCCTTGACCGACTTGTAGGAGCCGTACGACGAGCCCGCCATGCGGGAGATCGTCTCCTCCATGAGCGTGCCGCCGAGGTCGTTCGCACCGGAGCGGAGCATCTCCGCCGCCCCCTCCGTGCCCAGCTTCACCCAGCTCGTCTGGATGTTGGGGATGTGCGGGTGGAGGAGGAGACGGGCCATCGCGGTGACCGCCCGGTTGTCGCGCATCGTCGGCCCCGGCCGGGCGATGCCCGCCAGGTACACCGGCGCGTTCGTGTGGATGAAGGGCAGCGTCACGAACTCCGTGAAGCCGCCCGTGCGCTGCTGGATGCCGGCGAGGGTGCGCAGGTGGCCGAGCCAGTGGCGGGGCTGGTCGACGTGGCCGTACATCATCGTGGAGCTCGACCGGATGCCGAGTTCGTGGGCCGTCTCGACGACCTCGATCCAGGTGGCCGTGGGCAGCTTGCCCTTGGTCAGGATCCAGCGGACCTCGTCGTCGAGGATCTCCGCCGCCGTGCCCGGGATGGAGTCGAGGCCCGCCTCCTTGGCCGCGCCGAGCCACTCGCGGATCGACATGCCGGTGCGGGTGGCGCCGTTGACGACCTCCATCGGCGAGAAGGCGTGCACGTGCATGCCCGGCACGCGGGCCTTCACGGCCTTCGCGATGTCGAAGTACGCCGTGCCCGGCAGGTCCGGGTGGATGCCGCCCTGCATGCAGACCTCGACCGCGCCGACCTCCCACGCCTGCTGGGCGCGGTCCGCCACCTGGTCGAGGGAGAGCGTGTACGCGTCGGCGTCCGTGCGGCGCTGCGCGAACGCGCAGAAACGGCAACCCGTGTAGCAGACGTTGGTGAAGTTGATGTTCCGCGTGACGATGTACGTCACGTCGTCGCCCACCACCGACCTGCGGACGTCGTCGGCCACCCGGCACAGGGCGTCCAGCGCCGGACCGTCGGCGTGCAGCAGCGCCAGCGCCTCGGCGTCCGTCAGCCTCGTCGGGTCGTCGGCCGCCGTCGCCAGCGCCTGGCGCACGTCGGTGTCGATGCGCTCCGGTGCCATGCCGGGCGCGGCCGCCTCGCGCAGGGCGCCCCAGTCGCCGTACACCTCGTCGAAGTCGTCGCGGCGGTCGGACGTGCGGCCGTCGGTGTCGATGGTGCGGTGCAGGTCGGTGCGGCCGGACGCCTCGAAGACCTCCTCGGGCTCCTGCCACGGCCGCCCCTCCACCGCCGCGTCCTCGCGCGCCAGACCGGTGTCCGGGTCGGCGAGCGCCGCCACGTGCGGGCGCAGGCGCGGATCCAGCCACGGTTCGCCGCGCCGGACGAACTCCGGGTAGACGCAGAGCCGCTCCCGGAGCTCGAAGCCGGCCGTGCGGGACTTCTCCGCCAGCTCCTCGATCTGCGGCCAGGGACGCTCGGGGTTGACGTGGTCGATGGTCAGCGGGGAGACCCCGCCCCAGTCGTCGATGCCCGCCCCGATCAGCCGCTCGTACTCCGCGTCCACCAGGTTGGGCGGGGCCTGGAGGCAGGCCGAGGGGCCCATGATGTGCCGCGCCACGGCCACCGTGGCGACCAGCTCGTCCAGCTCCGCGTCCGGCATGCCGCGCATCGCGGTGTCCGGCTTGGCGCGGAAGTTCTGGATGATCAGTTCCTGGACGCCGTGGTAGGCGCGGGAGACCTTGCGCAGCGCGAAGAGGGACTCCGCGCGCTCCTCGTACGTCTCGCCGATGCCGATGAGGATGCCGGAGGTGAAGGGCACGGAGGAGCGGCCGGCGTCCTCCAGGACGCGCAGCCGCACGGCGGGCTCCTTGTCCGGGGAGCCGTGGTGCGGGCCGCCGGGCTCGGACCACAGGCGGGTCGCGGTGGTCTCCAGCATCATGCCCATGGACGGCGCGACGGGCTTGAGGCGCTGGAAGTCCGTCCAGGTCAGGACGCCCGGGTTGAGGTGGGGCAGCAGGCCCGTCTCCTCCAGGACGCGGATGGAGACGGCGCGGACGTAGGCGATCGTGTCGTCGTAGCCGTGCGCGTCGAGCCACTCGCGCGCCTCGGGCCAGCGGTCCTCGGGCTTGTCGCCGAGGGTGATCAGCGCCTCCTTGCAGCCGAGGGCGGCGCCCTTGCGGGCGATGTCCAGCACCTCGTCCGGCGACATGAACATCCCGTGGCCCGCCCGGCGCAGCTTGCCGGGCACGGTGACGAAGGTGCAGTAGTGGCACTTGTCCCGGCACAGCCGGGTCAGGGGGATGAAGACGCTCTTCGAGTACGTGATGACGCCGGGGCGCCCGGCGGCCTCCAGGCCCGCGTCCCGCACCCGGGCGGCGGACGCGGTGAGGGCGTCGAGGTGCTCGCCGCGGGCCTGGAGCAGCACCGCGGCCTCGGAGACGTCGAGGGCGACACCGTCCCGGGCGCGTTTGAGGGCGCGACGCAGGGAGTTCTCGGTGGGGCCGGTGGCGTCGGCGGGTCCGGTTCCGGAGGTCGCGGAAGTCGTCATCCTTCGAGCATACGAGCGCCATGATCGGGACGCGGAGCGCGCGCCGACCACCCACCGGGCGGTTTCCGGCCCTCCATCCGCCGACCCCCTTTCCTTGCCCGGGAGTTCACGGCTCAATACCAGGGTTGGGCGCACGCACCACCCCCGCACCACCCGTGCCATGTCACCCACGACACCTGGGGAGAGCAGCATGTGCGAGGACGACCACGCCGGAATCGGCAGACGCGCGGTGTTCGTGACGGGAGCCGCCGCCGCGCTTACCTTGGGGACCGTGAGCTTCGCTTCGGCAGCGGGCGGCCCGGGACCGCGCACGAGGACCGTACGCGGGACCCTTCCCCCGGGCTCCCCCGACTTCGTGTACGTTCCGGTCGAAGTCCCGCCGGGCGTGCGGGAGATCAGGGTCTCCTACACCTACGACCGGCCCGCGGTCCCCGCCGGGACGCCGGGCAACGCCCTCGACATCGGCGTCTTCGACGAGCGCGGCACCGGGCTGGGCGGCCGGGGCTTCCGGGGCTGGTCGGGCGGGGCGCGCACGGAGTTCTTCGTCCGCGCGGACGACGCCACGCCGGGCTACGTGCCGGGGCCGGTGCGGGCGGGCACCTGGCACATCGCGCTCGGCCCTTACACGGTCGCGCCGCAGGGACTGTCGTACGAGCTCACGATCACGCTGACGTACGGGGAGCCCGGCGAGGCCGCACGGCCCGTGTACCCGCCGTCGCGGGCCCGGGGCCGGGGCCGCGCCTGGTACCGGGGCGACTGCCACCTGCACTCCGTGCACTCCGACGGCCGCCGCACGCCCGCCGAGATCGCGGCGCTCGCGCGGGCGGCGGGGCTGGACTTCGTCAACTCCTCCGAGCACAACACGCACTCCGCGCACGCGCACTGGGCGGACCTGGCCGGCGACGACCTGCTGATCATGCTGGGCGAGGAGGTGACGACGCGGAACGGGCACGTGGTCGCCCTCGGCACCGACCCCGGCACCTTCGTCGACTGGCGCTACCGGGCCCGCGACAACCGCTTCGGCCGGTTCGCGCGGCAGATCCGCCGCGCCGGCGGCCTGGTCGTGCCGGCCCACCCGCACGCCACCTGCATCGGCTGCAACTGGAAGTTCGGCTTCGGGGAGGCCGACGCGGTCGAGGTGTGGAACGGACCCTGGACGCCCGACGACGAGGTGGCGCTGGCCGACTGGGACGGCATGCTGGTCGCCTCGGTGCGCGACGGCCGCGACTGGATCCCGGCCATGGGCAGCAGCGACTCCCACCGCGACCCGGACGTCGTCGGGCACCCGCAGACCGTCGTCCTCGCCGACGACCTGACCCGGGAGGCGGTCCAGGAGGGCATCCGCGCGGGGCGCTCGTACGTCGCCGAGTCGTCGAGGCTGTCGCTCGCCCTCACGGCGTCCGGCGGGCGCGGCGAGCACGCCGGCATCGGCGAGCGGCTCCCCGTGGACCCGGACACCCCGGTCACCGTCCGCCTGGAGGTGACGGGCGCCCCGCGCTGCACGGTCCGCTTCGTCACGGACCAGGGTGTGCTGTTCACCGGCGCACCGCTGCCGGTGTCCGGCTCGGGCACCGTGGAGTGGCGGACGACGGCCTCCTACGCGGCGTACGTCCGGGCGGAACTGCGCCACGAGGCGGCCGCCGGTCCCCTGCCGGGGGCACTGGCGGCGTTCACCAACCCGGTGTTCCTGGGGCGGCGGTAGCGGGCCGGCCGTCGTCGAGGTCCGCGACGACGGCCGCGTGGTCGGAGGGCCAGACGCCGGCCACGGGGCCGGCGCCCGCGCGCCGCACCGCCCGGACGGCGCCCAGCCCGCCGGGGCCGGGCGGCCCGACGTGGACGTAGTCGATGCGGATGCTCGGCTCGCCGTCGGCACGGGACACGTACGGGTTGGCCGTGTCCCAGGTGCCGCGGGGCGCGGCCGGGTCGGCGTGGTCCCAGGCGTCGAGGAGGGGCACGGTGCGCAGGAGCCGCACCTCCTCGGTGTCCGGGCGGGCGTTGAAGTCGCCGGTGACGACGGGCGGGAAGCCGGTGCCGGACCGGTGCCGCGCGACGAAACCGGCGAGGGCGGCCACCTGTCCTCGGCGCACCGCCGAGGCGTGGGACGCGGAGGTCAGGTGGGTGGTGAAGAACGGGACCCGGTGAGCGGGCGCGCCGAGGCCGGCGTAGAGCGCGAGCCGCCCGTCGTCGAGGTCGCCGGGGACGGGCAGCCGCAGCACGGCGCGCTCGACGACGGGCCAGCGGCTGAGCACCGCGGTGCCGATGCCGACCGTGACGTCGCCGATCCGGCGCTGCCAGGGCTCCGGCGCGGGAGAGGGCGCCCAGGCCCAGTGCAGGCCGAGTTCGCCGGCCAGCCAGCCGGCGAGGTTCTCGTCCGCGGTGGACCACACCTCCTGGAGTCCGACGACGTCGGGATCGAGGTCGCGCAGCACGGCGAGGATCGCCTTCCGCCGCTCGGCCCACGGGCCGAACCGCCACCAGAGGTTCCACGTCACGACCCGCACGCCCGCACCGCCCGTCTTCCCGCCCGTCCGCACCCTCCCCATGAGGTTGTCCGGAGAACATGGAGGCACACGAGACGGGAGAGTGAACGAACGATGTCGTCCTATGCCGAGGCCAAGTACCGGGCCGTGACGGCCCTGCAGCGCCGGCTGAACGCGGTCGCGCGCCGCCTTCCGGGCCAGACCCTGCTGGAGACCACCGGCCGCGTCTCCGGCCTCCCCCGCCGCACACCGGTCGGCGGACGCCGGGTCGGCGACTCCTTCTGGCTGGTGTCGGAGTTCGGCGAGCGGGCGCAGTACATCCGCAACATCCGCGCCGACCCGCGGGTCCGGGTGCGGATCCGGGGCCGCTGGCACACGGGGACGGCCCTGCCGCTCCCCGGCGACGACCCGGTCGCGCGCCTGCGCCGCCTGCCCCGGTTCAACAGCCTGGCCGTGCGGGCGATGGGCGTCGGGACCGGACTGCTGACGGTGCGGGTGGACCTGGACGGGGACGGAAGCAGGTGAGGAACCTGTGATCGGCGTCTCCCACGGCTGACGAGGTCGGCATGAACAAGGCAAACTGACGTGGTTGCTCAGGATGTCCTAGGGGGACGGCATGGACGGTGGACCGCGGGTCCCGCAGCAGCGGCTGCCCGGATCCCCGGCGGAACCGGAGCAGTCGGCCGCGCTGCGCTTCGGCGTGCTCGGACCGGTGCGCGCCTGGCGCGGCGACGAGCCGCTGGCCACCGGCTCCCCGCAGCAACGCGCGCTGCTGGCCGCGCTGTTGCTCCGCGAGGGCCGTACGGCGACGGCCGGCGAGCTGATCGACGCCCTGTGGGGCGAGGAACCGCCGTCGCAGGCGCTGGCGGCCGTGCGGACGTACGCGTCCCGGCTGCGGAAGGTCCTGGACCCCGGGGTGCTGGTGAGCGAGTCGGGCGGCTACGCCGTGCGCGGCCCGGACGCCGGGGCCCTGGACCTGTCGGTGGCCCGGGACCTGGCCGTCGAGGCGGAGAAGGCGCGGGCCGCCGGGGACCTGTGCGGCGCCCGTGAGGTGCTGCGGCGCGCGCTGGCGCTGTGGGACGGCGAGGCGCTGGCCGCCGTCCCGGGCCCGTACGCGCGGGCGCAGCGGGTCCGGCTGGAGGAGTGGCGGCTCCAGCTCCTCGAGACGCGGCTGGACATGGACCTGGAGCAGGGCTGCCACGCGGAGGCCGTCTCGGAGCTGACCGCGCTGACCGCCGCGCATCCGCTGCGCGAGCGGCTGCGGGAGCTCCTCATGCTCGCCCTGTACCGCAGCGGGCGCCAGGCCGAGGCCCTGGCCGTGTACGCGGACACGCGCCGGCTGCTCGCCGACGAGCTGGGCGTCGACCCGCGGCCCGGTCTGCGGGAGCTGCAACAGCGCATCCTCCAGGCGGACCCGGCCCTGGCGGAACCGTCCGCGCCGGCCGCGGAACCGGCCGCCGCCCCGGTCCGGCCGGCCCAGCTGCCGGCGACGGTGCCGGACTTCACGGGACGCGCGTCCTTCGTGCGGGAGCTGAGCGAGGTGCTGGGCTCGGCGTCGGGTGCCGAGGGCCGGGTGATGGCCGTCTCCGCGCTGGCGGGCATCGGCGGTGTCGGCAAGACGACCCTCGCGGTGCACGTGGCCCACCGGGCGCGGGCCGCCTTCCCGGACGGGCAGCTCTACGTCGACCTCCAGGGCACGGGGGCGCGGGCGGCGGAACCGGAGACGGTGCTGGGATCGTTCCTGCGCGCCCTGGGCACGCCCGACTCGGCCGTACCGGACTCCCTGGAGGAGCGGGCGGCCCTCTACCGCTCCGTCCTGGACGGCCGCCGCGTCCTGGTCCTGCTGGACAACGCCCGGGACGCGGCGCAGGTGCGCCCGCTGCTGCCCGGCACGGACGGCTGCGCGGCGCTGGTGACGTCGCGGGTGCGGATGGTGGACCTCGCCGGGGCGCACCTGGTGGACCTGGACGTGATGTCCCCGGACGAGGCGCTGGGGCTCTTCACCAGGATCGTGGGCGAGGAGCGGGTCGCCTCGGAGCGTAAGGCGGCCCTGGACGTGGTCGCGGCGTGCGGTTTCCTGCCGCTGGCCATCCGCATCGCGGCGTCGCGCCTTGCGGCCCGCCGCACGTGGACGGTGTCCGTCCTCGCCGCGAAACTGGCGGACGAGCGGCGCCGGCTGGACGAGCTCCAGGCCGGCGACCTGGCGGTCAAGGCCACGTTCGAGCTGGGCTACGGGCAACTGGAGCCGGCCCAGGCCCGTGCCTTCCGCCTGCTGGGCCTGGCGGACGGCCCGGACATCTCCCTCGCGGCCGCGGCGGCGCTGCTGGACCTCCCGGCGGAGGACACCGAGGACCTGATGGAGTCCCTGGTGGACACGTCCCTGCTGGAGTCGGCGGCGCCGGGCCGCTACCGGTTCCACGACCTGGTCCGGCTCTACGCCCGCGCGTGCGCGGAACGCGACGAGCAGCCGCCGAGCGAGCGGGGGGCGGCGCTGTCGCGGCTGCTGGACTTCTACCTGGCGACGGCGGCCGGGGTGTACGCGATCGAGCGGCCGGGCGACCGGCTCGTGGACGGCCTGGAGCCGACCGAGTACCCGGGGCTGACCTTCACCGAGGGCTCGGCGGCGCTGGACTGGCTGTACAGCGAGGCGGCGCCGTTGCTCGCGTGCGTGCGGCAGTCCGCCGGGACCGACCGGCTGCGGCGGGCGGTGGACCTGCTGTGGGCGGCCAAGGACCTGGCGGAGTCCGGGGCGAACTCCCACCAGTACGAGACGACGGCCAGGGCGATGTGCGACGCCACCGGGGCCGGCGGGGATCCGCGCGCCGAGGGCCGGGCGCGTACCACGCTCACCAACGTCCTGCTGGTCTCCGGCCGTATCCAGCAGGCCGCCGAACAGGCGGAACTGGCCATGGCGCGCGCGCAGTCCGCGCGGGACACGACCGCCGTGAGCTGGGTCGCGAACGACCGGGGTCTCATCTCGCTGCACCAGGGCCGGTACGCGGACGGGCAGTCCTTCCTGGAGCAGGCCATCGACGGCTACCGGGCGGCCGGCAACCGGGCCGGCGAGGCGCTCAGCCTCTGCAACCTCTCCCGGGCCCACCTGGGCATGGGCAACACCGAGAAGGCGGTGGCCATCGCGCACCGGGGGCTGACCGCCCAGCTCGAGATCGGCCGGACCATGCGCCTGGCCAACGGGCACTTCACCCTGGGCATCGCGCTCACCGGGGCCGGCCGGCACACGGACGCCCTCGCGCAGTTCGCCAGCGCGCTGCGCATCTTCGAGGACCACCGGCAGCGTCTGTGGCAGGGTACGACCAACTTCCGTATCGCCCAGGTGCACTTGTCGGCCCTGCGTCCGGCGCAGGCGGCGCAGCACGCCGAGCAGGCGCTGGCGCTGGGGTGCATCGGCGGGGACCGGATGCGGGGCAACGTCCTGACGCTCCTCGGACGCGCTCTCGCCGGGCTCGGCCAGGCGGACCGGGCCGGTGCCTGCTGGCAGGACGCGCTCGGCCTCTTCCAGCAGTGCGGGGCGCCGGAGGCCGACGAGGTCCGGGCGCTGCTCTCCCCGGCCGCGGCCGCCTGAGGGCGTTCAGCGTTCGTTTATCTCCCCCGTGCAGTCTTCTTCCTGTCACACCGTCGCGTCGGGGGGCAGGCGGTCTGACCGGGAGCCGGGCCAGTTATCGTGCGGCTCCGAACGCCCGTCCGGCGGCCCACGGGGGAGCCACTGGACGGGCGTTCCTCACCAGCCGTCACCGCAGCGAAGGAACCGAGCACATGAGCGACGTCAAGAAGGACGCGGAAGCCACCACGCAGGACAACGCGATGCCCACGCCGCCGGCGAAGGACGAGACCATCACCACGATGGACAACGCCATGCCCACGCCGCCCGCGAAGGACACCATCACCACGATGGACAACGCGATGCCGGCCCCGCCCGCCCTGGGCCGGGACGGCAAGTAGACCTTTCCCGCACGGGGATCGGCCGCGGCGGCGCGGAGGGGGAGCCGCCGCGGCCGATGTGTGTCCCAAATGGTCCAGTTCCGGCCAAGCCGTGGCCTGAGTTGTTCGGAAGGGTCGAACGGAAACTCGGGGGTCACTAGGGTCTCCCCGTCATGTCGGTGTACGTCGGTGATGTCCCCGGGAGGGAGGCCCCGGCCGGTGGGTCCGCGAGCGATGAAGGCGCTGCTCCGTGAGCTCGGCAGGGAGGCGGCCCAGGACGTCGAGAGACCGGCGGAGCCGGAGGCCGTCATGCGGGCCTTCTGCCGGGCCATGAGCGTGCGCGCGGGGCGGCCGGTGGAGCTGGTGTTCCGGGCGTTCCCGGCGGACATCCCGGTGTCGGGGCTGCGGCTGGACCTCGGCGACCGGTCCCTCGTCGTGGTCGAGGAACGCACCGTGCCCGAGGCCCAGTTGGTGATCCTCGGGCACGAGCTGTGGCATGAGGAGCAGGGCGACTGCGGGCACCGCGTCGCCGGGCTCGCCGAGGCCTCCGCGCGGGCCGGTGCCCCGCCGCAGCAGACGTCCGACGCGGTGCGGCGGGCGGCGGAGCAGATCCTCGCCGAGGCCGAGGTGCCGCGCGACGCGCTGCTGGCCGTCGCGGCCCGGGCCGGGTCGCCGGACGGGCACGAAGTGGCCGCCGAGACCTTCGGGCTGCTGTTCGGGCGGGAGGTACGCACCTGGATGCGCGGCCGGTACGCGGAGGGCCCGGTCTCCCCCGCGACCGTGGAGGGCCGTATGAACCTGTCGCTGACCAGCCGCGGCGGGCGCCTGCTCTGATGGCCGCGCATCTCCACGTCCCCTACGCGCTGCCCACCGTCCTCCTCGCCCTCGCCGTCCTGCTCAAGCTGCCGACGTTCGTACGGGCCTGGCGCAACCCCGAGGTGCGGGCGACGACCGTGCTGCTGGTGTGCGCGACGTGCGTCCTCGTCGTCGTCACGCCCGTCAACATCGAGCGCCTCAACGCGTGGACGGGCATCCCCAACTTCGCCTCGCCGTGGGCGTACTCGTTCCTGACCGCGTCCGGCGCCACCGGGCTGACCATGATCACCCGCTGGCGGGAGCCGCCGTCGGAGCGGCGCAGGCGCGGCATCCGCCGCATCCACTGGGCGTACGGCGGGGTGGTGGCGGGCCTGTGGGTGACCTTCTTCCTGGCCAGCGTGCCGGAGCCGCGCGTGTACGACCTCGACACCTACTACGCCGGCACGCCCTGGATGCGCGAGCACATCCTGCTCTACCTCGGCGCGCACGCGGTGACCGGAATCGTCGCCGCCCGGATGCTGCGCCAGTGGTCGCCGGCCGTGACCGACCGCTGGGTGCGGTCGGGGGTCGTCCTCCTGCTGGCCGGCTTCGCCGCCGGCCTGGTCTTCGACGGGGCGAAACTGGCCGCGGTGGCGGCCCGGTGGTGCGGGACGGACTGGGACGTCCTCAGCACGCGGGTGGCGCCGCCGTTCGCCCTGCTCCAGGCGTCGCTGGTCGCCGTCGGGTTCATCGTCCCGCAGGCCGGGCCGGCGCTGCGCAACGCGGTCCGCGACCAGCGGGAGTACCTGCGGCTGCGGCCCCTGTGGCGGGCGCTGCGGGTGCTCGCGCCGGCGGCGGCACCGGCCCGCTTCGGGTTCTGGGTGCCGTTGGACCTGCGGGTCATGCAGCGGCAGCAGCGCATCCACGACGCGCTGCTCCTGCTGGCCCCGCACTTCCGCCACGACGTCCACCGGCGGGCCCTGGCCGCGGCACGCGCCGTCCACGGCGAGGCGAGGGCCCGCGACCTCGCCGGAGCCGTCGCGCTGCGCGACGCCATCGACGCCTGTGCGGCCGGTGTCCCGGCGCCCGCGTCCGACCGGCCGCCGGGCATCGGCACCGACATCAGCGACCACATCGGCACCATCTCCCTCGCCCTGTACCGACGGCGTGCCATCGCCGCCCTCGGCCGCCGGGTGACCAGCACAGAAAGCGGCCTCAACGCACATGCCTGACAAACCCGTCGCCCACCGGCCGCGCGCCGTCGTCCTGGGCGCCAGCGCGGCGGGCCTCTTCGCCGCCGCCGTGCTCACCGAGTTCGCGGACGTCACGGTCGTCGAGCGCGACGTCCTGCCCGAGGGGCCCGAGCCGCGCCGGGGCGTTCCGCAGGCCCGGCACGCGCACCTGGTGTGGAGCGGCGGGGTCCGGGCCCTGGAGGAGCTGCTGCCCGGGCTCGTCGACGACGTCGTGTGCCGGGGCGGGCGCCTGGTCCGCATCATGGGCGACATGGTGTCCCGGGCCCCCAACGAGGTGTGGTTCCGCAGGTTCCTCGCCACCCACCACCGGAACCTGGTCTGCTCGCGCGACCTGCTCGACTCCGTCGTCCGCGACCACGTCCTCAAGGGCGAGCGGATCACCCTGCGCCAGGACACCGCCGCCCTGTCGCTGGAGGGCAACGCCCGCCGCGTGAGCGGGGTGCGCGTCCTGGCCGGCGACGGCGACGAGCGGTTGCTGGACGCCGACCTCGTCGTGGACGCGACCGGACGCGGCTCCCGTGCCCCGCAGTGGCTCGTCGACCTGGGCCTGCCCCGGGTCACCGAGCGGGAGGTCGACGCCGGCCTCACCTACGCCACCCGCGTGTACCGCGCCCCCGGCAGCACGGCCGACGGCGCCTTCCCGCTGATCAACGTGCAGGCCAACCCGGCCGATCCGCCCGGGCGGGGCGGCGTCATCCTGCCCGTCGAGGGCGACCGGTGGATCGTCACCCTGGGCGGTACCCGGGGCGGCGAGCCCGGCCCCGACCCGGACACCTTCGTGCCGTTCGCGCTCTCCCTCGCGGACCCGGTCATCGGCGAACTGCTGCGGGACGCCGAACCGCTCGGAGACGTCACCGTCACCCGCAGCACCGCCAACCGGCGCCGCTACTACGAGAAGCTCAGGCGCCGCCCCGACGGCTTCGTCGTCCTCGGTGACGCCGTCGCCGGCTACAACCCCGTCTACGGGCACGGCCTGACCGTCGCCGCGCAGGGCGCCCTCGCCGTCCGTGACGTGCTGCGCCGTACCGGCCTCACCGCGCCCGGGACGGCCGGTGCCCTCCAGCGCGCCGCGGCCCGCCCGGTCGCCGGCGCCTGGGGCCTGGCGGTCGGCCAGGACGCGTTCTACCCGGGCGCCGCGGACACCCCGCCGGCCGTGGCGGAGAGGCTCCTGGCCCGCTACGTCGACCGGGCCGTCGCCACCGGCGCCCGCAGTCCCCGCGCCCTGGGTGCCCTGCTCGACGTGATGAGCATGGAGCGACCCCCGACCCGGCTCTTCTCGCGGGACATGCTGGTCCCCATGCTGTTCGGCCCGCGGAGGCCGCACCTCCAGGGCCCGCCGATCAGCGAGGCGGAACGCCGGGCGGCCCGCGACTGACCACCCGGGCGCCGCGTCAGGTCAGCGGCAGGATCTCCTCGTCGTCCAGCTCGCAGTGGTCGGCGGTCCGGCCCGGGGCGTCGAGCGCGAGGCGTACGCGGCTCGCGCTGCCGGCGGGGACGGTGGTCTCCTGGCGGGCGTCGTCGATCGTGACGTCGCTCCCGTCCTTGAAGAACACGGTGACGGCGAACGTGAGCTCGCGGTCGTTGGGGTTGGTGACCTCGACCGTGGCGTACGGGTCGTCCTCGGTCGCGCAGCTCACGAGCTCCACCGTCGCGGCCTGCGGGGCGGCGCGGCCGCCGTCACCACCGCCGCCGTCGGTGTCGTCGTCGTGGTCGGTGCCGGAGCGGCCGTAGCCGTAGCCGCCGCTCGTGCCGCCGCCGTACGAGTCGTCGCCGTCGTCCTTGTACACGTCGCCGTCCGACGTGGACGACGAACTGTCATGGTCCTGGCCGCTGCTGCTGCACCCGCCCCCGCCGTCACCGCCGTGGCCGTGGCCGTGCCCGCGCCCCGTCGAGAACCCGGTCAGGCCGAGGACCACCAGTGCCGAGATGGCCGTGAACCTGCATGCTCGTCCCCGTGTCGTCATGACGCCACGCTAACCAGCGGCTGTCACGGGCATGTCACCGTGGCGCCACGGCCGGACACGCCGTGCGGCCGTGCCGGGGCGGAGCGCCTCAGGCCGTGCGCGCCGTCCCCGTGCCCTTCTCCGCGTCCAGCGCGTACACGCAGCGGTCCTTGCTGCACGCGTACACGATGCCGTCCCGCACCACCGGGGAGCCGGTGATCTCGCCGCCCGTCGCCAGCTTCCAGCGCAGGCGGCCGTCGTCGGCCTTCAGCGTGTAGAGGAGGTGGTCGGTGGAGCCGAAGTGGATCCGGCCCTCGGCCACCGCGGGCGCGCCGACGATCTCGCCGCCCGCCTGGAAACGCCACTTGGGCGTGCCGGTGACGGCGTCCAGGGTGTACAGGCCCTTGCCGCTGCCCACGTGGACGTGACCCGCGGCCACCAGGACCGGGTCGGTGGAGGAACGGCCCTCCGTCGCGATGCGCCAGCGGTCGCGGCCGTCGGTGGCGTCGAGGGCGTACACCGTGCCGAGGTAGTCGGCCAGGTAGACGCCGCCGCCGGTGACCGCGGGGCCCGGCACGAAGACCGGCGGGGACAGGAAGACCGCCGGGGCCTCGAAGTGCCAGCGGACGTGTCCGGAGGCGACCTCCAGGGCGAGGACGCGGGTGCCGGCCGCGACGTACACGTAGCCGTCGGGTGCCTGGGACAGGCGGACCGGCACGCCGCCGCAGGACGCCGCGTCGCCGATCGGGTACGACCAGCGCTCGTCGCCGGTCCGGGCGTCCAGGGCGCGCAGCCTGGCGTCCTGCCAGACGTACACCGTGCCGTCGTGGACGGCCGCGCCCGCCTCCGGGGACTCGAAGTCGGTCTGGGCGCCGGTGATCTCCCACAGCTTCTGGCCGCCCGAGGCCTCCCAGGCCTGGACGCCGCCGCCGCGGGTGGCGGTCACGACCGTGCCGCGGTCGGCCCGGAGGGAGTAGACCCAGGCGTCCGTCTGGACACGCCACAGGTCGGCGCCCTCCCGCGCGTCCAGGGCGAAGAGGGTCGGACCGTCGGAGGCGTGGATGCGGCCGTCCGCGACCGCCATCGACCAGGCCACGTCCCGGGTCTTGAAGCGGCGGCGTCCGGTGGCCACGTCCAGGGCGTGCACCTCGAAGGAGGTGACGTAGACCAGGTCCCCGTCGACGGACGGCGTGCCCCAGACGTCGTTGGACATGCGGAACCGCCAGGGCCGCCAGCCGCTCGCGGCCGCCTCGGGGGGCGCCGGGGGCACGGCGGGTGCCGGTACGGCCGGGTCGGCGCCGTTGACGCCGGGGCGCGGCCGGGACCAGGAGGCGGCCAGGGCGGACTCCGGCGGCGGCGCGGCCACGGCGGCCGCCCGCATGTCCGCGACGCGCGGGCCGGGGCCGATGGGCACCGGGGCGCCGGCCAGCTGGACGGGCCCGGTGTCCGGGGCGCCGACGGGCGCGGGTACCGGGGGGCCGTGCACGGACGGCGCCGGGACGACGGGGTCGTGCGAGGGCGGCGGCGGCAGCGGGGGCGCCGGTACGGCCGGCCGGGCACCGCCCGCACCTTGGCTGCGCCCGCCCGCCGTCACCGCGGGCCGGATCGAGGTGCGGCCGCCCCGCCGCCCCTCGATCAGCCCCACCGCCCGTTCGGGCAGCCACGCCGACGCCGTACCGCTGTCGTCGGAGCCGGAGCCGAACAGGTGCGGGGCGAGCTGGGACTGGAGGTCGGCGGGGTTGGGCCGGGCCGTCGCCTCCATCCGCATGCAGGACTCGATGAGCGGACGCAGCTCGTCGGGGAGGCCCTCCAGGTCGGGGCCCTCGCGCAGCAGCATGAAGACCGTCTCCACCGGGTTGGCCCCGTGGAACGGCGGGTGCCCGGTGGCGGCGAAGACCAGCATGGAGCCGAGCGAGAAGACGTCGCTGGCGCCGGTGACGCTGCGCGAGTCCTTCGCCTGCTCCGGCGACATGTACGCGGGGGTGCCGACGGCGACGTTCGTCATGGTCAGACGGGTGTTCGAGACACCGGAGGCGATACCGAAGTCGATCACCCGGGGGCCGTCCTCGACGACCAGGACGTTCGACGGCTTGAGGTCGCGGTGGACGAGCCCGGCGCCGTGGATCGACTGGAGCGCCTCCGCGACGCCCGCCGCCAGCCAGCGCACGGCCTGGGCGGGCAGCGGCCCGCACTCGTTCACTATTTCCTCGAGGGAGGGCGCGGGGACGTACGCCGTGGCCAGCCACGGCACGGCGGCCCGGGGATCGGCGTCGACCACGGCCGCCGTGTAGAAGCCGGAGACCGCGCGGGCGGCCTCCACCTCGCGCGTGAAGCGGACGCGGAACAGCTGGTCCTCGGCGAGCTCCGTCCGCACCGTCTTGATCGCCACGCGCCGGCCGGACGCCGAACGCGCCAGATAGACCAGCCCCATGCCGCCGGCGCCGAGCCGCCCCAGCACCTCGAACGGCCCGATCCGCCGCGGATCGTGCTGCGTCAGCTGATCCACCACTTGCCTGCCACCTCCCCGTACGAGCCGCGCCACCCACATATGTACGCGACCGACGTGCAGCGTCTCACCACCGCACCGCCGCGGCGGCACACACCCCGATTCTTCCTGTCCGGAGCCGTGGTGGCGAACCCTGGGACAATCGGGGTGTCACGTCTCAATCCCGGGCGAACACCCACCCGGACCCGGCGTCGCGGCGGTCCTCAGCGCTGGAGCAGCGCGAACGACGCGCCCTGGCCGTCCGAGACGACGGCCACCCGCCCGTACGACGTCCCGAACGGCGGCACCCGCACCCGTCCGCCGAGCCGGACCACCGTGCCGAGCGCCGCCTCGCAGTCCTCGACCCGGAAGTGCACGAGGAAGTGCGGCGGCATCTCGGCGGGGAAGACGTCGGTCACCGCCGCGCGGCCCACGTCGGGAGCGGCGCCCGGGCCGAAGAGCGCCTCGTGGAATAGGTCGCCGTAGAAGGCGTCGGCGGCCTCGGTGTCGCGGGTGTACAGCTCGGCCCAGGCGAAGGTGCCCGGCTGGTGCCGCCTGCCGAAGCCGGCGAAGGCGGTCCCGCCGGCGCCGGGGGCCCCTTGCCACAGGGCGAAGACCGCGCCCTGCGGGTCGGCCACGAGGGCGGTCGTGCCCAGGCCGTCGACGGGCCGCGGCGGCACGACGATCTGCCCGCCGGCCTCCCGGGCGCGCCCGGCCAGCGCCCCGGCGTCGCGGGCGGCGAAGTACACCGTCCACACCGTGGGCATCCGGCCGTCCGTCTTGGGCACCAGCGCGGCGACGGGTTCGCCGTCCAGCCGTGCCCACGCGGCGGCGCCGGGCCCCGCGTCCTCGAAGGACCATCCGAAGAGCTCGCCGTAGAAGCGCCGGCCCGCGGGGACGTCGGGGAGCTGTGCGTCCACCCAGCAGGGGACGCCTTCTGCGTACGCGGACGCCCTCTGGGCGGATGCACCGTTTTCGGCCATGCCGCCAACGTAACCGCGTCCCGCGCACGCCGCAGACCAGGCACAGCAGCCACTCCACGCCCGCGCACCCCATTTGCAGTCGGCCGAATCGCGCTGGGATCGCCCGTCGGTAAGCTGACTGCATGACAGGACAAGTGCGCACCGTGGACGGCCGCGTGGCCGGTCGACGCGGGCAGGCGACCCGGCAGAAACTGCTCGACTGCCTGGGCGACATGCTGAGCTCCTCGCCCTACCGGGACGTCAAGGTCATCGATGTCGCCCGGAAGGCAGGCACTTCGCCCGCGACCTTCTACCAGTACTTCCCGGACGTCGAGGGAGCCGTCCTGGAGATCGCCGAGCAGACGGTCGCCGAGAGCTCCGGCCTGGCCGAGCTGGCGGCGAACCGTTCCTGGGTCGGCAAGTCCGGATGGCAGACGGCGCAGGAACTGGTCGACGGGTTCCTCGAGTTCTGGCGGAAGAACGACGCGATCCTCCGGGTCGTCGACCTGGGCGCCGCGGAGGGCGACAAGCGGTTCTACAAGCTGCGGATGAAGATCCTCAACTCGGTGAACACGGCCCTCGCGGACTCCGTCGCCGAGCTGCAGGCCAAGGGCAAGGTCGACAAGGACGTGAACCCGGCGGCGATCGCCGGCGCGCTGGTCACGATGCTCTCGGCCGTCGCCTCGCACCAGAAGGGCTTCACCTCCTGGGGCGTGAAGCAGGCCGATCTCCGGCCGAACCTGGCCCTGTTGACGTACCTGGGCATCACCGGCAGGAAGCCCACCAAGTAGCGCGCCCGACCGGTCACGCGGCAGCCTGTCATCCCTGCCCGATCCGCCACGCCCCCGGTCCCTCGCACGCCCTGCCACGCCGGTGTCCGCTCGCGCACCGCCTCCGGCTCCCCCGCACCGCCCCGCGCCTCCTCCCCCCCGCCTCCTACCCGGCCCCGGACGCCCGCCGCGCCGCACCCCTCCGTGGTGCCGAGCCGCCCGCTGCCCGGCCGCCGCCCGGCCCGCAGGGGAACAACCGCCCGGACGCCCGCTGTTGCGAACGGTGCAGGCACCCCGACAGCCCGACAGCCGGACACCCGAACGCCGTTGGAGGAGACCGCGATGGCTCTGAGCCGCGAAGAGCGTGAACAGTTCCTGGCCGAACCCCACGTCGCCGCGCTGGCGGTGGACGCGGGAGCCGGACGGGCCCCGCTGACCGTGCCGATCTGGTACCAGTACGAGACCGGTGGCGACGTCTGGATCCTGACCGGGCTCGACAGCCGCAAGAACGCGCTGATCAAGGCGGCCGGCCGGTTTTCCCTGATGGTCGACCGGCTGGAGCCCACCATCCGGTACGTCTCGGTGGAGGGCCCGGTCGTCGAGACGGCCCCCGCGACCGTCGAGCTGCTGCGGGAGATGTCGGCCCGGTATCTCCCGGCCGAGAAGGTCGACGGCTACGTCGACTTCGCCTGGAAGAACCACGGCGAACAGGTCGTCGTCCGGATGCGGCCCGAGCGCTGGGTCTCCTCCGACCTCGGCCAGGTGTGAACCGTAGGACGAACGTCCCCCGCCCGGAGCGTCGCCACGTGACAATCGGGACATGGAACCCGATCTTCACGAGCTGCTGAGGTCACTGCGGGTGTGGGACCCGGCGGTCACCGAACTGCGGCCGTTCGACCCCGCCACCGCGCCCGGCGACCCGCTGCCCCTGTTCACCCGGTGGTTCGCCGAGGCGGTGGCGGCCGGACAGGACGAGCCGCACACCGTGTCGCTGGCGACGGCCGACGCCGAGGGGTGGCCGGACGTGCGGATCGTGATGCTGCACGGCGCGGACGGGGACGGCTGGTCCTTCGCCACGCACGCCGACAGCCGAAAGGGCCGCCACCTCGCCGCCCGGCCGTACGCCGCGCTCGTCTTCTACTGGCCGGTGCTGGGCCGCCAGGTGCGGGTGCGCGGCCCGGTCGCCGTCGCCCCGGCCGAGGAGGCGCGGGCCGACCTGCACGCCCGGTCGACCGGCGCGCTGGCCGCCGCCCTCACCGGCCGGCAGAGCGCGCCCCTGAGCTCGCCGGAGGAGCTGGCGCGCGCCTCCGGCACGGCCTGGGAGCAGGCCGAGCGGGAGCCGGACGCGTCCGTCCCGTCCTGGACGCTGTACCGGCTGCGGCCGCAGGAGGTGGAGTTCTTCCAGGGCGACGCCCGGCGCCGCCACGTACGCCTCGCCTACCGGCGGGCCGGGGCGGGCTGGCGCACCCAGCTGCTGTGGCCGTGAGCGCCGGTCACCGCGTGCCGGGAGCCGCCGGCTCCGCGTCGGTCGCCAGCCGGGCATGCAGGTGGGCGTCCCGGAACGCGTCGTGCCGGCCGGCCTCGAACAGGGCGTCGCGCATCGTGCCCTCGTAGCGGTACCCGGACCGTTCGGCGACCCGGCAGGAGGCGTCGTGACCCACCGCGTGGCCCAGTTCCAGGCGGTGGACGCCGAGTTCCGCGAAGGCCCAGCGCGACGCCAGGAGCAGGGCACGGGTGGCGACGCCCCGGCCGCGGGCCCCGGGCAGCACCCAGTAGCCGACGCGGGCCAGCTTCAGGGGGAGGTTGATCTCGTTGACGCCGACGTGCCCGAGCGTCGTGCCGTCCGCCCCGTCCGTGATCCGGAACGACGCGGACCTGCCCTCGTCGGCGTCCCGCGCCCGCGCCCGCAGCGACTCGCGGGCCGCCCTCAGGTCGGACATCGGCCGGAGCGGCGTGTTCCAGCGCTGGAAGTCGGGGTCCTGGTAGCCGCTCAGCCACGTCCGCACGTCGGCTTCGCTGCCGGCGTCCCAGGCACGGAGGTGGAGGCCGTGCCCACGCGGTTCGGTGACGGAGGGGGCGAGGGTGCGTGTACGTGTGTGGGCCATCCGCTCATTCAATCCGACCGGGACCGGTGGAGGCCCGCGAGTTTCCGTGACCGATCCGCAACCGATTCCGGTCTTGACCGAGACCCATCAAGCGAGACCGGGATTACGCTCGCCGCATGGCCGACTCCACAGCGTCCGCTGCATCACGGTCCGCCCACCCCGCGGACCTGCCCGTGTACGTCATCGGCGGCGGGCCCGGCGGCCTGGCCGTCGCCCACGCGCTGCGCGCACGGGGGCTGCGGGCCGTCGTCCTGGAGCGGGCCGACCGGGTCGGCGCGTCCTGGCGGCGCCACTACGACCGGCTCCGGCTGCACACCACCCGCCGGCTGTCGGCGCTGCCCGGTCTGCCGATGCCGCGCCGCTTCGGGCGGTGGGTGGCCCGCGACGACGTGGTGCGGTACCTGGAGAAGTACGCCGCCCACCACCAGCTGGAGATCGTGACCGGTGTCGAGGTCTCCCGCGTCGAGCGCGCGCCCGACGGCACCGGCTGGGTGCTGCACGCGTCCGGGGGCCGCGAACTGGCCGGCGCGGCGGTCGTGGTCGCCACCGGGTACAACCACACCCCGCGGCTGCCGGACTGGCCCGGCCGGGACACGTACACCGGGGAGCTGCGGCACGCCGCCGAGTACCGGAACCCGGCTCCCTACGCGGGCCGGGACGTCCTGGTCGCCGGCGTCGGCAACACCGGTGCGGAGATCGCCGTGGAC
This sequence comes from Streptomyces sp. NPDC127100, assembly GCF_042724095.1. Classification (NCBI taxonomy): domain Bacteria; kingdom Bacillati; phylum Actinomycetota; class Actinomycetes; order Kitasatosporales; family Streptomycetaceae; genus Streptomyces; species Streptomyces sp. NPDC127100. The sequence continues at coordinate 68,466 of NZ_JBHXFL010000008.1, forward strand.
CTGGTGGAGGGCGGCGCCGCGCGGGTGCGCCTGTCCGTCCGCACCCCGCCGCACATCGTGCGCCGCTCCACCGCCGGCTGGCCCGCCCAGTACACCGGCGTCCTCTGCCGGCGCCTCCCGGCCGGCCTGGTCGACCGGCTGGCCCGGCCGCTGGCCCGGCTCAGCGTGCCGGACCTGTCGGCACAGGGCCTGCCGCGCCCCGAGGCCGGGCTCTACACCCGGGCACGGCAGGGCGCCATTCCGGTGCAGGACGTCGGCCTGATCGACGCGGTGCGCTCGGGCCGGGTGGAGGTCGTGGCCGCGGTGAACGGGTTCGAGGCCGGCAAGGTGCTCCTCGCGGACGGCTCCCGCGTCGCCCCCGACGCGGTGATCGCCGCGACCGGATACCGGCGGGGCCTGGAGGGCCTGGTGGGCCACCTGGGCGTCCTCGACGCGGCGGGGAAGCCCGTCGCGCACGGCGGCCGCACGCCGCCGGGCGCCCCCGGCCTGTACTTCACCGGCTTCACCAACCCGATCAGCGGCATGCTGCGTGAGCTGGCGCGGGACGCGACGCGGATCGCCGCGGCGGTCGGCCGGGACGGGGACCGCCGGGTCACACGACTGCCGCGCTGAGTCCTCCGCCGGCCCCGGGCCCGCTCAGGGCGCCGCGAGCTCCGGGGTTCCCGTCCGGCGGATCACCAGCGCCATCAGGGCGGCCACCGCGCACAGGGCGCCGGAGGCGTACCAGACGACGTCGTACGTGCCGAAGGTGTCGCGGGCGACGCCGCCGAGGAAGGCGACGAGGGCCGCGCCGACCTGGTGGGAGGCGAGGACCCAGCCGAAGACGATCGCGCTGTCCTCGCCGTACCGCTCGCGGCACAGGGCGAGGGTGGGCGGGACGGTGGCGACCCAGTCGAGGCCGTAGAAGACGATGAAGAAGACCATCGGCGGGTGGACGCCGGGCGCCAGCAGGAAGGGGAGGAACAGGAGGGAGACGCCGCGCAGGGCGTAGTAGACGGCGAGCAGGCGGCGCGGTTCGAAGCGGTCGGTGAACCAGCCGGAGGCGATCGTGCCGATCACGTCGAACACGCCGATGACGGCGAGCAGCGAGGCGGCGGCGGTCAGCGGCATGCCGTGGTCGTGGGCCGCGGGCACGAAGTGGGTCTGGATCAGGCCGTTGGTGGAGGCGCCGCAGATCGCGAAGGTGCCGGCCAGCAGCCAGAACGGGCCGGTGCGCACCGCGGAGAACAGGACCGTCAGGGCGCGGCGGGCGGCGCCGGGGACGGGTGCGGGCTTGGGCACGAACTTTTTCGCGCCGTAGGGCTTCTGGCCGACGTCGGCCGGGTGGTCGTGCAGCAGCAGCCAGACGAAGGGGACGACGGCGAGGGCGGCGAGGGCGACCGTGACGGCCGCGGGGCGCCACTTGTACGTCTCCACGATCCAGGACAGCAGCGGCAGGAAGATCAGCTGCCCGGAGGCGGAGGCGGCGGTGAGAACGCCGGTGACCAGTCCGCGCCGCTCGGTGAACCAGCGGTTGGTGACGGTGGCGGCGAAGGCCAGCGCCATCGAGCCGGAACCGAGGCCGACCAGCAGGCCCCAGCACACGATGAGCTGCCAGGCGGAGTCCATCCACACGGTCAGGCCCGAGCCGAGCGCGATGACGGTGAGCGCGACGGCGACCACGCGCCGGATGCCGAAGCGGTCCATGAGCGCGGCGGCGAAGGGGGCGGTCAGGCCGTAGAGCGCGAGGTTGACGGAGACGGCGGCGCCGATCGTGCCGCGCGACCAGCCGAATTCGTCCTGGAGCGGGTCGACGAGGATGCCGGGCAGGGACCGGAAGGCGGCGGCGCCGATGATCGTCACGAAGGTGACGGCGGCCACCCACCAGGCACGGTGCACCCGGGGGCCGCGGCGCGGCCCGGCGGGCTCGGCGCGGCGCACGGCCGCCGTGGTGTCGGTTGTCTGGGTCACGTCATCGAGCTTCGGGCCCGGGGGCCGTCGGATCGAGTGGCCCGGAAGACAGGGTTCGCTAGGATCGGGCCATGACGTCCGGCCAAACGCACCGCCCGCACCGCGTCGTCGTCCTCGCCCTCGACGGCCTGCTCCCCTTCGAACTGGGCATCCCGCAGCGGATCTTCGGGCTCGCCCGCGACGAACGGCGGCGCCGCCTGTACGAGGTGGTCACCTGCTCGGTCCGGCCGCCGGGGCCGGTGCGGACGGACGCCGACTTCGCGGTCCTCGTCGAGAACGGACCCGAGGCGCTGGCCACCGCGGACACGGTCGTCGTCCCGGCGTCGTACGAACTCGGCCCGGTGTACGAGGAGGGCAGGCTGACCGGGGAGCTGGCCGCCGCCCTGGCCGGGATCCGGCCCGGCACCCGGCTGGTCGCCATCTGCACCGGGGGGTACGTGCTGGCCGCCGCCGGGCACCTCGACGGCCGCCCGGCGACCACGCACTGGGCCTCCGCCACGCACTTCCAGCGGCTCTTCCCGAAGGTCCGGGTCGATGCCGACGTGCTGTTCGTCGACGACGGCGACGTGCTCACCTCGGCCGGGGTCGCGGCCGGGATCGACCTGTGCGTGCACATCGTGCGCCGGGACCACGGCACCGCCGTCGCCAACGAGGTGGCCCGCCGGACCGTCGTCCCGCCCCACCGCGACGGCGGGCAGGCGCAGTACATCGAGCGGCCGGTGCCCGATCCGCAGCAGTCGTCCACGGCCGGAGCCCGCGCCTGGGCGCTCGGCCGGCTCCAGGAGCCGATCCAGCTCCGGGACATGGCCGAGCAGGAGGCCATGTCGGTGCGCACCTTCACCCGCCGGTTCCGCGAGGAGGCCGGCATCAGTCCCGGCCAGTGGCTGACCCGGCAGCGGGTCGAGCGGGCCCGGCACCTCCTGGAGTCCACCGCTCTCTCCGTCGACCAGGTGGCCCGTGCGGCGGGCTTCGGGACGGCACAGTCGATGCGGCAGCACCTGCAGGCGGCCCTGGGGGTCACACCGACCGCGTACCGGCGGACGTTCCGGGCGGAGTTCTCCACAGCCTGTGGAGAATGACGGCACCGCCGGAAGTCGTCGGCCGGCGGCGCGGCACCGTCCGCCCCGCGCACGGCACCGCACGCCGCCACCCGACTCCGGCGCTCCCGCACGGTTCCCGCCGCCCCCGGGAGGAACCGCCGCCGAAACACGACCCGCACTCGCCGAGGACTCCGCCACCGAGCCCTCGCCGTCCCCTCGCGGCGAATCGTTGCCTCCAAGCGTGAGGACCCGGTGACGATCCGTCAACCTTCAACCAATCACGGGCAGTTGCTCCGCGTTCACGCGGGAAGCGCACGGAAGCACGCCCGGGCGCACCGCCGCACCGACGCCGCAGGAGGAGGGGCCGGTGCGCCCGGCACGCCCCGCGCCGGGGTGCCTACACCGCCTCGTAGGCCAGCCCTTCCCGGGGCGCCGCGCCGCCCGCCCGGGCCTGCGGGGTCGCCAGGGCATCGGGGCAGCGGTCCAGTTCGCACCAGATGCGCTTGCCGGCGTCCTCACGGCTCCAGCCCCAGCGGTCGGCGAGGCAGTCGACGAGGGCGAGTCCCCGGCCGCCCGTCGCGTCGCCGTCCACGCACCGGGGCACCGGGGCACGCCCGCTGGTGTCCTCCACCTCGAGGCGGACCGTGGCCTCACCGCTCACCGTGCCCGGCAGCACGAGCCGCAGCACGGCGGGGCGGCCGGTGTGCATGACGGCGTTGGTGACGAGCTCGGAGACGAGCAGGACCAGCGTCTCGGCGAGTGGTTCGTCGGCCTGTATCCCGCACCCGGCGAGCCGTGAGCGGGCCCACCGACGGGCTCGCCCGACCTCTGCGGGGTCGGGCCGGATCTCCAGCTGCACTTGAAGCACCTGCACCGCTCACACCATCCGAACCGGCGGACACAAAGGCTCGCGCCTCATGAGGGCCACGATCGTAGCCATTTTCTGCATGACCAGAACAACGGCCGGGCCAGAGATCACGGAACGTGATCCCCGTACAGGACAGCATGGTTGACGTACAGTCACCTCAACAAGCGCTTCGGGCATATTCCAGCGCGAAGGAGTACCTGTGCGGCATACTGTGCGACGCCCGGTCCGGGGGGTCGAACAGACGGTGGCCGACGGCCGCTCCGCCCTGCGGGGCAAGGCGCACACGCCCGGTTCCGGGGCCGCCCGACGGACGGCACCGGCGCGGTCCGCGCTCGGGAGCACTCGCATCCCACCCAAGGTACCCGAGCACGGCACCGACTCCGGACCGTGACGGCGCGTCCACCGGATCCGGCGCGATGCCGACGCTCAGTGACGACGCGCTGCCACGATCCGCGACAGCGACGGCGAGGACGTCCGCGGCGCCGCGCGTGTCATTCGGGCACGGTGAACCAGCGGGCGAAGGCCGGGACGGCCTCGGCCTCCCCCACCCTGCCGTCGCCGTCCGTGTCGAGGGCGCCGGCGACGCCACGGGCGGTGTCCCCGGGGACGCCGAGCGCGGTGAGCATCCGCGCGGTGTCGGCGACGGTGACGGCGCCGTCCGTGCCGGCGACGGCGAGGGCCGCGTGCAGGAACGGGCGGGCGATCTCGGCGAACCGGTCCGGGTTGTCCCGCAGCCGCTTGACCGCCGCGGTGACGAACTCCTCACGGGTGATGCGCTGGTCGCCGTCGCGGTCGGCGATGCCGGCCATGCCCTGCCAGAGCGCCTCCGCCCCGGCGTACAGGGCCTGACCCCGGTCGGACCGGGCCGCGACGGCGAACTCGGCGAGCAGCGCCTTGGCCGCCGCGCTGAAGTCCTGCCGGTCGATGTAGCCGTTGCCGTCCTGGTCGAAGGTGGCGAACCGCGCCGCGATCCGGCGCTCGTACTCGCTGCTGACCATGTCTTCTCCGACCGCCTTCACATCACGTCGGTGGGTGCGTCTCGCACGGAGGGTACGACGCCCGGGACCCGCCCGTCGGGGGAACGACTGCCCGTCCCTCCCCCGGGGCACGCTCCGGGGCATGCCTCTAGGCGGAGAGTGAGTGTGGTCCGTCGCCGGTCGCCGAGGTGAGATCGGGGTGGACGTCGAAGAGCCGGCGCACACCCAGCGCGCCGAGGACCCGGTTGACGTGGGAGCCGTCGACGGCGCCCTGGGCGGGCAGTATGAGGCGCAGCCGGCCCTGGCAGGAGCGGATGAGACGCCGGGAGGCGATGAGCACCCCGACCCCGCTGGAGTCGCAGAACAGGACCTCGGAGAGGTCCAGGACGAGGCTGTGCCGCCCCTCGGCCACCTCGTCGTGCACCCGCTGCCGCAGCACCGGGGACGTCACCAGGTCCAGTTCACCCGACACCTGGAGCACGGCCCAGTCGCCCCGCTCGTCGCCGGTCACATTGAACGTCACCACCATGCCCTTCATTCGTCGGTACGTCCGGACTCGCTCGATACGGAAGCCATCCTTACGTTTCTTGGCCGCGCGCCTGCCCACCGGCCGTTCCCGCAAACACCCGGCCGGAAACGGGCCTCGATCAAAAGAGGCTTGTTTCAAACGGTTTCGATCCTGTTCGATCGAATTCGGTCGCACTATGGAGCGTAGGGGGTCGATCTGAGAGACCGATGAGCGCCCTACCACCTGCGGCCCGCACGGGGGCGCACATTGACACAAAGGGGCGTGCGTCACCGGACGTGCCGACTACATTCGAGGAGACGGTGGCCACAGGCTGGATGCCGGCAGGGAACCGGCCCGGCCTGTCGGCCCGAGCAGGGGGGTGAAGGAGCCGTATGGCGAACAAGGACCTGCCGCTGCGCTGGGACCGGAAGATGCAGCAGCGGCTCGCCCGGGGCGAGGCCGCGGCCCTCGGTGAGCTCTACGACCGGTTCGCCTCGCTCGTGCACGGCCTGGCGCACCGCGTGCTCGACGACGAGCGGGCCGCCGACCGCGTCACCCGGGACGTGTTCGCCCACGTCTGGGAGCACCCGGACACCTACGACCCCAGGCAGGGCCCGCTGCGCACCTGGGTCGCGACGCTGACCCACCGCCTGGCCGTGCAGCGCCTGCGGGCCACCGAGGCGGCCGCCCTCGCCCGCGGCGGCCCCGGCACCACCGAGGAACTGGAGCGCAGGGTGCGCCACGCCTCGGTCGCCGCCCGCGCCGACTACATCGTCCAGTCCATGCCGGCCCCGCTGCGGGCCGCGCTGGAGCTGGCCTACTTCCAGCGCCGCGACTACCGCCAGACCGCCGCCGACCTCGGCGTCACGGAGGACGAGGCCCGCCGCCGGCTGCGCCTGGGCCTGCAACTGCTGGCCACGGCCCGCGACGCCGGATCACCGGGGGCACCGCCCGGATACGGGGGCGCGGCATGAGCGGGACGTACGGCCGGCGCGACGAACCCGAGGGACCCGACGAGAAGGACGAAAAGCGCGAGGAGGACGAGAAGCGCGGGAAGGGCGAGAAGGAGACGAACGACGGGGACGGGGCGTTCGCCGACGCCGGCGGGCCGGAGCCCGTGCCGCGCATTCCGCTGCCGCGTGCCTCCGTCGAGGACGGCGGGCGCCCGCTGCCCGCGGCGGTACCGGCCGCACCCCTCGTACTGGAGCATCACGTGCTGACCTCCCTCCTCGGTGCCTGGGCGCTGGCCGCCTGTTCACCCGAGGAGGCGGCGGCCGTCGACGAGCACCTGGACGACTGCGGCGCCTGCGCCGAGGAGGCGCTGCGGCTGCGCGACGCCGTCGCGCTGCTCCAGCGCCCGGAGAGCCTGGACCTGGACCCCGCCCTGCGCACCCGCGTCCTGGACGGCTGCCTGGAGCGCCGCCCGCCGCGCATCCCGGTGCCCGGGTGGGCCACGGCGTACGACGCCGAGACCGCGCGTCTGGACGCGCTGCTGCAGGACATCGGGGACTCCGAGTGGCACGCGCCGGTGCGGCTGCGCTGGTTCGGGGAGGACGGCCAGGCGAGCCGGCGCACCACCGTCGCCGGGGTCATGGCGCACCTGCTGACGGTCGACGGGCTGGTCGGGGTCGCGCTGGGCCTGCCCGACCCGCTCGGCGACATCACCGCCCGGACCCCGGCCCCGGCGAGCCGCACCGAGGCCTACTGGCGCGCCTCGCACCGTCCGCCGACGCGCGCGGTGCGGGCGCCGTGGCGCGAGCAGAGCCACGCCATCGTGCGGACCGTGGCGTTCACCGGCGGTACGGGCGGCGGCGCGGGCCGGATGCCGGTCTCCTACGGCGATTTCGAGCTGCCGCTGCACGACGCCATGCTGGACCGGGCCTTCGAGTGCTGGGTGCACGCGGAGGACATCGCCCGGGCGGTGGACTACCCCTACGCCCCGCCCTCGCCGCGCCACCTCAACCGCATGATCGACCTCGCCGCCCGGCTGCTGCCCGGTGTCCTGGCCGCGCGCCGCAGGGCCGGGCTGGCCGCGCCCGCCGACGGCAGGCACCTGGTCGCGGCCGGGGAACCCGGACGCAGTCTGCGGCTGGAGATCGAGGGGTCGGGCGGCGGCGAGTGGCTCATCCCGCTGGACTCACCGGCCGCGGTGGGCTCGGCCGACCACGAGGTGGCCCATGTCGCCCTGGACGGCGTCGAGTTCTGCCGCTTGGCCGCGGGCCACGTGCCTCCGGCGGAGGCGGCCGCGGGTCAGGTGGGCGACCGGGAGGCGATCCGGGACGTGCTGTTCGCGGCGGCGAGCCTGAGCCGGATGTAGGGGCGGGTCGCGGTTTCGCCGGCGCGTGCGGTCCGTCGGTGGCCGCTCTCACGCGCCGACGGGACAGGGCCCCGAGCCGCTAGGCGAAGACGACCGTGCGGCGCCCGTTGAGCAGGATCCTCCGCTCGGCGTGCCACTTGACGGCCCGCGCCAGCGCCTGGCACTCCACGTCCCGCCCGATGGCGACCAGCTGGTCCGGCGTGACGTCGTGACCGACCCGCTCGACCTCCTGCTCGATGATCGGTCCCTCGTCCAGGTCGGCCGTCACGTAGTGCGCGGTCGCGCCGATCAGTTTCACGCCCCGGGCGTGCGCCTGGTGGTACGGCTTCGCGCCCTTGAAGCTCGGCAGGAAGGAGTGGTGGATGTTGATGATCCGGCCGCTGAGCTGCTTGCACAGGTCGTCCGAGAGGACCTGCATGTAGCGGGCCAGCACGACGAGTTCGACGTTCTCCTCGCGCACGATCTCCAGCAGCCGCGCCTCGGCGTCCGCCTTGGTGTCCCTGGTCACGGGAATGTGGTGGAAGGGGATGTCGTACGACCCCACCAGCTCCGCGAAGTCGGTGTGATTGGACACCACGGCGGCGATCTCGACGGGCAGCGCCCCGATCCGGGCCCGGAACAGCAGGTCGTTCAGGCAGTGCCCGAACTTGCTGACCATGAGCACGATGCGCGTCTTCTCGTCGGCCCGGTTGATCTGCCAGTCCATGTGGAAGGAGTCACCGATCGCCGCGAAGCTGGCGCGCAGCTTGTCCACGGTCACCGGGGCGTCGGCCGAGAAGTGGACGCGCATGAAGAACAGGCCCGTGTCGTGGTCGCCGAACTGCTGGCTGTCCTCGATGTTGCAGCCGGTCATGAACAGATAGCTCGACACGGCGTGCACGATGCCCTGCTTGTCGGGGCAGGACAGGGTGAGGACGTACTGGTCGGCCGGTGCGGCGGCGGGGCTGGACTGCTCGTTCATGGGGGACAGGGTCCCATATCCGGCGCTCCCGGGCCGACGTCCGTCCCGTCAGGCGGACCGGGTCATGATCCGCAGCACCTCGAGGCTGCGGGGCTCCGAGTCCGGCTCCTCGCCGTCGCTGGTGGCCAGCCGCACGTGCGCGTCCCGCGCCGCCCGCACCGCCTCCGGCCAGTCCGGGTGGTCGAGGTAGGCGGCCACCGGCGCGTCCGGCCCCACCTGGTGCATGATCCGCAGGACCCGCAGCACGGCGGTGTCGACGAGCGCCGCCTCCTGGGAGTCGCGGAAGATCGTGCCGACGTACTTCTCCGCGGACCAGTGGTCCAGCCAGGTGTCCTCCACCAGCCGGTACACCGCGTCGGTGACGTCGCCGTAGCCGGGCGTGCCGGCCAGCCAGACGTCCCGCTGGAAGGCGGGCGCGGAGAGCATGTGCAGCGCGGAGCGCACCTGGCTGCGCCAGCGCCACCACGGCATGTCGTTGAGTGGCATGCCGCCCATGGTGGAGGAGCGGCGGCCGCGACGGGAAGTGTTCTCCGAACCTTGCACGGTCATCGATCGTACGTTCCCCTCCACCCGGGCCGTACCGGCCCCCGCAATTCACCCCGGCGTCACCATGCGTTGACCGGGGGTCACTTCCAGGTTATCCGTGTGGCGGAATCGTGCGGAACCATGACCGGCAGGCGACGCAACCGCAGCTCGTTCCCCAGCGGCCTCACCGGCCGCTTCCGGCCCACCCGAACCGGCGCGCTGACCGCGGGTGCGCTGGCGGCGTGTGCCTCGCTCGTCGCCGGCTGCGGGGTCGTCCCCGGGGTCACGGGGGGCTCCGGGGACGACCCGATCACCGTCATGACCTGGGCGCCCTCCGACACGGGCGCGACCAACAAGCCCGGCATGCCCGCCTTCGCGCGTGCCTACGCCCGCTGGGTCAACGCGCACGGCGGCCTCGGCGGCCGCAAGCTGAACGTCCTGACCTGCAACGACCGCAACGAGAGCGTGGCCGCCGCGAAGTGCGCCCGCCGTGCCGTCAAGGAGGGCGCGGTCGCGGTGGTCGGCTCCTACAGCCAGCACGCCGACTCCTTCTTCCCCGTCCTGGAGGGCGCCGGCATCCCCTACATCGGCGGCTACGGCATCACCAACACCGAGTTCACCAGCCCCCTGTCCTACCCCGTCAACGGCGGCCAGCCCGCGCTGCTCGCCGGTCTGGGCAGCGCGCTCGCCGAGGACTGCGGGCCCGTCACGCTCGTCCGGCCCGACACCATCGCGGGCGACCAGCTGCCCGCGCTGCTCGACTCGGGACTGACCGGGGGCGGGCACGCCCCGACCCACGACCAGCGGGCGCGGGAGGACGCCACGGAGTACGACGGCGACTCCGGCCGTGCGCTGCGGCAGGCGACCGCCGAGCCCTCGCGGGAGGGGTGCGTGGTGCCGGTCCTCGGCGACCGCACCGGCACCTTCATGGACTCCTTCCGGCGGGCCCGCGGCGAGTATCCGGAGGTCCGGACGGCGACCGTGCTCGGCAGCGTCGACCAGTCGGCGGTCAACGCGTCCGGCGGCGCCTCGGGCCCCTACGAGGGCGCGTACGTCACCGGCTGGTACCCGGAGGCGGACGATCCGGGCTGGGCCGGGATGAAGAAGGTGATCCAGGAGGAGGCGTTCGGCGACAACACCGTCGACGCCACGGACGCGGGGGTGCAGACCACCTGGATCGCATACACCGTGCTGAGGCAGGTCGTCGAGTCGCTCGGGGGCGGCGCGGTGAGCGCCGACCGCGTCACCCTGGCCCTGGACGGCGGGCTGGAGGTCGGCACGGGCGGCCTCACCCCGGCGCTCCGGTGGGAGTTCCAGGACAAGCTGGCCTCGGTCGGCTTCCCGCGGCTGGTGAACACCGAGGTCACGCTGCAGGTCGTCCGGCAGGGCAGGCTGGTGTCGGCCCGCGAGGGCGCCGTCGACACCACGCGGACCCTGCGCACCGCCGACCTCACCTGAGCCGGACCGGGCCGCACGCCGGGGCGGGCTCGGGAGCCCGCCCCGGGACGGTCACAGCTGGGTCGGCTGGCGTTCGGTGAGGCCGTACTGCTTGGCGATGGTGTTCCAGAGCGCGGCGGCCTTCGCCTTCTCCGTGCTCGCCGTGCCGCTCGCCCGGTTGCCGGCCTGCGTCTCGCCGGTGGTGCGGGCCTTGCCCTTCTTGCAGCCCTTCTTCCCGGCCGTCTGGTCGGCCCAGGCCGCGTAGTGGTTGTCGGCCGACGCCGAGGCCTGCCACGCCTTGGTCAGCGCGGCGGTCAGCTCGGCGTGGCCGGGCAGCTTGTCCACGGAGAGCTGGGAGAGGCTGGTGACCAGCCCGGTGCGCTGCTTGGCGGCCTCGCGCAGATCCTTGGCCGCCTGGGGCAGGTTGTCGCAGGACTTCACGTCGGCCACCGCGTTGATCACGCTGGTCCGGCTGCTGCCGCTGTCGGCGAGCAGCTTGTCCAGCTCGACCGCCTGCTGCCGGACCGGGTCGGCGGACGGTGACGCCGAGGCCGACGCGGTGTCCGCGGGGGCCGTGGCGGACACCGTCTGGTTGCCGCCCTTGTCGTCGCCGCCGTCCCCGCCGGCCATCATCGCGCCGGCGCCGACCCCGACGACGGCGATGCCGACGCCCACGGCCGCGAAGAGCGGCAGCCGCGAACCGGTCCGGCCGCCCCGGCCGCCGCCCCGGCCCGCGTCGTCACCGCCGCGGCGCCTGCCGCCGCCCCCGGGACCCTGCGGGACGTACGCGGCCTGGTCCGCGGGGTACGCGGAGCCCGGCTCGTCGAAGCGGGGCATCTGCTGGGTGGAGGAGGCCGGGCCGTCGGCGCCCGGGGCGCTGCGGAAGAGGCTGTCGAACTCGGCGGGCGGCTGCCGGGCGTCGTCGGGGCCGGGAACGCCGTGGGGTCCCGCGGGGGGCCCGGCGGGCACGGGCGCGATGTACTGCGTGGCCTCGGCGTCGGGGTGGGAGACCGCCGGCGCGGGCGGGGCGGGCTGGTGGCCGGCACCGGGATGCGGCGCGTGCCCGAGGAACTGGGTCGCGTCGGGGAGGGTGCCCGCGGGTCTCTCGGGAGGCAGCGCCCCCGGACTCACGGGCGGTATGTACTGCGTCGCCCCCTCGTCGGCGGGCATGCCGACCGGCGGCAGGTACTGGGTGGCGCCCTCGTCGGCCGACGGAAGCGGCGCGGACGGCTGGCCCTGCTGCCCGTGCTGGCCGTGCTGGCCGTGCTGGCCGTGCTGGCCGTAGGCCGGCTGCCCGTACGCGGGCTGCCCGTAGTCCTGCCGGCCGTACTCCGGCTGCCCGTACGGCGGCTGCGCGCCCTGGGTGTGCCCGGCGGCGGCCGGACCGCCGTACGCGGGCGGCTGGGCGTTCTCCGGGGGCAGCGGGCCGGGACCCGCCTCGGGCGGCAGGCCGCCGGGGCCCTGCCCGGGCCATGCGTGCTGCCCGGCGGGCGGGCCGGCCTCCGGGGACCCCCAGGGCTGGGCGTCGGGCGGAGTGGGCCAGCTCTGCCCCTGGGACGGGCCGTACTGCTGCTCGGGTCCCCACGGCTGGTCCCAGGCCTGGGCGCCGGGCGGCGCCGAGGCGGGTGCGGGCCGAGCGGCCTCCGGCCCGGCGGGTCCGCCCGCCGAGCCCGGCAGCAAGGGCGCGCCGCCGTCCGAGGGCAGCACGATGCCTTCGCGCGCTTGCCGCGGCGAGGGCTCCTCGCCCTGTCCACTCTGCGTCACCGGGACTCCTGTGAATGGGGGACCTTCGGAATCGTCGGCTCACGCTACCGGGTACCCGGAGCCCCCTGCCACGCCGCCCGGGGCGTGACCCTCTTCCCTGTGACCGCAGTAACAAAACCGTGCCCCGGCACGCTGTTTACGTTCCTTTCCACTCTCCGCACCGCGTTTCACCGGACGTTCACGCGGCGGCGGGCAGCTCGAGCCGTGCGCCGAACTCCCGCACCACCGCCTCGTCCCGGTAGGGCTCCAGGCGCTGCTGGAAGTCCTCGAGGTACTCGGCACCCCGGTTGGAGCGCAGCGTCTCCAGCAGATCCACGGCCTTCAGCGCGGTGTGGCAGGCCTGTTCGATCTCCCGCTGCTGCACCTGCGCCGTGGCGAGCAGCACATGGCCGATGGCCCGCCTGCGGGCCCGCGACTCGGGATGTCCGGCCAGGGACTCCCGGGCGCACCGCGCCGCCGCGTCGGCCTGTCCGAGGTCCCGGTGGCAGTGCGCCAACTCGTCGGCCAGGTAGGCCCGGTCGAAGTGCGCGATCCACGCCGGGTCGTCCCCCGAGGCCGGGTCGGCCGCCTCCATCGCCCCGACCGCGCGTCCGGCGGCCGCCTGGGCCGACCGGGCGTCGCCGAGCAGGGCGTGGCCGCGCGCCTCGGCGGCGTGGAACATCGACTCCGCGCGCGGGGTGACCCGCCCGCGCGCGCCCTCCTGCGCCGCGCGCGCCAACTGCGCGATCTCGCGCGGGTTCCCGAGCTGCGCGGCCAGGTGGCTCATCGACGCGGCGAGGACGTAGCCGCCGTAGCCGCGGTCGCCGGCCGCCTGCGCGAGCCGCAGCGACTGGATGTAGTACCGCTGGGCCAGCCCCGGTTGCCCGGTGTCGACGGCCATGTACCCCGCGAGCTCGGTCAGCCGGGCCACCGTGGCGAACAACTCCCGCCCGACCGACTCGCGGTAGGACCCCGCGAGCAGTCCGGAGACGACGCTGTTGAGGTAGTGCACCACGACCGGGCGCACGTGCCCGCTGCCGTACTGGTGGTCCAGGTCCACCAGCGCCTGCGTCATCGCCCGCACCGCCGCCACGTCCGACTGGCCCACCCGCGGCCCGGCCGAGCGCGACACCTGGGGGTCGGGCGCGGAGATCAGCCAGTCGCGGCTCGGCTCGACCAGCGCGGACGCGGCGACGGAGGAGCCGGACAGGAAGTCCCGCCGCCCCACGTCGCTGCGCCACAGTTCGCAGACCTGCTCGATGGCCCCCAGCACCGTCGGCGAGAACTGGAGGCCGACGCCCGACGCCAGGTTCTTGCCGTTGGCCATGCCGATCTCGTCGATCGTGACCGTACGGCCGAGCTTGCGTCCCAGCGCCTCCGCGATGATCGCCGGTGCCCGGCCCCGCGGCTGCTGTCCGCGCAGCCAGCGGGCCACCGACGTCTTGTCGTACCGCAGGTCGAGGCCGTGCTCGACGCCGCACATGTTCACCCTGCGGGCGAGGCCCGCGTTCGAGCAGCCCGCTTCCTGAATGAGCGCCTGCAGCCGTTCGTTCGGCTGTCGCGCGACGAGAGGCCTTGCGGCCATGGCGTACCCCCATGCGGTCTCGATGCTGTCCCGGCGAACGCGAGATGTCCGGCCGTGAAGATCAATGCCCCGCCGACGTGCCGACAATGCGAGGCTTGCGCGGTTTGCCGGGGTTACGGCCGGCACCGGCCCCAGACGTGGCTACCCACCCCCGGCCACGGATCCTCCCGCGCGCCCCCGTACATGCACCCATGCGCCCCGGATGTGGGATCGGTGCTCCTCCCCCGCGCGCGCGGGGGCCGTAACCCGGGGTGGGTGCGGGAGTTGTGCTCCACGTGGAAGAGACCATCCCGGGCGCCGAGACCGCTCAGATCCCGCAGCAGCGCGGAACGTCGCTGCTGGAGACCGCCGTCCGCTACGCCGAGGAGCGCCACTGGGACGTGTCGCCCGGGACCTGGCTGGAGGCCGCCGACGGGGTGCAGCGCTGTTCCTGCGGGGACGCGGCGTGCGCCGCCCCGGGCGCACACCCGGCGCGCGCGGACTGGGCGGCGCAGGCGACGGGCAGCGCGACCGTCGTCCGCCGGCTGTGGCAGCAGCAGCCGGCCGCGTCGGTCCTGCTGCCCACGGGACGGACGTTCGACGCGATCGACGTGCCCGAGTCCGCGGGCTTCCTCGCGCTCGCCCGGATGGAGCGGATGGAGCTGACGCTGGGCCCGGTGACGCTGGCGCCGGACCGGCGGATGCGGTTCTTCGTGCTGCCGGGGGCCACGGCGAAGGTGCCCGATCTGGTGCGCCGGCTGGGGTGGTCGCCGCGGGCCCTGGACCTGGCCGCGTTGGGCGAGGGCGCGTACGTGGCCGCGCCGCCCACGCGGTACGGGACGCGGGGCGCCGTGCAGTGGGTCTGCCGGCCGACACCGGCGAACCGGTGGCTGCCGGACGTGGAGGAGCTGATCTCTCCGTTGGCTTACGCGTGCGGCAGGGATCGTTAGGACGGCGCCGTCGTCCCGCGGCTCGTGCCTGACGGCGGCCGCGGGTTCGTTCCGGTTCCGCGCGTCCCCGCGCCCCTGGCGGGGCGCGCCTCCCCCGTAGGGTTCGAGGTGACGGAGGGAGACGTGGTGGGCACAAGCGCCGTGCGTGTACAGGGGCTCTGGAAGCGGTTCGGGCAGCAGGTCGCCGTGAGCGGGATCGATCTGGAGCTGCCCGCGGGCAAGTTCATCGGACTCGTCGGCCCGAACGGGGCCGGGAAGACCACCACGCTCTCCATGGTCACCGGGCTGCTCCGGCCCGACCAGGGGTCGGTCGAGGTGGTCGGGCACGACGTCTGGCGGGACCCGGTCGAGGTGAAGGCCAGGATCGGGGTGCTGCCGGAGGGGCTGCGGCTGTTCGAGCGGCTGTCGGGGCGGGAGTTGCTCGCCTACTCGGGCCGGCTGCGCGGACTGCCCGGCGCCGAGGTGGACAAGCGGGCCGCACAGTTGCTGGACGTGCTCGACCTGGCCGGCGCCCAGCACAAGCTGGTCGTCGACTACTCGACCGGCATGCGCAAGAAGATCGGCCTCGCGGCCGCCCTGCTGCACAACCCCGAAGTGCTCTTCCTGGACGAGCCGTTCGAGGGTGTCGACCCGGTGTCCGCGCAGACGATCCGGGGCGTCCTGGAGCGCTACACCGCCTCCGGCGCCACCGTCGTCTTCTCCTCGCACGTGATGGAGCTGGTGGAGTCGCTGTGCGACTGGGTGGCCGTCATGGCCGCCGGGCGCATCCGCGCCACCGGCACGCTCGCCGAAGTACGCGGTGACGCCCCCTCGTTGCAGCAGGCCTTCCTCGAACTCGTCGGCGCGGGCGCCCGGGACACCGGAGGCGACCTCGACTGGCTGGGCGGCGGGGCACGATGAGCGCCCGCACCGCCCCCACCACCACCCCGACCACCCAGCCCACGCCCGTCACGGCCGTCTTCGTGCGGCTGAAGCTCTCCCTGCTGCGCAACGGGCTGCGGCAGTCCGGCGGCCGGCGGGCCGCCTACGTCGCCTCGGCCGTCGTCGTCCTGCTCTTCACCGCGCTCCAGCTCATCGGCCTGGTCGCCCTGCGCGGACACGCGCACGTGGACGCGCTGGTCGTCCTGCTCGCGGCGGTGCTCGGCCTGGGCTGGGCGGTGATGCCGCTGTTCTTCCCGAGCGGCGACGAGACCCTGGACCCGACGCGGCTGGTGATGCTGCCGCTGCGGCCCCGCCCGCTGGTGCGGGCCCTGCTCGCCGCCTCGCTGGTGGGCATCGGGCCGCTGTTCACCCTGTGCATGTTCGCCGGTTCCGTAGCCGCGGTGGCGCACGGCGGGGCGGCGATCGCGGCCGGCGTCGTCGGCGCCGTCCTCGCGCTGCTGGTGTGCGTGACCCTCGCGCGGGCCGTCGCCGCCGCCAACGTCCGGCTGCTGACCAGCCGCAAGGGCCGCGACCTCGCGGTACTGAGCGGACTGGTCGTCGCGGTCGGGGCGCAGCTCGTCAACTTCGGCGCGCAGCGGCTGGGCACGTCCGGTCTGGGACAGCTCGACCCGGTGGCCGACGTACTGCGCTGGGTGCCGCCCGCCTCGGCGGTCGGCGCGATGGACGCGGCGAGCGACGGGGCGTACGGCACCGCCCTCGCCCAGCTCGCACTGACCGCGGCGGCCCTGGTGCTGCTGCTGTGGGTCTGGGCGCGGCACCTGACCCGGCTGATGACCTCGCCCGACGGCTCCACGCTCCAGGCGGCCGGGGGCGGGCCCGCCCGCGGGCCGGGCCCGGCGGGCCCGGCCCGGCTGCTCCCCGAGGGCCGCACCGGCACCACCATGGAGCGCACCCTGCGGTACGTGTGGCGCGACCCCAAGACCAAGGCGGCCTGGGTGACCTCGCTCGCCATCGGCCTGATCGTGCCGGTGTTCAACGCCTGGCAGGGCACCGGCTCGGTCTACTTCGCCTGCTTCGCCGCCGGAATGCTCGGCATCCAGATGTACAACCAGTTCGGCCAGGACACGTCCGCCTTCTGGATCGTCGCGATGACCATCTCCTCGCCGCGGGACGCGTACGTCGAGCTCCGCGCCCGGGCGCTGGCCCTGCTGCTGATCACGCTGCCGTACGCCACCCTCGTCACCGTCCTGACGACCGCGATGCTCGACGACTGGCGGACGCTGCCCGAGGCGCTCGGCCTGTCCTTCGCGCTGCTCGGAGCGATGCTGGCGACCGGCGCCTGGACGTCGGCCCGCTTCCCGTACTCCATTCCGCAGGAGGGCCACAAGAACGTGGTCCCCGGCCAGGTGGGGCTGGCCTGGATCTCCATCTTCGGCGGGATGGTGGGCGCTGCCCTGCTGTGCGCCCCGGTCATCGCGCTGACCGTCTGGCTGAACGTGCGCGAGGGCGGCGACGCGTGGAGCGCGGTCCTGCTGCCGGTGGGCGCGGTGTACGGCGCGGTGATCACCCTGCTCGGCCTGCGTCTGGCCGCCCCGCACACGGCCCGGCGGCTGCCGGAGATCCTCGCGGCGGTGAGCAGGGGGTGACCGGGGGCGCGCCCGGGCCCCGTGGCCCCGGGCGCGGGTGAGGACACTCGCGCCGGTTACCTGTTTGATCACGTGTACGCCGGTCACCTACCGTGCCGCGCATGACGCAGCGGCGGGCGATTCTGAGCGGTTCCCTGTTCGAGGAGCGGATCGGGTACGCCCGGGCCGTCGTCGACGGGGACCGGGTGCACGTGTCGGGCACGACCGGGTTCGACTACGCGGCGATGACCATCGCCGACGACGTGGTGGAGCAGGCCGAGCAGTGCCTGCGCACCATAGGGGCCGCGCTCGCCGAGGCGGGCTGCACCTTCGCGGACGTGGTGCGGGTCCGGTACCTGCTGCCGGAGCGGGAGGCCTTCGAGCCGTGCTGGCCCGTGTTGCGGCGGGTGTTCGGCGAGGTGCGGCCCGCGGCCACGATGGCGGTGTGCGGGCTCGCCGACGAGCGGATGCGGATCGAGATCGAGGTGGACGCGCGCCGGGGTCCCGTCGGGCCCGGCTCGGGCCTGCGGATCGAGGTCGTGGACGGCGAGGCCATGGCGGAGGAGTGGCGGCACGTCCACAACGTGATCGTCCCGCCCGCCGCGATGTCCCCGGCGGACGTGCGCGAGCGCGGCGTCCGGTACCGGCTGGAGAACGCCTACCTGGGGGACGTCCTCGTCGGGTGCTCCACCGTGCGTCCGCCGCAGGGGGACGCACGGGTGGCGACCGTGATCGCCCGGGTGCTGCCGGCGTTCCGGGGGCGCGGGATCGGCGCGGCGCTGTACGAGCGGGGGCTGGCGCACGCGCGCGGGCTCGGTGCCGCGGCGGTGGAGACGGTGGTGCTGGCGGCCAACGAGGAGGGGCTGAGGTTCGCCGCGGCGCGGGGGTTCACCGAACTGGAGCGGTACGTGCTGGACGGCGAGACCGACGAGTGGGTCGATCTGCGGCTGGCGGCCGGGGTGTGACGGCGGGACCCTTGATGACAGGGGCGTATGCCGAGTTTCCGCTGCGCAACGATTTCCGCAATCTTGCGGGAACCCGGTGTGTGCTGCATCACGTTCGAGTTGAATGAAGACCAGTGAAGGAACCGGCGTACGGTACGGCGGACGCAGCCTGCAGGGGGTTCAGGTGAGTGCATCCCGGCGTAGTGGGACCACGGACGAGCTGGGGCCGGACGAACCGGAGCAGCCCGAGCGGGACGGCGCGGACCTGTTGGCCGCCCTCCTCGACGGGATGGACGCGGCCCTGTGCGCCTTCGACGCGGAGGGCGTCGTCACCCACTGGAACCGTGAGGCCGAGCGCATCCTGGGCTGGACCGCGGCCGAGGCCGTGGGGCGCCAGGGGTTCGCCGGCTGGGCGGTGCGCAGCGCGGACGCGGGCGAGGTCGAGGAGCGGCTGCTGTCCGCGATGCGCTCGCCCGGGCGTCAGGTGAACGAGTTCGCGCTCCTGACGAAGGACGGCGGGCGGGTGCTGGTGCGCACCCAGTCGGCGGCGGTGCGCGGCCCGGACGGCAGGCCGGCCGGGGTGTACTGCGCGTTCAGCGAGGTCCACACGCAGATCGACCTGGAGCGGTCGATCGCGCTGAGCGAGGCGCTGCTGGAGGAGGCGAGCTGGGGTGTCGTCCTCATGGACGTGGACCTGCGGCCCGCCGTGGTCAACGCGCACGCGGCGCGCGCCCTGGGCACCGGCCGCGGCTCGGTCCTGGGCCGGCCGCTCGGCGATCTGCTGTCCCAGGGCGTGGAGGAACTGGAGAGCGCGCTGACCCACGTCCTGGCGGAGGGCGCGCCGCCGGCGCCCGCCGAGATCTGGGTGAGTGTGCGTACCCCCGACGGGGACCGGCGGCGGTGCTGGCGCAGCGGGTTCGTGCGGCTGTCGTCGCCGCTCGCCGAGGAGCCGGTGCCGCTGGGCGTCGGCTGGCTGTTCCTGGACGTCACCGAGGTCAAGCAGGGCGAGCAGGAGGGGTCGCTGCTGCGCTTCCGCGCCAACCAGCTGCACCGGGCGGCGCGGGCGGCGGCGGAGTGCGAGGACCCGGCGGAGGCGGCGACCGTGCACCTCGACTTCGCGCTGGCCGGGTTCGCGGACCACGCGCTGATCGACCGGGTGGCGGGCGGGTCGCTCGCGGACTCCGGGACGGCGGACCCCGTCCGCCTGGTGCGGGTCGCGACCACGCCCTCCGGGGCGCCGGGCACCGGTCTGCCGTCCGGTGCGGCCGGGCTGCCGGCGCGGTACGGCGAGGGCCATCCGGCGCTGCAGTGCGTGGAGCGCGCCGGCTCGGTGCGGGCCAGCGCGGGCACCGGCACCGTGCCGCCCGAGCGGGCGCGCCGGTGGGCCGAGACCCGGCAGTGGCCGGCGGACACGGTGCACGCGCTGTGCACGGTGCTGCGCAGCCGGGGGCGGACGCTGGGCGTCCTGACGTTCCTCCGCGGCGCGGGCCGCAACGCCTTCGAGCGGCCCGACGCGATGTACGCCGAGGACGTGGCGGTGCGCATCGCGACGACGCTGGACCTGGCCGGGGCGGTGGCCGAGGAGTAGCCGGGCCACGGGCGTGCGCGGCCGGTGCCGGTACGCGGTCGGTGCCGGTACGCGGTCGGTGCCGGTACGCGGTCGGTGCCGGTACGCGGTCGGTGCCGGTCCGCGCGGTCGGTGCCGGTACGCGCGGTCAGTGCCGGTAGAAGATCCGGTCGCCGTACTCCGCCAGCACGCGGCCGTTCCACTCGTGGCCGCCGTCCACGTTGCCGGAGCGCAGCAGGGGCGGCTCGATGCCGTGGTCGGCGAGGGCGCCGGCCGCCGTGGCCATCACGGCCTGCATCAGCGCCGTGGTGACGACCGTGGACGCGGGCGCGAAGGGCGCCGGGACGGTGTCGAGGGTGAGCTCCGCGTCGCCGACGGCGATCTTGGAGTCCAGGACGAGGTCGCAGTGGTCCTTCAGGAAGGTGCCGGAGCTGTGCCGGGACCTGGTCTCGGACGCGTACGCCACCGAGGTCACGCCGATGACCTTCACGCCGAGCGCGCGGGCGTTCATGGCCATCTCCACGGGGAGCGCGTTGCGCCCGGACAGGGAGATGATCACCAGGGCGTCGCCCGCGCGCAGGGGCGACGAGTCGAGTACGGCGCTCGCGAGGCCGTCGACGCGCTCCAGGGCGGATCCGAGCGTGGCCGGCATGACGTCGACGCCGACGACGCCGGGCACGGCGAGCAGGTTCATCAGGGCGAGTCCGCCGGCGCGGTAGACGACGTCCTGCGCGGCGAGGGAGGAGTGACCGGCGCCGAAGGCGAAGAGGCGGCCCCCGTCGCGGACGGTGTCGGCGAGCAGGGTGCCGGCCGCCTCGACGGCGTCGGCCTCCTCGTCCCGGACGCGGCGCAGCAGGTCGATCGCCGCGTCGAGGAACTGGCCGGCCGGCTTGCGGTCGCTCATGCGGGGCCCCTTCGGTGTGGCTGCGTCGCGGATCACGGTGCGGTCCACAGCGGTGCGGTGTCAATACGGCCGGGCGGGCCGCGCGGCGGTGACCGGTGGGGCCGGCCGGGCCGGCTCATCGCGGCGAGGGACGCTTGTCGGTGGTATGCGTCAGAATTGGAGCAGGGCCAGCGCACGCGCCGGTGGGCCTCCGCCTCCGGCAGATCTCACCAAGGGGCACGTATGTCCGGACTGATCGACACCACGGAGATGTATCTCCGCACCATCCTCGAGCTGGAGGAGGAAGGTGTGGTCCCCATGCGCGCCCGGATCGCCGAGCGGCTCGACCAGAGCGGCCCGACGGTCAGCCAGACGGTGGCGCGGATGGAGCGCGACGGCCTGGTGTCCGTGGCGGCCGACCGGCATCTGGAGCTGACCGACGAGGGGCGCCGGCTGGCCACGCGCGTGATGCGCAAGCACCGGCTCGCGGAGTGCCTGCTCGTCGACGTGATCGGCCTGGAGTGGGAGCAGGTGCACGCCGAGGCCTGCCGCTGGGAGCACGTGATGAGCGAGGCCGTCGAGCGCCGCGTGCTGGAGCTGCTGCGGCACCCGACCGAGTCTCCGTACGGCAACCCGATCCCGGGCCTGGAGGAGCTGGGCGAGACGGACGGCGCGGACCCGTTCCTGGACGAGGGCATGGTGTCGCTCGCCGACCTGGGTCCGGGCCCCGAGGGCAAGACGGTCGTCGTGCGCCGCATCGGCGAGCCGATCCAGACGGACGCGCAGCTCATGTACACGCTGCGCCGGGCGGGCGTGCAGCCGGGCTCGGTGGTGAGCGTGACGGAGTCGGCGGGCGGAGTGCTGGTCGGCAGCGGCGGCGAGGCGGCCGAGCTCGAGGCGGACGTCGCGTCGCACGTGTTCGTCGCCAAGCGCTGAGACGTCCGCACGGGCGCTCACGGGGCCCTCGGCCGGACGGTGGCGGGGCCGGCGCGGGGGTTCGCGCCGGGTTCCGAGCCGCCGTGCCGATCCCGTCGGTTCCGGGACGGGGTGCGCCGAACGGCAGCGCTCGCGCGCCGCGCGTGCGAGGCTGTCGCCCGAGGCGTACGGCGGGTCCAGCGGTGGTGCCGGGCCCGGCCGGAGAGGGGGAGGGACATGCCGGAGAGACGCGGAGGGCCCCGGCGCCTTGCGGCGCCGGGGCCTGTCCTCCCCCGTGCTGACCCGGAGCCCCGAGCTCTCAGGGTCAATCCCCTCGGACCGTTTTCCCCGAGCGGTCCGCCTCCCGCTGAAGATCTCCCCCCGGCGACGGCGATCAATCCCTGAGGGGTGTCACTCGAACGAGGGGTGTTGCCTGGCGGGACAGCATTTTCGAATACCCATTCGATACTCTGCGGTGGTCGGAACGAACGGCCCGCACGACGGGCGCCCGGCAGGACGGGCGCGGACACCGGACGCGGCGGGCACGACAGGGCGCAGGCACGACAGGGCGCGACACTTGGGGGTGCCAGGACCTATGGCGCGGCGCATCGACGTGACCGGGGCGGGCGGGGTACGCCTCGCCGCCTGGGAGTTCGGCGACCCTCCCAAGACCGACGGGGCGCCCGGCGCGGACCCGGCGGACGGCGGCGGCCCGCCCGGCGTGCTGCTGCTGCACGGCCTGATGGGCCGGGCGTCGCACTGGGCGACCACGGCGCGCTGGCTCTCCGCGCGCCACCGGGCCGTCGCCCTCGACCAGCGCGGCCACGGCCGCAGCGAGAAGCCCCCCGAGGGCGTCTGCTCCCGGGACGCCTACGTCGAGGACGTCGAGGCGGCCCTGGAGCAGCTCGGCCTCGGCCCGGCCGTCCTCGTCGGTCACGCCATGGGGGCGCTCACCGCCTGGCAGCTCGCCGCCAGACGGCCCGATCTGGTCCGCGGCCTGGTCGTCTGCGACATGCGGGCCTCCGCGCTGGGCGCCGCCTCGCAGCAGGTGTGGGCCGAGTGGTTCCGGGCCTGGCCGGTGCCCTTCGCGACGCTCGCCGACGTGCGCAAGTGGTTCGGCGAGGACGACCCGTGGGTGGAGCGGCCGAACGCGGCCCGCGGCGAGTTCTACGCCGAGGTGATGGCCGAGTCCCCGGACGGTTGGCGCCCCGTCTTCGAACCCGAGCAGATGCTGCGGACCCGCGAGACCTGGGTCCACGACGCCCACTGGGAGGAGCTGGCCCAGGTCCGCTGCCCCACCCTGGTCGTGCGCGGCCTGGACGGCGAGCTCGGCCGCGCGGAGGCGCAGGAGATGGTGCGGGTCCTGCCGCGCGGCCAGTACGCGGAGGTCGCCGACGCCGGCCACCTCGTGCACTACGACCAGCCGGAGGCCTGGCGGGCGGCCGTCGAACCGTTCCTGGACACCCTCGGCGCGACAGGTTCTCCGAAAATGGGTTGATCCGCCGGGGACGGCTTCCTAGTGTGGTTGTCACTTCGGAAAGGAGGTGGTTCGGCAAATGTATGAATACCGGACGGAAGAGGTGGCTGCGGGCTAGCAGCCCGTCACCACATCCTGTGCGGTGCCGGACCAGCGTGTGTGCCTTGCGCGCAGCCGGCCAATCCATCGCAGTCACCCGACCCGCGAGTCGCCGGTACGTCCGGCCGGCTCCTCCACGGAGGAACCAGACTCGCGGGTCGTCTGCGTTCCGCGGCCCCTTCCGGGATCAGACCGCGATGTCCCCGTAGCCCTCGACCTCGCGCGGGTCGCGGGGGCCCGGTCCGGTGTAGCGGGCGGAGGGGCGGACCAGGCGGCCCGTGCGCTTCTGCTCCAGGATGTGCGCCGACCAGCCGGCCGTGCGGGCACAGGTGAACATGGACGTGAACATGGGGGCCGGGACCTCGGCGAAGTCCAGCATGATGGCCGCCCAGAACTCGACGTTGGTGGCCAGGACACGGTCGGGACGGCGGTTGTGCAGCTCCGTCAGGGCCGCCTTCTCCAGGGCCTCGGCGACCTCGTAGCGCGGCGCGCCCAGCTCGCGGGCGGTGCGGCGCAGGACGCGGGCACGCGGGTCCTCGGCGCGGTAGACGCGGTGCCCGAAGCCCATGAGGCGCTCGCCGGCGTCCAGGGTCTTCTTGACGTAGGCCTCGGCGTCCCCGGTGCGCTCGATCTCCTCGATCATGTGCAGGACGCGGGAGGGCGCGCCGCCGTGCAGCGGACCGGACATGGCGCCGACGGCGCCGGACAGGGCCGCCGCGACGTCCGCGCCGGTGGAGGCGATGACGCGGGCGGTGAAGGTGGAGGCGTTCATGCCGTGCTCGGCGGCCGAGGTCCAGTAGGCGTCCACCGCGGCCACGTGCTTGGGATCGGGCTCGCCGCGCCAGCGGATCATGAAGCGTTCGACCACCGACTGGGCCTTGTCGATCTCGCGCTGCGGGACCATGGGCAGCCCCTGGCCGCGCGCCGACTGGGCGACGTAGGACAGGGCCATGACGGCGGCGCGGGCGAGGTCGGCGCGGGCCTGCTCGGCGTCGATGTCCAGCAGCGGCTTGAGGCCCCAGACCGGTGCCAGCATGGCGAGCGCCGACTGGACGTCGACGCGGATGTCGCCGGAGTGCACGGGGATGGGGAAGGGCTCGGCGGGCGGCAGGCCGGGATTGAACGCGCCGTCGACGAGCAGGCCCCACACGTTGCCGAAGGAGACGTGTCCGACCAGGTCCTCGATGTCGACCCCGCGGTAGCGCAGGGCGCCGCCCTCCTTGTCGGGTTCGGCGATCTCCGTCTCGAACGCGACGACTCCCTCTAGCCCGGGTATGAAATCGGACATCAGGCGGCTCCTCGTGATCGTGATGTGTGGCGACCCGCGCGGGGGCGGTGCGGTCGTCCCCGGGATCCACGGTCGTGCGCCGGCTCGCGGTCCCTGCGGTCACCCGTGTGATGCCCCGTCCGGCCGGCGGTCATCCAACCGGGACGGAACCAGCACGATATCCCCGGGTGCCACCCTTGGGGAGGGGTCGCGGCACTCAGTGCCAGTCCGTGACGAAGGACACCGCGGGGCGGAGGCGCGCGGATGCGGCAGGATGGCCGTCGTGACCGACCGCGATGCCGTCCCCTTCGATCTTCCCTCGATGCGCAAGCAGTACCGCGCCGACGGGCTCTCCGAGAGCGAGCTCGCCGCCACCCCCGTCGAGCAGTTCGCGCGCTGGTTCGGGCAGGCCGCGACGGAGGGCGGCCTGTTCGAGCCGAACGCCATGGTCGTCTCCACGGCTGACGCCGAGGGGCGGCCCAGCTCCCGCACGGTGCTGCTGAAGCACTTCGACGAGCAGGGCTTCGTCTTCTACACCAACTACGACTCCCGCAAGGCGCGCGAGCTGGGCGAGAACCCGCACGTGTCGCTGCTGTTCCCCTGGCACGCGGTGGCCCGCCAGGTCATCGTGACGGGCGTGGCGCAACGCACCGGGCGGGACGAGACCGCCGCGTACTTCCGGACCCGGCCGCACGGCTCGCAGCTCGGGGCGTGGGCCAGTGTCCAGTCCTCGGTGGTGGCCGGCCGGGGCGCCCTCGACTCCGCCTACGCCGAGCTGGCGGCGCGCTATCCGGAGGGCGAGCGGGTGCCGGTGCCGCCGCACTGGGGCGGGTTCCGGGTGGCGCCGCACACGGTGGAGTTCTGGCAGGGCCGGGAGAACCGGCT
The DNA here is from genome assembly GCF_042724095.1 of Streptomyces sp. NPDC127100. NCBI lineage: Bacteria > Bacillati > Actinomycetota > Actinomycetes > Kitasatosporales > Streptomycetaceae > Streptomyces > Streptomyces sp. NPDC127100. The sequence continues at coordinate 93,850 of NZ_JBHXFL010000008.1, forward strand.
GCACGACCGGCTGCGGTACCTGGCGGAGGCCGGCGGGGGCTGGCGGGTGGAGCGGCTCGCTCCGTGACCGGCCGGGCGGGCGGGCCGGGGGCCGAGGCGGGGCGGGGGCGGGGGCGGGTCAGTCCAGCGCCTCGTCCAGCAGTTCCGCCCACTGGGCCACGACCCGCTCCCGCCGGCCGGCGTCGTCGGTGAGGAGGTTGGCGAGGCCGAGGCCGCGGGCCATGTCCAGCAGGCCCTGGACGGTCTCGCGGGCGCCGGGGCGGCTCTCGTCGGCGCCGAGCAGGTCGACGGCGATGCGGTGGGTCTCGCGGCCGACGCGGGCCTCGAGTTCGGTCACGCGGCCGCGCAGCTGCTCCTCGTTGGAGGCGGCGACCCACAGGTGGAGCGCGGCGCGGAACAGCGGGCCCGTGTAGAGGTCGACCAGGGCGGCGACCACGGCGCGGCGCCCGTCGGCCGCCGCGCCCTCCGGGAACAGGGCGCGCAGCGCGCCGGAGCGTTCCTCGGCGACGTACTCGACGGCCGCCGTGAACAGGTCCTCGCGGGTCGGGAAGTGGTGCTGGGCGGCGCCGCGGGAGACGCCGGCGCGCTCGGCGACGACGGAGACGGTGGAGCCCGCCCAGCCGTGTTCGGCGAGGCAGGCCACGGCGGCTTCGAGGAGCCGCTGCCGGGTGGCCCGGCTGCGGTCCTGCTTGGGTACTCGTTCGGCACGGTCGGCCGTGCTCACACCACCCATTCCGGATCCCGTCGTTCGAGGAAGGCCGTCATCCCCTCGCGGGCCTGCGAGGAGGAGAACAGCCGGGCCGAGAGCGCGGTGAGGTGTTCCGCGTCCCGGTCGAAGGCCTCCAGCACCCTAGCCGTGAGCAGCCGTTTCGTCTCCGCCAGGCCCTGGGGTGAGGCACGGCGCACACCGTCGAGGACGGGCGCGAGTACGGCGTCCACGTCGTCGCCCGCCACGGTCACCAGGCCGGTGCGGACGGCCTCGGCGGCGTCGAAGCGCTCGCCGGTGAGGTAGTGGCGGGCGAGGGCGCGGGGGTCGGCCCGGGGCAGCACGGTGAGGCTGATGACGGCGGGTGCCACGCCGATGCGGACCTCGGTGAAGGCGTAGGTCGAGGTGGTGGACGCGGCGGCGACGTCGCAGGCGGCGAGCAGGCCGAGGCCGCCGGCGCGGACGTGTCCGGTGACGCGGGCGATCACCGGTTTCGGCAGCTCCACGATCTGCCGGAGCAGGGCCACGAGGGCGTCCGGGGCGGGCGGGTCCCGCAGGTCGGCGCCGGCGCTGAAGGTGCTGCCGGTGTGGGTGAGGACGACGGCGCGGACGCCGGTGTCCGCGCCGGCCTCCGCCAGCGCGCCGGCCAGGCCGGCGACGAGGGCGGCGGAGAGGGCGTTGCGGTTGTGCGGGGAGTCGAGGGTGAGGGTCTCGACGCCCCGCGTGCGGTCGCGGGCGATCGGGGTCACGGGCGGCCTCGCAGTTCCCGGCGGAGGATCTTGCCGCTGGCCGCCCGGGGCACGGCGTCGACGAAGGTGACCCGGCGGACGCGTTTGTAGGGGGCGACGCGTTCGGCGACGTACATCATGACCTCTCCTTCGGTCGGCCCGCCGGCGGGCGCCCGGCGCACCACGTGGGCGTGCGGCACCTCGTTGCCGTCGTCGTCGTGGGCGCCGACGACGGCGGCGTCGGCGATGCCGGGGTGGGTGAGGAGGAGGGCCTCGAGTTCGGCGGGGGCCACCTGGAAGCCCTTGTACTTGATCAGTTCCTTGACCCGGTCGACGACGAACAGCCAGCCGTCGGCGTCGACGTGTCCGACGTCCCCGGTGTGCAGCCAGCCGTCCGGGTCGATCATGGCGGCGGTGGCGTCGGGGCGGCCCAGGTAGCCCTTCATGACCTGGGGGCCGCGGATGAGGATCTCGCCGGACTCACCGGGGGCGAGGTCCTTGCGGGGGTCGTCGAGGGCGACGATGCGCATCTCGGTGCCGGCGATGAGCTTGCCGACGGTGCCGGGCGGTGCGTCGGCCATGGCGTCCAGGGGGACGACGTGGGTGCCCGGGGACAGTTCGGTCATGCCGTAGGCCTGGCCGACGGGTGGCAGGCCGAGCCGCCGGGAGCAGGCGGCGGCGAGGCCGGCGTCCAGGGGTGCGGCCGCGCTGACGACGTACTTCAGGGAGGACAGGTCGTAGTCGGCGACCACGGGGTGCTTGGCGAGGGCCAGGACGATCGGCGGGGCGACGTACAGGCCGGTGATGCGGTGGTTCTGGATGGCGGCGAGGAACTGCTCCAGGTCGAAGCGGGGCAGGACGACGACGGTGGCGCCGAGCCGCAGCGGGGCGTTCATGAGGGCCGTCAGCCCGTAGATGTGGAACAGCGGAAGCACCGCGAGGATGCGGTCGCCGGGCCCGGCCGGGACGGCGGGCTGGAGCTGGGCGAGGTTGGTGGCGATCTGCCGGTGGGTGAGCATGACGCCCTTGGGGGTGCCGGTGGTGCCCGAGGAGTAGGGCAGGGCGGCGACGTCCTCGGCGGGGTCGATGGCGACCTCGGGTTCGGGCGCGGTCGAGGCCAGCATGTCGAGCAGGGAGCGGTGGCCGGGCGCGCTGTCGCACACGAGGATCTCCTGGATCCCGCCCGCGAGCGCGGCGGCCCGGCGGGCGGTGTCCAGCAGGGGCGAGACGGTGACGATCCAGCGGGCCCGCGCGTCGCCGAGCTGCTTGGCGAACTCCTCCGCCGTGGCGAGCGGGTGCACGGTGGTCACCGAGGCGCCGGCGCGGGTGGCGGCGTAGAAGGCGATGGGGAAGGCGACCGTGTTCGGGCTGTGCAGGGCGAGGACGTCGCCCTTGCGCACGCCGGTCTCGGCGAGGGCGGCGGCGACGCGCCGGTGGAAGCGGTCCACCTGCTCGTACGTGAGGGTGGTGCCGTCGGTGCCGTCGATCAGGGCCGGGGCGTTGCCGAACACGGCGGCCCGGCCGAGCACGGCGTCGTGGATGGGCTGTTCGACGGGCGGGACGTCTGCGTACTCGCTGCGGAACACGGTTCCTCCAGGGCGGGCTAGTACGACTTGGGCAGACCCAGGGTCTGGTGGGAGACGTAGTTGAGAATCATCTCCCGGCTCACCGGGGCGATACGAGACACGCGCGCGGCCGCTATCAGCCGGGCGATCCCGTACTCGCGGGTGAGGCCGTTGCCGCCGAGGGTGTGCACCGCCTGGTCGACGGCCTTCACACAGGCCTCCCCGGCCGCGTACTTGGCCATGTTGGCGGCCTCGCCGGCGCCCATGTCGTCGCCGGCGTCGTAGAGATGGGCCGCCCTCTGCATCATCAGCCGGGCCAGTTCGAGGTCGATGTGGGCCTGGGCGAGGGGGTGGGCGATGGCCTGGTGGGCGCCGATGGGGGCCTTCCAGACGGTGCGTTCGCGGGCGTACTCGACGGCGCGGGCGAGGGCGAAGCGGCCCATGCCGATCGCGAAGGCGGCGGTCATGACGCGCTCGGGGTTGAGGCCGGCGAAGAGCTGGAGGAGGCCGGCGTCCTCGTCGCCGACGAGGGCGTCGGCGGGCAGCCGCACGTCGTCCAGGACGAGCTCGAACTGCTTCTCGGCGGCGTTGAGTTCCATGTCGATGGGGCGCCGCGTGAAGCCCGGCGCGTCGCGCGGGACGATGAACAGGCAGGGCTTGAGGCGGCCGGTGGTCGCGTCCTCGGTGCGGCCGACGACGAGGGTGGCGTCGGCGATGTCGACGCCGGAGACGAAGACCTTGCGGCCGGTGAGCAGCCAGTCGGCGCCGTCGCGGCGGGCGGTGGTGGTGATGCGGTGGCTGTTGGACCCGGCGTCGGGTTCGGTGATGCCGAAGGCCATCAGGCGGCTGCCGTCGGCCAGGGCGGGGAGCCACTCCCGCTTCTGGGCCTCGGTGCCGAAGCGGGCGATGACGGTGCCGCAGATCGCCGGGGAGACGATCATCATGAGCAGGGGGTTGCCGGCGGCGCCCATCTCCTCCAGGACGAGGGAGAGTTCGGTGATGCCGCCGCCGCCCCCGCCGTACGCCTCCGGCAGGTTGACGCCGATGTAGCCGAGCTCGGCGGCGTCGCGCCAGAACTGCCGGTTGTCGGTGCCGGGGTGGTTCTTCGCGAAGGCGGCCACCGCGGTGCGGAGGGACCTGTGCTCCTCGGATTCGAGTACGGGGGTCATGCGGCTCCTTCGTCTGCGGGATTCGTCGCTTGTACTACCGCCAGGAGAGAACCGACCGTCACCTGCTGGCCCGGTACGGCGTTCAGCGCGGTGAGTGTGCCCGTGACCGGGGCGGTGATCCGGTGTTCCATCTTCATCGCCTCCAGCCACAGCAGGGGCCGGCCAGCCTCCACGGTCGCTCCTTCGGTGACGCCCTCCGCGATGCGGACGACCGTGCCCGGCATGGGGGCGAGGAGGGAGCCGGGGGCGTGCTGGGTGGTGGGGTCGGCGAAGCGGGGCAGTGCGGTGAGGGTGGTGGCGTTCACGTGGACGCGGTCGCCGTGGCGGGCCACCTCGTACGTGCGCCGGACACCCTCCGTCTCGAGGACGACGCGGGCGGCGTCGGCGTGGAGGACGCGGACCCCGTCGGCGGTGATGCCGTCGCGGGTGTGGTGGTAGCGGACCTCGTGCTCCTCGCCCGCCATGGCATACCGCTTGAGCTGGGGCTGTGACGGGAGGTTCCGCCAGCCGCCGAACCGGGAGCGGCCGTGGGCGTCGGCGAGGGCGGCGGCCAGCGGGGCGAGGGGGTCGGGGGCGGGCTCGGTGAGCCGGGCGAGGTGGCGGTCGTAGAAGCCGGTGTCCATGCGGGCGGAGGTGAACTCCTCGTGGCGCAGGGAGCGGACGAGCAGGTCCCGGTTGGTGACCGGGCCGTGGATCACGGCCCGTTCCAGGGCGCCGGCGAGGCGGCGGACGGCCTCCGCGCGGGTGGGTGCGTGGGCGACGGCCTTGGCGAGCATCGGGTCGTAGTGGACGCCGATGTCGTCGCCGTCGGCGTAGCCGGTGTCCAGGCGGATGCCGTCGGGCACGGCGAGGCGGTGCAGGCGGCCGGTCTGCGGGGCCCAGTCGCGGGCCGGGTCCTCGGCGTACAGGCGGGCCTCCACCGCGTGGCCGCGTGCGGGCGGCGGATCGCCTTCGAGGGCGTGGCCCTCGGCGACGCGGAGCTGGAGGGCGACCAGGTCGACGCCGAAGACCGCCTCCGTGACGGGGTGTTCCACCTGGAGGCGGGTGTTCATCTCCAGGAAGTGGGCCCTGCCGTCCGCGACGAGGAACTCGACGGTGCCGGCGCCGGTGTAGTCGACGGCGCGGGCGGCGCGGACGGCCTGCTCGTGCAGGTCCCGGGTGAGCGATGCGGTCAGTCCCGGCGCCGGGGCCTCCTCGATCACCTTCTGGTGGCGGCGCTGGAGGGAGCAGTCCCGGGTGCCGAGCGCCCACACCGTGCCGTGCGTGTCGGCGAGGATCTGCACCTCGACGTGGCGGCCGTTCTCCACGTAGGGCTCGACGAACACCTCGCCGTCGCCGAACGCGCTCGCCGCCTCCGCGCGCGCGGCGGTCAGCCCGGCGTCGAGGTCCGCCAGGCGCCGTACGACGCGCATGCCGCGTCCGCCGCCGCCCGCCGCGGCCTTGACCAGCACCGGCAGGTCGGCCTCGGTGACCTCGCCCAGGGGCGCGATGCCCATCAGCTCCTTGGCGCGCGTCTTGGACGCCATCGCCTCGATGGCCTCCGGCGGCGGTCCGATCCAGGTCAGTCCCGCGTCGGTCACGGCGCGCGCGAAGCCGGCGTTCTCGGAGAGGAAGCCGTAGCCGGGGTGCACGGCGTCGGCGCCGGCCGCGATCGCGGCCTTCACGATCAGGTCGCCGCGCAGGTAGGTGTCGGCGGACGCCGTTCCCGGCAGGCGGACGGCCGCGTCGGCCGTCCGCGTGTGGAGGGCGTTCTCGTCCGCGTCCGAGTACACCGCGACGGTCCGGATGCCCGCCGTGCGGCAGGTGCGGAAGACGCGGCAGGCGATCTCGCCGCGGTTGGCGACGAGCACGGAAGTGATCACTGGTCCCTCACCCTCACGTTGGGATCACATGCGGAAGACGCCGAAGCCACCGCGCGCGCCCTCGTAGGGCGCGGTGTGGACGGCCGACAGGCACAGGCCGAGGACGGTGCGGGTGTCGCGCGGGTCGATGACGCCGTCGTCGTAGAGCCGCCCGGACAGGAACATGGGCAGCGACTCGGACTCGATCTGCTGCTCCACCATGGCGCGCAGCGCCGCGTCCGCCTCGTCGTCGTACGGCCGTCCCTTCGCGGCGGCCGACTGGCGGGCGACGATGGAGAGCACCCCGGCGAGCTGCTGGGGGCCCATGACGGCCGACTTGGCGGTGGGCCAGGCGAACAGGAAGCGCGGGTCGTAGGCCCTGCCGCACATGCCGTAGTGCCCGGCGCCGTACGACGCGCCCATGAGGACGGACAGGTGCGGCACGCGCGAGTTGGAGACGGCGTTGATCATCATGGCGCCGTGCTTGATGATGCCGCCCTGCTCGTACTCCCTGCCGACCATGTAGCCGGTGGTGTTGTGCAGGAAGAGGAGCGGGATGTCGCGCTGGTTGGCGAGCTGGATGAACTGGGCGGCCTTCTGCGACTCCTCGCTGAACAGCACGCCCCGCGCGTTGGCGAGGATGCCGACCGGGTAGCCGTGCAGGCTCGCCCAGCCGGTGGTGAGGCTGGTCCCGTACAGCGGCTTGAACTCGTCGAAGTCGGAGGCGTCGACGATCCGGGCGATCACCTCGCGCGGGTCGAAGGGGGTCCGCAGGTCGCCGGGGACGATGCCGAGGAGTTCCTCCGGGTCGTACCTGGGCGGCTCGGCTGCCGGCGGGTCCGCGTACGCCTTGCGGTGGTTGAGGCGGGCGACGACGCGGCGGGCCTGGCGCAGGGCGTCCGCCTCGTCCACGGCGAAGTGGTCGGCGAGGCCCGAGGTGCGCGCGTGCATCTCGGCGCCGCCGAGCGACTCGTCGTCGCTCTCCTCGCCGGTGGCCATCTTCACCAGCGGCGGCCCGCCGAGGAACACCTTGGCGCGCTCCTTGACCATGATCGTGTGGTCGGACATGCCGGGGATGTACGCGCCCCCGGCCGTCGAGTTGCCGAACACGACGGCGACGGTGGGGATGCCGGCCGCCGACAGCCGGGTGAGGTCCCGGAAGATCGCGCCGCCGGGGATGAAGATCTCCTTCTGCGACGGCAGGTCGGCGCCGCCCGACTCGACCAGGCTGATGCAGGGCAGCCGGTTGGCGAGGGCGATGTCGTTGGCGCGCAGGGCCTTCTTCAGCGACCAGGGGTTGCTGGCGCCGCCGCGGACGGTCGGGTCGTTGGCGGTGATCAGGCACTCCACGCCCTCGACCACGCCGATGCCGGTGACCAGGGAGGCGCCAACGGTGTACTCGCTGCCCCAGGCCGCGAGGGGCGACAGCTCCAGGAAGGGCGTGTCGGGGTCGAGGAGCAGCTCGACGCGTTCGCGGGCGAGCAGCTTGCCCCGCTTCCGGTGCCGGGCGACGTACTTCTCGCCGCCGCCCGCGAGGGCCTTGGCGTGCTCGGCGTCCAGCTCGGCGAGCCGGGCGAGGACGGCCTCGCGGTTCGCCCGGTGGTCGGGGCCGGCCGGGTCGACGGCGGAGGGCAGGACCGTCACAGGAGTACCTCCGGAATGTCCAGGTGGCGGGCGCGCAGCCACTCGCCGAGCGCCTTGGCCTGCGGGTCGAAGCGGTGCTGGGCGGCGACGCCCTCGCCGAGGATCGACTCGACCACGAAGTTCAGGGCGCGCAGGTTCGGCAGCACGTGCCGGGTGACGGGCAGGTCGCGGGTCTCGGGGAGCAGTTCCCGGAACCGGTCGGCGGTCAGTTCGTGCGCGAGCCAGCGCCAGGCCTCTTCGGTGCGGGCCCATACGCCGACGTTGGCGCTGCCGCCCTTGTCGCCGCTGCGGGCCCCCGCGACGAGCCCGAGGGGGGCGCGCCGGCGGGGCCCCTCCGGCAGCGGCTCGGGCAGGGGCGGCTCCGGTACGGCGTCCAGGGCGGCGGTGTCCGCGGCCGGCGGCACCTGGAGCCGGCTGCCGTCGGGCAGTACGGCGGTGTGGCCGACGGTGTCCCGGGGGACGTGGACGGCCTCGAAGACGCCGTAGGGGGCGCCCTTCCCGGGGGGTGCGAGGACGTGGAAGCCGGGGTAGCTCGCGAGGGCCAGCTCGACGGCGGCGCCGCTCAGCGCCCGTCCGACGTTCCGCTGGTCGGCGTCGCGGACGACGAGCCTGAGCAGGGCGCTGGCCGTCTCCTCGGTCGGGGCGTCGGGCCGGTCGGTGCGGGACAGGTCCCAGCGGACGTCGGCGGCCTTCGCCAGGGCGGGTCCCATCTGCTCCCGCACGAGCGCGGCCTTGGCCTCGACGTCGAGGCCGGTGAGCACGAAGACGACCTCGCCCCGGAAGCCGCCGAGGCGGTTGCGGCCGACCTTGAGCGTGGGCGGCGGGGCCTCGCCCCGGACGCCGTCGATCCGCACCCGGTCGGGGCCGTCCTGGGTGAGCCGTACGGTGTCCAGCCGGGCCGTGACGTCCGGCCCCGCGTACCGGGCGCCGCCCGTCTCGTACAGCAGCTGGGCCGTCACCGTGCCGACGTCGACGAAGCCGCCGGTGCCGTCGTGCTTGGTGATGACGCAGGTGCCGTCGGCGTGCAGCTCGGCGAGCGGGAAGCCGGGGTGGCGGACGTCGCCGTCCCGGAAGAAGGCGTAGTTGCCGCCGGTGGCCTGCGTGCCGCACTCCAGCACGTGCCCGGCGACGACCGCGCCCGCGAGCCGGTCGTACTCCGCCGGCGCCCAGCCGAAGTGCGCGGCGGCGGGCCCGGTGACCAGGGCGGCGTCGGTGACCCGCCCGGTGACGACGACGTCGGCGCCCGCGCGCAGGCACTCCGCGATGCCGAAGCCGCCGAGGTAGGCGTGCGCGGCCAGCGCTCCCGGGTGGGCGGCGGTGAGGTCGTCGCCCTCGACGTGCGCGACCCGCACGGGGATGCCGAGCCGGCCGGCGAGGGCGCGTACGGCGTCGGCGAGTCCGGCGGGGTTGAGTCCGCCGGCGTTGCTGACGATCCTGACGCCCCGCTCGTGGGCGAGGCCGAGGCACTCCTCGAGCTGGCGCAGGAAGGTGCGCGCGTACCCGGCGTCGGGGTTCCTGAGCCGGTCGCGGCCGAGGATGAGCATGGTCAGCTCGGCGAGGTAGTCGCCGGTGAGGACGTCCAGCGGGCCGCCGGTGAGCATCTCGCGCATCGCGTCGAAGCGGTCGCCGTAGAAGCCGGAGGCGTTGCCGATCCTCAGCGGCCCCGTCACCCCCGGGCCCCCTTCGGCTCCCGCCCCGCGCCCGGCGGTCCGGCGAAGGCCTGGGCGATGTCCAGCCAGCGGTCGGCGTCCGGGCCGTCGGCGGTGAGGGCGAGGTCGGCGCGGTGGGCGCGCTGGGTGACCAGGAGGCAGAAGTCGAGGGCGGGTCCGGTGACGCGCTGTCCCGCGTCCTCGGGGCCGTACGTCCACCGGTCGCCGTCCGGGCCCGTGAGCTCGACGCGGAACGGTTCGGGGGGCGGGGTGAGGCCGTGGGCCGCGTAGGCGAAGTCCCGGGTCCGCACCCCGAGGCGGGCCACGTGCCGGAGCCGGGCGGTGGGCGGGCGCGTGACACCGGTCGCGGCGGCGATGTCGAGGCCGTGGGCCCAGGTCTCCATGAGCCGGGCGGTGGCCATGGAGGCGGCCGCCATGGGCGGGCCGTACCAGGGGAAGCGGGCGCCGGGGGCCGACGCGCGCAGCGCGGCCTCGAGCCGCCGGCGGCCCTCACGCCAGTCCTCCAGCAGTTCGTCGGGTGCCCGGCTGGCGCCTTCCTCCGCGCCCTCGTCGACGAAGGTGCCGGGCGCGGCGAGGGCCTTCTCCACCAGCACCCGGAAGCCGTCCTCGTCGGTGACGGCGAGCAGGGCGGACCGGTCGGTCCAGGCCAGGTGGGCGATCTGGTGGGCGACCGTCCAGCCGGGGGCGGGCGTGGCGAGCGCCCACCGCGCCGGGCTCAGCCGGGCGACCAGCGCGTCGAGTTCCTCGCTCTCCTCGCGCAGGTCGTCGATCACGGGCGTCGGGTCGGACACGGGCGCTCCCCTCGGGCACGGCGGCGTGCGGCGCGATGTGGTGAGGAGCATGGCAGCGGAGGCAGAAACAATCAAGCATGCTTGCATGAATTGCCGGGACGGGCGGGCCGCTGCGCCGGAGGCCGGAGAACGCCGGAGGACGGGGCGGGAAACACCCCGACCCCCGCTCCGGTCGGAACCGGGGCGGGGGCCGGGGGGGGCGACGGGGGCCGGGGCCGGGGGCGTCGTGGGCGCCGGGGCGTCGGGGCGGCCGTCGCCGTCTACTGCCCGTCGGCTCCCGCCCCCGGGAGCTGCCGCCGCGCGCGGCCGCGCCGCCCCACCTGGGTCCGTACCGCGCCCATGCTGGCCACGACCACCAGGGCGATGGCGGCGGACTGCGGGGCGGACAGGGCCTGGTCGAGGATGAGGAAGCCGGCCGCCGCGGCGATGGCGGGCTCCAGGCTCATGAGGATGGCGAAGGTCGGCGCGGGCAGGCGCCGCAGCGCGAGCAGCTCGAGGGTGTACGGCAGGACGGAGGAGAGCAGGGCCACCCCGGCGCCCAGGGCGAGCGTCACGGGGTCGATCAGCTCGGCCCCCGACTCGGCGATGCCGAGCGGCAGGAACAGCACCGCGCCGACCGCCATGGCGAGGGCCAGACCGTCGGCCTGCGGGAAGCGGCGGCCGGTGCGCGCGCTGAAGACGATGTACGCGGCCCACATCGCGCCCGCCGACAGCGCGAAGGCGGCACCGGCCGGGTCGAGGTCGTCGAAGCCGCCGCCGCCGAGCAGGAAGACGCCGGCCAGGGCGAGCGCGGCCCAGACCAGGTTGACGGCCCGGCGGGAGGCGAAGACGGACAGGGCGAGCGGGCCGAGCACCTCCAGGGTGACGGCGGGGCCGAGCGGGATGCGGTCGACGGCCTGGTAGAAGAGGCCGTTCATGCCGGCCATGGCGATGCCGAAGACGACGACCGTGCCCCAGTCGGCCCGGGAGTGGCCGCGCAGCCGGGGACGGCAGACCAGGAGCAGGACGACGGCGGCCACGACCAGCCGCAGGGTCACCACGCCCAAGGCGCCGGCCCGGGGCATGAGGCTCACCGCCAGGGCGGCGCCGAACTGCACGGAGACGCCCCCGGAGAGGACCAGTCCGACCGGGCCGAGGGCACCCCACCGGCCGGCCGGGGCACCACCCGGCGCGGGCGCCCGCCCCGGGGCCTGCGCTGCGTGGGGGCCGGCCGTGGAGGCGGCCGGGGCGGGGGTGCCGGGGGCGGCGCTGGACGTGCTCACGAGGGCTCCGGGGCGGTACGTGGATCGGTTTCGTTCATCGTGCTGTACGGCACAGTCCAGGGTAGTGGACTGAGACAGGCGCGTAGCCCTGCCATGCAACTGTCGCGGGCGGGGTGCGCGGCTGTCAACGGACGTCCGCCCGGCGGACGGGATCTCGCTCGGCGGGCCCTTACGCCGAGGGGGTAGCGTCCGCCGAGTGAGACGACTCCTTGCCCGCCTCTGGCGCCTGCTGCGCCCGCTGCAGAGCCGCATCATGTGGTTCCTGAACGCCAAGTTCGTGGTCGGCGTGACCGGCGTCGTGCGCGACGACGAGGGGCGGGTCCTGATGCTGCGGCACCGGATGTGGTCGCCGGGCCGCCAGTGGGGTCTGCCGAGCGGCTTCGCGCACCGGGGCGAGGACTTCCGGGCGACCGTGGTGCGCGAGGTCAGGGAGGAGACCGGCCTGGAGGTGGAGGTGGGCCGGCTGGTCATGCTGAACAGCGGCCTGCGCACCCGCCTGGAGGTCGCGTACGAGGCGCGTCTGCTGGGCGGCGAGCTGCGCCTCGACCCGTTCGAGATCCTGGAGGCCCGCTGGTGCGAGCCGGACGACCTGCCCGAGGGCGTCCAGCCGGTGTGCGGTCCGCTGGTGCGCGGCGAGACGGCCCCGTGAGCCGGCCCGCCGCGCGGCGCCCGCGCGGCGTCCTGGCCGCGTCGCCGGTCAGCCCATGCTCTTGGCGCCGTCCAGGGACTCGCGGATGATGTCGGCGTGGCCGGCGTGCTGGGCGGTCTCGGCGATGACGTGCATCAGCACCCGGCGCGCCGACCAGTGCGTGTCCTGGAACCAGGGGGCCTTCGGCAACGGCTGCGTGGCCCCCAGGTCGGGCAGGGTGGCGACCAGCTCGTCGGTCCGGCGGGCCGCCTCGGCGTAGTCGGCCAGCACACCGGCCAGCGTCTCACCGGGCAGCATCCGGAACTCGTCGGCCCGCCGGGCCCAGTCGGCCTCGGTCATGGCCGTGAAGTCCCCCATGGCCGACGGGCCGTTCAGGATGAAGTCCCCCCAGCTCCGCTCGACCGAGGTCACGTGCTTGATCAGGCCGCCCAGACAGAGCTCGCTGACCGTGGTCCGCAGTCCGGCCTGCTCGTCGGTGAGGTCACGGGTGGTGAAGCGCAGGAAGTGCCGGTGCTTGGCCAGCATCTCCAGCAGGTCGGCACGTTCGCCGGTGACGGCCGGGGACCCGGCCGCGTCACGGGTGGTCAGGTCGCCGGTGGCCAGGTCTCGGGTGGTCGTCTCGTCGAAGCTCATGATCGGTCTCCGTCTTCCGGTGTAACTGCTGCGTCGGTCGAGGACCACGCTAGGAGCGATCGAGGTCAGATCCTGTCCTAGACCGCGCGCCGGAGAGCGGAGAACCCGAGGACGGTCTAGTGGGCGACTCCTCCGCCGCCCAGCAGCAGCCCCAGCCCCTCCGTGTCGTCGAAGGCGTCCCCGGACAGCCGGGTGACGCCCGCGGTGGACGGCCCGTCAGGGGTGCCGCGCAGCAGGTACGCGACGCCGTCGACCGTGTCGCTGCCGGGCGCGGTCACCACCAGGTCGGCACGTCCGTCGCCGTCCAGGTCGGTGAGGCCCACGGCGCTGCCGAAGTCGGCGTCCCCGCCCGGTGCGGCGCCGAGGTCGTCGCCGTCGAGCAACCGGGCGCCCGCACCGCCGAGCCCGTCCGGGCCGCCCGCCAGGAACAGGACCTGCTCCGGGCCCGGCTTCCCGTACACGTCCCAGCGGGGAGCACCGGCCACCACGTCCGCGTATCCGTCGCCGTCGACGTCCCCGGTGTCCAGGGTGACGAGGACGGCGTCCTCGTCCTGGGGCTCCCCGCCCGGCACGCCGGGCGTGTCGCGGTCGACGGTCGTCGTACGCCTCCCCGGCCCGGCCTGCGACCCGTACACCACCGTCACCGAGCTGCGGCCGGCGTCACCGCCCCGGGGGCTGAGGACCAGGTCGTCGTAGCCGTCCCCGTCCACGTCACCGACCGCTCCCCGGCCCGCGTCGGGGAGCCGCGTGTCCTCGGGCTGCGTGAAGCCGTCCCGGCCGCCGTGCAGATAGCTCACCGGCCTCCTCTGCTCGGCCCAGGGCGACTCGGGGTCCGGGTCGGCCTCGTGGAAGGCCACCAGGTCGTCGATGCCGTCGCCGTCGAGGTCCCCGGCGAGGAGGTCGCCGTAGTTCGCGTCCCGGACGTCCGGCGCGGGCCGGCGCGGCGCGGGGACGCGGCCCGTGGCGGCCGGGGTGCCGTCGCGCCCGAAGGGGCCCTTGAGCAGCCCCTTGTCGGAACCGAGCCCGAAGACCAGGTCGGCGTGCCCGTCCCCGTCGAAGTCCCCGGCGACGAGCTGCTCGTCCAGGATCGGGTCGTCGTCCCAGGCGACGTGGCTGACGTCCGTGCCCGGCACCCGGGTCGCGCGCGACAGCCCGCCCTCGGAGCCCCACAGGACGATCACGCTCGGCTTCCAGTCGAAGACGGAGGCGGCGAGGTCGGTGTACCCGTCGCCGTCGAAGTCGCGGGCCACGACGTCCGCGCCGAAGAAGGCCTCGTCACGGTTCTTCCCGGGGATGCCGGCATCGTCCTGCGTCAGGTACTGGCACCGGCCGATCCCCGTCCCCGCCCCCGTCCCGTACGCCACCTCGATGCTCCCGCCCCCGCTCCCGCCGTCCACGCTCCCCGTGGAGCCGAAGGCCAGGTCGGGGTGCCCGTCCCCGTCGAAGTCGGCGGCGCCCTCCGAGGCGGGCGCGGCCGCCGCGGGGCCCTGGGGACCGGTCCCGCAGCGGCGCGGCGGGGCGATGCCGGCCGGCTCGTCGCCGGCGACCACCATCCCCGCGGCGACCGCCAGCGCGACGGCCGCCGCCCCGCCCCCGATCGCCCACGCCCGCTTGCCGCCCCACCGCCGCGGCGCCTCCGCCCGATCGTCCGAACCGTCCATACGAACGATCACGCGAGGCCCCCGGCCCACGGTTCCGCCGCCGGGCCCGGGCGGCCCGGGACGGGACCACGGTCGGACACCACGCCCCGGGGTCGTACCTCGGGCCTACGCCGAAGTACCACCCCGGCCCGACGCGCCGGGCGCCCCTCGGGTCCTAACTTCGCCTGCATGACCCGCAGATCACGCACCACCGCCCTGGCCGCGCTGCTCGCGTGCGCCCTGTCCCTCCCGCTGCTGGGCGCCGTGCCCGCGTCGGCGGGCCAGGACGTCCCCACGGCGTCCCGGGCGGTCCGGGCCCCGTCGTCCGCCGCGGAGCCGGAGCTGCCCGCGCCCTCCGGCCCCCACCCGGTGGGCCGCCGGACCCTTCACCTCGTCGACCGGAGCCGTGCGGACCCCTGGGTCCCGGCGGTGGGGTACCGAGAGCTGATGGTGTCCGTGTCCTATCCGGCGCGCCCGGCCGGCGGGGCGCCCGCGGCTTACATGACCACCGAGGAGGCGCGGCTCCTGCTGGAGGCCAGAGGGCTCGGCGGGGTCGTTCCGGCCGAGACGGTCGCCGGAACGCGTACGCACGCCCGGGTCTCCGTCCCCCCGGCACCGGGCCGCTTCCCCCTGGTGCTGCTGTCCCCCGGCTTCGGGATGCCGCGCGCCACGCTCACCTCGCTCGCCGACGACCTGGCCAGTCGCGGTCACGTCGTCGCCACCGTGGACCACGCGTACGAGTCCGTCGGCACGGAGTTCCCCGGCGGCCGCGTCCTGCCCTGCGTGGCGTGCGACGAGGTCGAGCCGGGGCCGGGGTACGCGAAGGTCGTGCCCGGGCGCGCCGCCGACCTGTCCTTCGTCATCGACGAACTGACCGGCCCCCGGGGTGCCGGTGCGGCGCTCTCCCGCGTGATCGACGCCCGGCGCGTCGGGATCGCCGGGCACTCGATCGGCGGGGCGGCCGCCGCCGCGACCATGGCGGCCGACCGACGGGTGCGGGCGGGTGCCAACCTGGACGGCGACTTCTTCGTCCGGCCCGGGGCCGGGCTCGGCAGGCGGCCGTTCCTGATGATCGGCGCCGAGGCCACCCATCGCCCCGACAGCACCGGCACCGACTGGTCCGAGGCGTGGGACCGTCTGCACGGCTGGAAGCGCTGGCTGACCTTCGCCGGCGCCGGGCACTTTTCCTTCACCGACTTCCCCTGGCTCGGGGACCAGCTCGGGCTGCCGGACCCGGCGGTGCCGCTGTCGGGCGAGCGGAGCTGGGCCCTCACCCGCGACTACGTGACCGCCTTCTTCGACCGCCACCTGCGCGGCCTGCCCCGGCCCGTGCTCGACGGCCCCACGTCCTCCCGCCCGGAGGCCGTGTTCCACCGGCCGTAGGCTCCCCGGCGCACCGCCGACCGTCACTCCTCCGCCAGCCCGTCCGCCAGCACCTCCGCCAGATGCCGGCCCCGTACCCCCGCCAGCTGCTCCAGCTGCGTCCGGCACGAGAAGCCGTCCGCCAGGACCACCGCCCCGTCCGGTGCCTCCCGCACCGCCGGCAGCAGCCGGTCCTCCGCGCACGCGGCCGAGACCTCGTAGTGGCCGTCCTCGAAGCCGAAGTTCCCCGCGAGGCCGCAGCAGCCGCCGCTCAGCTCGCCGGTCAGGCCCGCCGCCTCGCGCAGGCGGCGGTCGGCCGCGTCCCCGAGGACCGCGTGCTGGTGGCAGTGGGTCTGCCCGGTGACCGGACGGTCCACGGCGGGCGGCACCCAGCCGGGGGCGTGGCGCTCCAGGGCCTCCGCGAAGGTCACCACCCGGGCGGCGAGCCGGGCCGCCCGCGGGTCGTCGTGCAGCAGCTCCGGCAGGTCGGTGCGCAGGGCCGCGGCGCAGCTCGGCTCCAGCACCACGACCGGGGCCCGCGCCTGAAGCACCGGGGCCATCAGGTCCAGCGTGCGGCGCATGACCGCCCGCGCGCGGTCCAGCTGGCCGGTGGAGACGTACGTCAGGCCGCAGCAGACCCGGCCCCGGCGGGTGGTCAGCAGGGCGGCCGGCGACCTGGAGACACCGTCCCCGACGGCGGCCCGCCCCCGCAGCGTCGGCGGCAGCGCCACCCGCAGCCCCGCCGCCTCCAGCACCCGTACGGCCGCCCGGCCCACGGACGGTGACAGGTGCTCGGTGAAGGTGTCGGGCCAGAGCACCACCAGGTCGCCGGACCCCGAGGCGACCGGGCGCCGCCGGCGCCACCACCCGCTGAACGTCTCCCCCGCCAGCCGCGGCACCTCCCGCTCGGCCGCGATCCCGCCCAGCCGCTTCACCACCGCGGCCAACGGCCGTACGGCGGCGAGCCGGTTGACGAGCGGCGCGGTACGCGTACGCGCCACCCAGCGCAGCCACACCGGCAGCCACCCCATCGCGTAGTGCGCGGCCGGGCGGCGCCGGCCCACGTAGTGGTGGTGCAGGAACTCCGCCTTGTACGTGGCCATGTCGACCCCGACCGGGCAGTCGGAGCGGCAGCCCTTGCAGGACAGGCACAGGTCCAGGGCGTCCCGGACCTCCGTCGACCGCCAGCCGTCGGTCACCAGCTCGCCGGCGAGCATCTCGTGCAGCAGCCGCGCCCTGCCCCGCGTCGAGTGCTCCTCCTCCCCCGTCACCCGGAACGACGGGCACATCACCCCGGAGCCGGAGACCGGCGCGGTACGGCACTTGGCGACGCCGACGCAGCGCCGCACCGCCGCCGGGAAGTCGCCCCCGTCGGCGGAGTAGCCGAACTCCACGTCCACCGGCCCGCGCGGCAGGACGGCGAAGCGCAGGTTCGCGTCCAGCGGCGCCGGGCGGACCAGCACGCCCGGGTTGAGCAGGTCGTCGGGGTCCCAGACGCCCTTGACCCGCTCGAAGAGGGCCACCGTCCGTTCGCCGTACATCCGCGGCAGCAGCTCCGCCCGCGCCTGCCCGTCCCCGTGCTCCCCGGACAGTGATCCGCCGTGCGCCACGACCAGGTCGGCCAGCTCCTCGGAGAACCGGCGGAAACGGGCCACCCCGGCGTCCGTCAGCAGGTCGAAGTCGACGCGCACGTGGACGCAGCCCTCCCCGAAGTGCCCGTACGGCGTGCCCCGCAGGCCGTGGGCCGACAGCAGGGCGCGGAAGTCCCGCAGGTAGTCGCCCAGCCGCGCCGGCGGCACCGCGCAGTCCTCCCAGCCCGGCCACGCCTCCGTGCCGTCGCCCATCCGCGTCGCCGTACCGGCGGCGTCCTCCCGGATCCGCCACAGCGCCCGCTGCCCGGCCCGGTCGGTCACCACCAGCGCGTCCACCACGTCCGCCGCCCGCACGACCTCCTCCGCGCGCGCCCGCGCCTCGGCCGGCGACGCGCCGCCGGTCTCCACGAACAGCCAGGCCCCGCCCCGCGGCAGGCCCTCGGTGGACGGCACCAGGTCCACCGCCATGCCCTCCACCGTCAGCGGGCCGAGCGGCAGCAGGCCCACCGCCGCCTGGGCCGCGTCGGCCTCGTCGGCGTAGCCCAGCACCGCCAGCGCCCGCGCGCGCGGCGCCTCGACCAGCCGGACCACCGCCTCGGTCAGCACGCCCAGCGTGCCCTCCGAGCCGCAGAAGGAACGGGCCACGTCCGCACCGTGCTCCGGGAGCAGCGCGTCCAGCGCGTAGCCGGAGATGCGGCGGGGCAGGTCGGGGAAGCCGGTACGCAACCGCGCCAGGTCGCCGTCCACCAGCTCACGCAGGCCCTCCGGTGCCCCGGCCCACTCCCGCCCGAGCCGCAGCCGACGCCCCCGCGCGGTGAGCACCGTCAGCTCGCGCACGCTGTCCGCCGTGGTGCCCCAGGCCACCGAGTGGGACCCGCACGCGTTGTTGCCGATCATCCCGCCGAGCGTGCAGCGGCTGTGGGTGGAGGGGTCGGGGCCGAAGCGCAGGCCGTGCGGGGCGGCGGCCTCCTGGAGCCGGTCGAGGACCAGGCCCGGCTGGACGACGGCCGTGCGGCTCTCCGGGTCCAGGGACAGCAGCCGGTTCATGTGCCGGGTGAAGTCCAGGACGACGCCCGTGCCGGTGGCCTGGCCCGCGATCGACGTGCCCCCGCCGCGCGCCACGACCGGTACGCCCCGCTCCCGGCACACCTCCAGCACGGCCGCCACGTCGTCGGCGTCCGACGGCGCCACCACACCGAGCGGGACCCGCCGGTAGTTGGACGCGTCCATGGTGGTCAGCGCCCGGGAGGTGACGTCGAATCCGACCTCGCCCCGGACGGCCCCGCGCAGTGCTGCCTCAAGACCCGTCATGCGTCCAGGATGGGCTCTCGTAGCTCCGTACAGGTCCGCACGGCGGAGATCTCGTCTCATCGGACGG
This sequence comes from Streptomyces sp. NPDC127100, assembly GCF_042724095.1. Taxonomy (NCBI): domain Bacteria; kingdom Bacillati; phylum Actinomycetota; class Actinomycetes; order Kitasatosporales; family Streptomycetaceae; genus Streptomyces; species Streptomyces sp. NPDC127100. Next base: position 112,480 of record NZ_JBHXFL010000008.1, read on the forward strand.
ACATGTCGTCGTCCGGTTTGGCCCAGGGGGTAGCCTCCGGCTCGTGGCTGAGATCCAGATTCCTGCTGACATCAAGCCCGCGGACGGTCGATTCGGCGCGGGTCCCTCCAAGGTGCGGGTGGAGGCGCTGGACGCCCTGGCCGCCACCGGTACGTCCCTCCTCGGCACCTCACACCGCCAGGCCCCGGTCAAGAACCTGGTCGGCAAGGTCCGTGAGGGCATCCGCGAGCTGTTCCAGCTCCCCGACGGCTACGAGGTGGTCCTCGGCAACGGCGGCTCCACCGCGTTCTGGGACGTCGCGACCCACGGCCTGATCGAGAACAAGTCGCAGCACCTGACCTTCGGCGAGTTCTCCTCCAAGTTCGCCAAGGCGGCGAAGCTCGCCCCCTGGCTGGCCGAGCCGACGGTCGTCTCCGCCGACCCGGGCACCCACCCCGAGGCGCGGGCCGAGGCCGGCGTGGACGTGTACGCGTTCACGCACAACGAGACCTCGACCGGCGTCGCCATGCCGATCGAGCGGGTCGCCGGTGCCGACGAGGGCTCCCTCGTGCTGGTCGACGCCACCTCCGGCGCCGGCGGCCTGCCCGTCGACATCGCCGAGACCGACGTCTACTACTTCGCCCCGCAGAAGTCCTTCGCCTCCGACGGCGGCCTGTGGATCGGCGTGTTCTCCCCGGCCGCGATCGAGCGCGCCGAGCGGGTCCACGCGTCCGGCCGGCACGTCCCGGAGTTCTTCTCGCTGCCGACGGCGATCGACAACTCCCGCAAGAACCAGACGTACAACACCCCGGCGCTGGCCACCCTGTTCCTGCTGAACGAGCAGCTGGAGTGGATGAACGGCCAGGGCGGCCTGGACTTCACCGTCCGCCGCACCGCGACCTCCGCGCGCACGCTGTACGGCTGGGCGGAGGACGTGAAGTTCGCGACGCCGTTCGTCACCGACCCGGCCAAGCGGTCGCAGGTCATCGGCACCGTCGACTTCTCCGACGACATCGACGCCGCCGCCGTCGCCAAGGTGCTGCGCGCCAACGGCATCGTCGACACCGAGCCGTACCGCAAGCTCGGCCGCAACCAGCTGCGCGTCGCGATGTTCCCGGCGATCGACCCGGCCGACGTCGAGGCGCTGACCAAGTGCATCGACTACGTGATCGAGAAGCTGTAGCCGTCACCGGCAACGACGAGGAGGGCGCCCGGCGGACCACCCGCCGGGCGCCCTCTCACGTGCTCCGCGGGAGGTCAGCACCTCCACACGCGGTTCAGCGGCTGAGGCGCTGGAACCGCCGTACCGCCAGGGGCAGGAAGATCGCCGTCAGCACCACCGGCCACACGCACGCCATCAACACCGCGTGCTGCTCGACCCACGAGTCGCCGCCGCCGATCGGCGTGCCGAACAGCTCGCGGGCAGCCGCCGCCGTGGAGGAGATCGGGTTCCAGGCGGCCACCCAGCCCAGCCAGTCGGGCATGAGCTGCGGGGCGACGAAGATGCTGGAGATCATCGTCAGCGGGAACGCCACCGCGAACAGACCGCCGGCCGCCTCCGGGTTCGGGACCAGCAGGCCCAGCCACACACCGATCCAGATCAGCGCGAACCGCAGCCACAGCAGCAGCGCGAACGCCGCCAGGAAGCCCCAGCCGCCGTCCGGACGCCAGCCCATGGCCAGCGCCGTCAGCATCATGATCGCCAGCTCGGCGCAGGCGATCACGAGGTCGGTCACGCCGCGCCCCGCGACCACGGCGGAGGAGGCCATCGGCATGGAACGGAACCGGTCGATGACGCCCTTGGTGGAGTCGTAGACGACGACGGTGGCGGTGTTGATGAAGCCGAACGCCATGGTCATCACGAACATGCCCGGCATCAGGAAGTCCTTGTAGTCCCCGCCGCCCGGCACGGTCATCGCGCTGCCGAAGACGTAGCCGTAGAGGAGGACGGACAGGATCGGGAAGCCCAGCTGCCAAGCGATGTTGACGGGCTGGCGCTGGTAGTGCGTCAGGCCGCGGCGCACGATGTTGCCGCAGTCGGCCAACAGCCAGTACAGCCGGCCGCGTTCGCGCGGGGCCGTCGTCGGGTCGAGGGCGCTCATGCCGCCGCCTCCGTCTCGGTACGGGCGGTGCGGTGACCGGTCAGGCGCAGGAACACGTCGTCGAGGCTCGGCCTGCGCAGCCCGATGTCCTCCACGCCGACCCCCTCGTCCTGAAGGGTCCGTGCCACCTCGGTCAGCGCGGAGACCCGGTCGGTGACCGGGGCGTGCACGCGCAGTGCCTCCTCGTCGGCCTCCGGTTCGCCGTCGCAGACCCGGGCGACCACCTTCACCACCCTCGGGATGTCGGCCCGCTCGGCCACCACGACCTCTACGCGGTCGCCGCCGACCGCATTCTTCAGCCCGTCCGGGGTGTCGTCGGCGATGGACCGGCCCCGGTCGATCACGGTGATGCGGGAGGCCAGCTTGTCGGCCTCCTCCAGGTACTGCGTGGTCAGCAGCACGGTCGTGCCGCTCGCCACCAGGGCCCGGACCGAGTCCCAGACCTCGCCGCGGCTGCGGGGGTCGAGGCCCGTCGTCGGCTCGTCCAGGAACAGGACGGAGGGGGCGAGGATCATCGAGGCGGCGAGGTCGAGGCGGCGCCGCATGCCGCCGCTGTACTTGCCGACGCCCCGGTCGGCGGCGTCGGTCAGGTCGAACTGCTCCAGCAGCTCGACCGCGCGGGCCCGGGCCCGCCGGCCGCCCAGGTGGAACAGGCGCCCGAACATCTCCAGGTTCTGCCGGCCGGTGAGCACCTCGTCCACGGCCGCATACTGCCCGGTGAGGCCGATCCGGGCCCGCACCTCGCGCGGCCGGCGGGCGACGTCCAGACCCGCCACCTCGGCCCGTCCGCCGTCCAGCCGGACCAGCGTGGACAGGATGCGCACGGCGGTGGTCTTCCCGGCGCCGTTCGGCCCGAGCAGGCCGTGCACGGTGCCCTCGCGGACGAACAGGTCGAAGCCGTCCAGTGCGCGTTTGTCCCCGTACCGCTTCTCCAGACCCTCGGCCCGTACCGCGTCTCGCTCGCTCATGGGTCCCGGTCCCCCTTTCCTGCGGCTGACTGAGTACACCGTACTCGATTACGCGTACACCGTACCCAATTTTCTGGCGCGGATTTAGACTGACCCCATGGCAAGCGGTACGGAGACCAGCGGCAGCGGCGACATCGGCCGCACCCTCGAACTGTTGTGGGACACCGGCCGGCGCCCCAGCCGAGGCCCCAGGCCGGGCCTGACGCTGGAGCGGATCGTGGAGGCCGCCGTCGAGGTCGCCGACCGGGACGGACTGGGCGCGGTCTCGATGCGTCGGATCGCCACCGAGCTGGGCACCGGCACGATGTCCCTGTACCGCTACGTCCCCGGCAAGGGCGAGCTGATCGACCTGATGCTGGACCGCGTACAGCGCCCGTCCGAGGACCCGGCCGACCTCGGCGACGGCGGCTGGCGCTCGGCACTGGAGGCCCTCGGCCACGCCACACTCGCCCTCTACCGCCGCCACTCGTGGCTGCTGGAGGTCAACCAGTCCCGCCCGATCCTCGGCCCGTCAGCCCTGGACGGCATGGAGAAGGTGCTCGCCCGGATCAAGCCGATGGGGCTGACCGACCCCGAGCTGGTCTCGGTGATCATCATGATCGACGGGTACGTCGTCGGGGCCGCCCGGACGCAGGTGTACGAGCGGGAGGCGGAGCGCAGGTCCGGGCTGACGGACGCGCAGTTCTGGGCGGCCCAGGAGCCGGTGCTGGTGAAGGCCATGGCCAGCGGGCGCTACCCCGTGCTGGCCTCCCTGTCCGAGGACGCCTTCGGCACCGGCTTCGACCACTTCGAGTTCGGGCTCCGGCGCATCCTGGACGGGCTGGAGGTGCTGGTGGCCGCACGGCGGGCGGCGGACGTCTCAGCGGCGCCGGAACAGCCGGCGTAGGCCGAACAGCGCGGCGCACGCCACGAGCACGCCGACCGCGCCGACCTTGAGCGTGTCCCCGCCGGTGCCGTCCGCACCGGAGGCGCCGGACCCGCCGTCGCCGGACGAGGCGCCGTCCCCGCCCGACGAGCCGCCCCCGGGCGCGTCCTGGGCCCGCACCGGGCTGTTCTCGCCCTCCATGCCGAGCAGCAGCTTCTTGCCGTCGGCGGTGTAGGTGACCGACTCGCCCTGCCCCAGGGGCACGCTGATCCGCCCCTTGCGCTGGATCTTCCCGTCGTTCCAGGCGTACCAGATGCCCCCGAGATAGCCGCGCACGGCGAGCCGCTCGCCGTCCGGGGAGAACGCGGCGTCGGTGGCCCAGAGGTCGACGGGGACGGTGGGCCGGAAGACGTTGGTGCCGGAGGAGGACAGCTTCGCCGGGCCCTCGTACAGGTGCCCGCCGTCCTCGTTCTTGTCGATGATGTAGACGCGCCCGGTCTTCGGGTGGACGACCATCGACTCGGCGTCGCGGGCACCGTCCGCGTACTTCACTACGTACTGCGTGGCCTTGACCGTCTGGTCCTTCAGTTCCTTCGGCTCGGGCAGCTCGTAGATCCACACGTACGGCCAGGTGCCGCCGAGGTTGTCCCCGATGTCGCCGACGAAGATCCTGTTCCCGGGCCCGACCGCGATCGCCTCGACGTCCCGGGGCGTGCCCACGCCGGACAGCGCGACGCGCGCGACGGTCTCGCCGGTGGCGCCGTCCACGGCGTAGAGGTAGGGCCCGTTGTCCTGGTCGTTGTGCGTCCAGTAGACGCCGGGGTGCAGGCGGGAGGCGGCGAGGCCGCTGGACTCGGTGATGCGCGGGTCCTTGATGGTGAACCCGTCGCTCCCGTCGTCCCCGTCGGCGGCGACGGCCGGCACGGCGAACGCGCCCACGAGAAGGGCCGAGGCGAGGAGGGCGAGAGATCGGCGCATGCGCCAAGCCTGCCATCCCGCGCGGGTGTTCACCTTGACGGCCGTCCCGGGTGGCCGGGCTCACATCGCGCCGGCCAGGCGGATCGTCCATGATGAGCGGATGCTCAGGTTCATGTTCGTCGGTGACTCCATGACGATAGGGAGCGCCGGCGAACACACGTGGCGCCACCGGATGTGGCAGCACCTGCGTGACACGTACGGCCGCCCCTTCACCTTCGTCGGCCCCCGCGAGGCGCTGCACGACCCGTCGACGGACGCCCCCACCTCGTACACCTACGCCGACCCCGGCTTCCCCCGCGCCCACCTGGCCGGCTGGGGCGAGGGCTGGCACCACATGACGCCGCTGATCGGCGAGGCGGTGCGCGTCCACCGCGCGGACGTGCTCCTGGTCTCCCTGGGCCTGATAGACCTCGGCTTCTACACCAACCCCGAGCAGACCGCGGACAACGTCCGCGCCTTCGTGGCCGGGGCCCGGTCGGCGAACCCGCGCGTCCGCGTGGCCGTGATGCCGGTGCTGCACAACATCCGGGTGGACACCGACGCGCCCTTCGCCGACCAGGTCCACCGCTTCAACGAGCTCCTGGCCAAGACGGTCGCCGACCTCGACGCACCGGACTCCGCCCTCCTCCTCGTCCCCCCGCCGGCGTCGTACGACTTCCACACGGACACCTACGACGGCACCCACCCCAACGAGGACGGCGAGCACAAGATCGCGGGCGCGTTCGCGGAGGCGCTGCACGAGGAGTGGGGGCTGGGCGGGCCGTACTCCGGCGAGTCCTAGTCTGCTGACATATGCGCGGCCTGCCGTGACCTGACCTCCGTGCGTATCGTTGTACCGCGCGGCTGCTCCCGCCCGTGGGACAGCCGGGGAGGAGCGCCACGATGACCGTCCTTGAAGACAGGATCGCCATGGCCGACGCCAACACCCAGCGCCTGGACGAGTGGTTCGAGCGGCTGGAGCGGATGCCCGTCCCCGAAGGATTCAGGGTCGAGATCGTCGGGGGCAACGTCCACATGACACCGCAGCGGGACACGCACTGGGGGATCATCTTCCGCATCGCACGAGCCGTCGATGACAGGTTCGGCAAAGATGTCAAGATCTTCTCGGACGTCCGCATCGACTTCCCCGGCCATGAGAACGGCTTCTGCCCGGACGTCGCCAAACTCCGCGACGGAGCGGAGCGGGACGACACCGGCCACTGGCGCCACCAGGACGTCGAGTTCGTGGCCGAAGTCATCTCCCAGGGCACCGCCGCCAACGACTACGGCCCCAAGAAGCTCGCGTACGCCGCCGCCGAGGTCCCCCTTTACCTCATCGCCGACCCGTACCAGGGCAGGTGCCACATCTACACCCGTCCCAAGGACGGCGACTACACGACCGAGACCCGGGTCGCCTTCGGGCAGGACCTGGACCTCACCGACACCGTCCTCGGCCTCACGCTGCCCACCGCCGGGTTCCCCCGCGACTGAGCGGATCCGCTTGCCTGGAGCGCACTCCAAGCCGTTGGCTGGGGGCCATGAAGTACACGCAGCTCGGACGCACAGGACTCAAGGTCAGCCGGCTCGTCCTCGGCACCATGAACTTCGGTCCGCAGACCGACGAGGCCGACAGCCACGCGATCATGGACGCGGCGCTGGACGCGGGCATCAACTTCTTCGACACCGCCAACGTGTACGGCTGGGGCGAGAACAAGGGCCGCACCGAGGAGATCATCGGCAACTGGTTCGCCCAGGGCGGCGACCGGCGCGACAAGGTCGTCATCGCCACCAAGGTGTACGGCAACATGGGCGCCGACGGCGAGGCGTGGCCCAACCACGACAAGCTGTCCGCCGTGAACATCCGCCGGGCCGTCGACGCCAGCCTCAAGCGGCTCCGGACCGACCACATCGACCTGTACCAGTTCCACCACATCGACCGCGCCACCGGATTCGACGAGATCTGGCAGGCCGTCGACACGCTGGTCCAGCAGGGCAAGGTCCTCTACGCCGGCTCCTCGAACTTCCCCGGTTACAAGATCGCCCAGGCCAACGAGACCGCCGCCCGGCGCGGCGGCACCATCGGCCTGGTCAGCGAGCAGTGCCTCTACAACCTGGCCGAGCGCCGCGCCGAGATGGAGGTCATCCCGGCCGCGCAGGACTACGGCCTGGGAGTCATCCCGTGGTCGCCGCTGCACGGCGGGCTGCTGGGCGGGGTCATCAGGAAGCAGGCGGAGGGCGGACGGCGCGCCTCCGGGCGGGCGGCCGACACCCTGGCCGACCCGGCCTCGCGCGCTCAGATCCAGGCGTACGAGGACCTGCTCGACAAGCACGGCGTCGCACCCGGCGAGGCGGCGCTGGCCTGGCTGCTGACCCGGCCCGGCGTGACCGGCCCCATCGTGGGTCCGCGGACCGGCGAGCAGCTGGCGTCGGCGCTGCGCGCCGTGGAGCTGGAGCTCTCCGAGGAGCTGCTGAACGGGCTGGACGAGATCTTCCCGGGGCCGGGCCCCTCCCCGGAGGCCTTCGCCTGGTAGGCCGCGCGGGCACGCCGGCGGCGGCCTCGGCTAACCGAGCGCCGCCGCCACCGCCACGACGACGAACATCAGCACGAGCACACCGGCCATGATCCGGTTACGGGTCTTCGGGTCCACGCCCCCGAGCCTAACCGGCCGCGCCGAGCGGAGTGCGGGCGACCGTCTCGTAGCGGGGCTGCTCGCCGGGAACCCCGGACCTCGGCAGGTTGCTGCGCACCAGCGCCAGGTCCGTCACGGTCCAGGTGCGGCTGGTGAAACCGGCCAGCGCGTCGACATAGGGAGCCACGTCGAACGCCTCCCGGCCGCGGGCCAGTGTGAGGTGGGCCGTGTAGCGCCGGTGCTCCCCCATCGGGACGCCCGCCCGGCGCGCCGCCGACTCGGCACGCTCCGCGAGCAGACGCAGGGCGCCCAGGTCGCCCGCTCCCCCGGCCCACAGGGCCCGGCCGTGCCCGAAGTGGCCGCCGCCGCGCAGCGCCAGCTCGAACGGCGCGGTGCGGCGTGCGGCCCGCTCCAGGCGCGCGGACAGCTCCGGTACGACGTCCTCGCCGACCTCGCCGTAGAAGGCGAGCGTGAGGTGCCACCCCGGACGGCCGGTCCAGCGCAGCCCGTCCGCGCCGGGCAGCTTCCTGAGCGCGGCCACCTCGGCGGCGAGAGCGGCGACGACGTCCTCGGGCGGCAGCACGGCGGCGAAGAGTCTCATGCCGCCACCTTCCCAGACCTCCTACGCCGCCGGGGCCAGTTGCTCCCGGCGCTCGCGCGGCACGAACCGCACCTGCGGGTGTCCCCGGTGCCAGCCGACGGACAGGCGCAGGTTGCCGACGCGGGCCAGGACCAGGCCGACCACGGCCGCCGCGGTGGCCGCCACGGCGCCGCCCGCGGCGAAGCCCACCCGGGCGCCGTAGGTGTCGGTGACCCAGCCGACGATCGGGGCGCCGACCGGGGAACCGCCGAGGAAGACCATCATGTAGAGGGCCATGACGCGGCCCCGCATGGCCGGGTCGGTGGACATCTGGATGCTGGTGTTGGCGGTGACGTTGACCGTCATGCTGAAGACGCCGATCGGGACCATCAGCAGGGCGAACAGCCACAGCGACGGCGCCGACGCTGCGACGATCTCCAGGACGCCGAAGCCGAGGGCCGCCGCGATCAGCACCCGCAGCCGGGCCGTGCCGCGCCGGGCGGCGAGCAGCGCGCCGGCCAGGGAGCCGACGGCCATGAGGGTGTTGAACAGGCTGTACTCGCCGGCGCCCGCGTGGAAGACGTCGTCCGCGAAGGCGGACAGGAACACCGGGAAGTTGAAGCCGAAGGTGCCGATGAAGCCGACCAGGACGATGGTCCAGATCAGCTCGGGGCGCCCGGCGACGTAGTGCAGGCCCTCCCGGAGCTGTCCCTTGCCGCGCGGGGCGCGCTGCGCGACGTGCAGCTCGCGGGCCCGCATCAGCAGCAGGCAGCCCAGCGGCGCCACGAAGGACAGCCCGTTGGCGAGGAACGCCCAGCCGGTGCCCACGCCGGTGATCATCAGGCCCGCGACGGCGGGGCCGACCAGGCGGGCGGACTGGAAGTTGGCCGAGTTCAGGCTGACCGCGTTCTGGAGCTGGTCGCGGCCGACCAGCTCGGAGACGAAGGACTGGCGGGCGGGGTTGTCCATGACGGTGGCCAGGCCCATCGCGAAGGCCGCGACGTAGACGTGCCACACCTGGACGTGCCCGGTCAGGGTGAGCGCGGCGAGGGCGAGCGCGGTCAGGCCCATGGCGGACTGGGTGACCAGCAGCGTGGGCCGCTTGCGCAGGCGGTCGACGAGGACGCCGCCGTAGAGACCGAAGAGCAGCATCGGCAGGAACTGCAGGGCCGTCGTGATGCCGACGGCCGCGGAGGACCCGGTGAGGCTGAGCACCAGCCAGTCCTGGGCGATGCGCTGCATCCAGGTGCCGATGTTGGAGACGACCTGGCCCAGGAAGAACAGGCGGTAGTTGCGGACCCTCAGGGAGGCGAACATGGACGTCTTGTGCGGGGCCCCGGGGGCCTTGGACAGGGAGTCGTCGTGGTCAGGTGCGGGGACGGAAGCTGCTCCGGGTCCCGTACTCAAAGGGTCGCCTCCTCGCGATTGCTTTCTACAGGTGTGCGAGCTTCTCCAGCACGGGGGCCGCTGCGCGCAGCTTCGCCCACTCGTCCTCGTCGAGCCCCTCGACCAGCGCGGCCAGGAACGCGTTGCGCTTGCGGCGGCTCTCCTCGAGCATCACCACGGCCTGCTCGGTCTGCGTCACGACCTTCTGGCGCCGGTCCTCGGGGTGCGGCTCCAGCCGGACCAGCCCCTTGGCCTCCAGGAGCGCCACGATGCGGGTCATCGACGGCGGCTGGACGTGTTCCTTGCGGGCGAGCTCGCCCGGGGTCGCGCTGCCGCAGTTGGACAGGGTGCCGAGCACCGACATCTCGGTGGGGCTGAGCGACTCGTCGACCCGCTGGTGCTTGAGCCGACGGGAGAGCCGCATCACGGCGGAGCGCAGGGAGTTCACGGCGGCGGCATCGTCGCCATGCTTGAGGTCCGGCATGTTCCTTAGCCTAACTCATTAGGTTCGCGAAATACCAACGCTCACCCCGCCGGTTGCCCGTGACCCCCGCCACTGAAACCCGAGGGTCACCCGTACGAGTGAGCTATTTCCGGAAACCGTGGCATCACCCGGCGGGCGGGGGCGACCCTCGTGCGCATGGGGACCAGCGTGCTCAGCCTGCGGATGGACGGGGAGCTGCTCGAACGGCTCCGGCACCACGCGGCGAAAAGAGGAATGAGCGTCCAGGACTATGTCGTCCGGACGCTCATTCGGGATGACTTCGACGAGCGGTTCCAGTCCGCCGTCGAGGAGACGGAACGGTTCTACGGGGTGCCGTGACCCCGCGGGATCAGGTCAGGCCCAGGGCCGGCATCAGGTAGTAGAAGGCGAAGACCGCCGACACCGCGTACATCGCCACCGGCACGTCCCGGCCGCGGCCGACCGCCAGGCGCAGCACCGTGAAGGTGATGAAGCCCATGCCGATGCCGTTGGTGATCGAGTACGTGAACGGCATCATCAGCATCGTCACGAAGGCCGGGACGGCGACCGTGAAGTCGGCCCAGTCGATCTCCTTGATCGAGCCGGCCAGGATCAGGAAGCCGACCGCGACCAGCGCCGGGGTGGCCGCCTGCGACGGGACCATCGTGGCGACCGGCGTGAGGAACAGGGCCAGGGCGAACAGCCCGCCGCTGACGATGTTGGCGAAGCCGGTCCGGGCGCCCTCGCCGACGCCGGCCGTGGACTCCACGAAGCAGGTCGTGGCCGACGCCGAGGCGGCACCGCCCGCGGCGACCGCGACACCGTCCACGAACAGGACCTTGTTGATGCCCGGCATCTGGCCCTCGCCGTCGGTCAGCTTGGCCTCGTCGCTGACGGCCATGATCGTGCCCATGGCGTCGAAGAAGCAGGACAGCAGGACGGTGAAGACGAACAGGACGCCGGTCAGGACGCCGACCTTCCCGAACCCGCCGAACAGGCTGACCTGGCCGACCAGGCCGAAGTCGGGCGTGGAGACCGGGTTGCCGGGCCACTCCGGGGTGGTCAGGCCCCAGGACGGGATGTCCGCGACGGCGTTGATGATCATCGCGATGACGGTCATCACGACGATGGAGATCAGGATGGCGCCGGGGGTCCTGCGGACGATCAGCGCCAGCGTGAGCAGCACGCCGAGGACGAAGACCAGGACGGGCCAGCCGAGCAGGTGACCGCCCGTGCCCAGCTGGAGCGGGACGGTGGTCTGGGCGGCGTCCGGCATCCGGGTGACGAACCCGGAGTCGACGAGGCCGATGAGCATGATGAACAGGCCGATACCGATCGCGATGGCCTTGCGCAGACCGAACGGCACGGCGTTCATCACGCGCTCGCGCAGACCGGTGGCGACCAGCAGCATGACGACGAAACCGGCCAGCACCACCATGCCCATGGCGTCCGGCCAGGACATCCGCGGGGCGAGCTGGAGGGCGACGACCGAGTTCACGCCGAGACCGGCGGCGAGCGCGATCGGGACGTTGCCGATGACGCCCATGAGGAGCGTGGTGAACGCCGCCGTCAGGGCGGTCGCGGTGACCAGCTGGCCGTTGTCGAGCTGGTGGCCGTACATGTCCTTCGCGCTGCCCAGGATGATCGGGTTCAGCACGATGATGTAGGCCATCGCGAAGAAGGTGGCCAGACCGCCGCGGATCTCGCGGGACAGCGTGCTGCCGCGCTCGGAGATCCGGAAGTAGCGGTCGAGGGCGTTCTGCGGGGGTCGCCGGTCTTCGGGCGACTCGGGGGACGGGGGGACCTTGGCGGCGGCCGAGGCGGACATGCGAGACCTCATCACCAACAGGTTCCCCCACGGCCTTGTTGGCGTTTCCTACGAATGAAAGCGGTCAGAGACAAACGGATTCAGTATGAACGTATGAGCCCGAGATCGCTATCTCCGCGCGTAGACCCGTGCGGCGGCACCCGCCCTGCCGACCGGCCGCCGCCCCGCGAGGGCGCGCCGGCACCCTCGTAAGCTGTACGCATGGCGAAGTGGACACCTACGCATGAGGCGCCGGAGCCCCTTGAGGGCCCCGTGGTCGCGACCATCACCGGCGGCACCATCCTCTGGTTCGTCCTCTTCCTGGCCCAGCTGCCCTTCTACGGCTGGTTCGACGACCACGGGCACACCTGGTGGGTGTGGACCTGCCTGGCGGGCGGCGGGCTCGGCCTCATCGGCATCTGGTACGTCCGCCGGCGCGACGCCGCGATCAAGCGGGACACCGCGGCCCGCGAGGCCCGTCCCACCCCGTAGTACCACGGCAGCACACGGCGGCCGGGCTTCTCGTACCCAGGTCGGATCTTCCACCCATCCAGCGGGTGAAGCCCCAAAACCGCACGTACCGTCGAATGCATGACGCATATCGACGCGGGCGCCGCACTCGATCCCGCGCGCCCCGCTCCCCTGTCCTCGCCGGAGACGGGGCTGACGGCCGCCGAGGTCGCCGAGCGGGTCGCGCGCGGGCAGGTCAACGACATACCGGTGCGCAGCAGCCGCTCACTCGGCGAGATCGTCCGCGCCAACGTCCTCACCCGCTTCAACGCGATCATCGGCGTCCTGTGGGTGATCATGCTGATCGTGGCGCCGATCCAGGACAGCCTCTTCGGCTTCGTGATCCTCGCCAACACCGGCATCGGCATCGTCCAGGAGTGGCGGGCGAAGAAGACCCTCGACTCCCTGGCGCTGATCGGCGAGGTCAGACCGGACGTGCGCCGGGACGGGCGGACCACCCCGATCAGCACCTCGCTGATCGTGCTGGACGACGTCATCGAGATCGGCCCCGGGGACAAGGCCGTGGTCGACGGGGTGTGCGTCGAGGCCGACGGACTGGAGATCGACGAGTCGCTGCTGACCGGCGAGGCCGACCCGGTCGTCAAACGGCCCGGGGACCAGGTCCTGTCCGGCAGCTTCGTGGTCGCGGGCGGGGGTGCCTTCCGGGCGACCAGGGTGGGGCGCGAGGCCTACGCCGCCCAGCTCGCCGAGGAGGCGTCCCGCTTCACCCTCGTCCAGTCCGAGCTGCGCTCCGGCATCTCCACGATCCTGAAATACGTCACGTGGATGATGGTCCCGACCGCGATCGGCCTGATCATCAGCCAGCTGGTCACCAAGGACGACGCCTTCAAGGACTCCGTCGCGCGGACCGTCGGCGGCATCGTGCCCATGGTCCCGGAGGGGCTGGTGCTGCTCACCTCCGTGGCCTTCGCGATCGGCGTCGTCCGGCTCGGCCGCAAGCAGTGCCTCGTCCAGGAGCTGCCCGCCATCGAGGGCCTCGCCCGCGTCGACACGGTCTGCCTGGACAAGACCGGCACGCTCACCGAGGGCGGCATGGACGTCACCGAGGTGCGCGCGCTCGGCGGCGCGGACGAGGAGTACGTCCGTACGGTGCTCGGCGCCCTCGGCGCGTCCGACCCGCGCCCGAACGCCTCCCTCCAGGCGATCATCGACGCCTCCCCGGCCACCGGGGCCGCCGAGGGCTGGCGGTGCACCGACTCCCTGCCCTTCTCCTCCGCCCGCAAGTACGCCGGCGCCACCTTCGAGACGGCCGACGGCGCCTCCGGCACCTGGCTGCTGGGGGCTCCCGACGTGCTGCTGACCGAGGACGACCCCGCCCTCGCCGAGACCGGGCGGCTCAACGAGCAGGGCATGCGGGTGCTGCTGCTCGCCCGCGCCACCCGGGACCTCGAGGACGCCGAACCGGCCGAGGGCGCCGTGCCGACCGCGCTGGTCGTGCTGGAGCAGCGGCTGCGGCCGGACGCCGCCGACACCCTGCGCTACTTCGCCGACCAGGACGTGCGGGCCAAGGTCATCTCCGGGGACAACGCCGTCTCCGTCGGCGCGGTGGCCGCCAAGGTCGGGCTGTCCGGCAGCGCCGTCGACGCGCGCCGGCTGCCCGCCGACCGGGAGGCCATGGCCGGCGAGCTCGACGCGGGCACGGTGTTCGGCCGGGTCACCCCGCAGCAGAAGCGGGACATGGTGGGCGCCCTCCAGTCGCGCGGGCACACGGTCGCGATGACCGGCGACGGGGTGAACGACGTCCTGGCCCTGAAGGACGCCGACATCGGCGTGGCGATGGGTTCGGGCTCGGAGGCCACCCGGGCGGTCGCGCAGATCGTGCTGCTGAACAACAGCTTCGCCACCCTGCCCTCGGTGGTCGCCGAGGGCCGCCGGGTCATCGGCAACATCACGCGGGTCGCGACCCTGTTCCTGGTGAAGACGGTCTACTCGGTGCTGCTGGCGGTGCTGGTGGTGTGCTCACGCGTCGAGTACCCGTTCCTGCCCCGGCACCTGACCCTGCTGTCCACCCTCACCATCGGCGTCCCGGCCTTCTTCCTGGCCCTCGCCCCGAACACGGAGCGGGCCAGGCCGCACTTCGTACGGCGGGTGATGCGGTACGCCGTCCCGGGCGGGGTGGTGGCCGGGGCGGCGACCTTCGTGACGTACCTCGTCGCCCGGCACCACTACAGCGGGCCGGGGGCGCTGGACGCGGAGACCAGCGCGGCGACGCTGACGCTGTTCCTGGTCTCGATGTGGGTGCTGGCGATCGTCGCGCGGCCCTACACCTGGTGGCGGGTGCTGCTGGTCGCGGCGATGGGGCTGGCCTTCCTGGTGGTGCTGGTGGTGCCGTGGCTGCAGGACTTCTTCGCGCTGAAGTTGGTGGGCGTGACGATGCCGTGGACCGCCGTCGGCGTGGCGGTCGCCGGTGCGGGCCTGCTGGAAGTGGTGTGGAGGTGGGTGGACCGGCGTGTCCCCGGCTGACGGTGCGTCCGTGCCGGGGGGCGGCCGGTCCGTCGTTCACCGCGGCACCGTCGTGGCCGAGCGCGCCGTTCTCCGCGCCCCTTTCGGGGCGCGTGCCCGTCGTCCGTCGCAAGGCGCCGCGGGTCAGTCGAACCAGCGGTCCCGGGCCAGCTCCTCCGTGCGGGACGGGTCCTCCAGCAGGGCCGCGACCTCGAAGCGGCGGGGCCACTGGCCGGCCGCCCAGGCGAGGCCGGCGGCGACGCCCTCCAGGGTCGCGGCGTGCAGCACGCCGGCGGGCGTGAGGCGCCAGTCGATCTCCACGCCGTCGACCACGAGCTCCTCGTGCTCCACGTACGACGCCGGGGTCCGCGCCCCGAGCAGCACCCGCACCGGCTCCGGCACGTCGTGCTCGGTGCCCTCGGAGTGCACCTCGCCGGTGACGGACTCGCTCAGCCGCCGCACCTGGAACAGCTCCGCCAGCTCGGCGGCCAGCACCGGCCGTACCGGCAGCAGGGGCACGCCGGACGTGAAGGGCAGCAGGTCGGGCGAGTCGACCACGACGGCGTCGGCGGCGTCCACCACCTCGACGCGGCCGTCGCGGACGGCGCGCAGGTCGTCCGGCAGGGTGACCTGCTCGGGGTCCAGCCCGGCCAGCGCCCCGTACAGGGCGTGCAGCTGGGCCGCCGTGACCGGGCGGTCGGGGTCGGCGAGGCGGTCCAGCAGCTCGGCCGCGCCGCCGGGCTCGTCGAGCAGGGCGGCCACCGAGGTGCGCACACCCAGCGCCCGCAGCACCTGCTCGTCCTCGAAGCCGGTCGCGTCCGCCTCGTCGTACAGGCCCCGCAGGAGGGGGTCGCCGCCGGCCGCGCGCAGTCCGGCCGGGCGCCGGCCGCCGAGCACCGGGTGCCCGCGCAGCCACCACGCGGTGTACGGCCGTACGACCTCGTGGGTGCCGTCGGGCAGCAGGACGCGCACCGGCTCGACCAGGGCGTCCCGCAGCGGCGGCCGCGACAGCAGGGCGAGGGCCCGGGGCCACTGGTCGTCGTCCACCAGGTCCAGGTCGCGCACGGCGACGATCTCGGTGGCGACCGGCGGGACGGGGCTGTCCGGGAAGCGGTCGAGGACGTCCTCGCTCCACACGTCCACGGCGTCCAGCAGACCCGCGTCGTCGGGCTCGGCGAAGTCTCCCTCACGGGGCTCCAGTTCGTCCGGGTCGAGGACGACGTCGGTGGCGCGGACGAGGGCGAAGGTGACGAGGACGCCGCAGGCGGCGAGCGGTTCCGGGCCCCACTTCCGGGCCAGTTCCGCGTCCACGGCGGCGAGTTCGTCCTCGCGCATGACCTGGGCGAAGGGGCCGCCGGGGAAGACGAGTTCACCGGCCGGGGAGAGTTCGCCGTCCTCGTCGGGCAGCGCGAGCGCGCCGAGCCACGGCTCGTCGCCGGGGTCGAGGGCGGCGTCGCGGACCAGGCCGAGCACCGTGTCGGCGAGTTCCTCGGCGTCGAGGGCGTCGTCCTCCCAGTTCATGCCGCCCTCGTCGTCCAGGGAGGCGGCGACGGCGGCCCGGACCTGCGGGGTGGTCAGTACGGCCCGCGGGGTGGCGGGGAGGGCGCCGAGCTTCTCCAGGAGCGGGTGGGCTGCGTCCGGGTGGGCGACCTTGAGGCCGAGGCGGGTGAGGACCCCGGGCTCGACGGAGGCGGCGTCCGGGGAGGGCAGCAGCACCTGGCGGGGGCCGATGGTGGTCCGCCCGTCGGCCAGCGGCACCGGCAGCCCGGACAGCCGCTCCGGGTCGACCCCGGCGAGGCTGTCGTAGAGCCGCCGCCACCAGGCGGGGTCCTTCTCCAGTCCGGCCAGCCGGTCGACCGCGTCGGTCAGCGGCACCCGGGCCACGCCCAGCGTGCGCAGCTCGGGCCGGCGCTCCAGGCCGCCGGGCAGCAGGGTGGGCAGCACCTCGGCGAGCACGCGCACCGTCTCCGCGCCCGCGCCCTCGACCACCTCGGCGTCGCGGGGGCGCAGGGACTCGGCGAGATCACCGAGGCCGCCGTCGTGCGCCGGGTCACCGGGCGCCGGGGCGGGCAGCGCGTCGGCGTCCCCGAGGTGGAGGGGCGCGGACAGGTCGCCGGCGTCCCCGGCGTGCGGTCCGGCGGCGGGCGGCAGGAAGGAGGTGCGCGGCAGCCGGCCGAGGATCGCCTGGCGCAGGGCGCCGTCCAGTTCGCCCTTGCCCAGCGGGCCGGGCACCAGGTCGAGGATGCCGGTGGTGACCGGGCGCCAGCCGGCGAGGAGGGCGGCGTAGGCGTCCGCCGCCCGCTGGGTCAGGAAGTCGGTCAGCGGTCCGGGCGCCGCGTGCCGGCGGGTCGAGTCCAGCGGGAAGGACGCGATGAGCAGGGCGGGCACACCGAGGGGTTCGTCGCTGGGGGTGGGGGCGTGCACGACGGGGCTGGTGCGGGGGCGGGCGGGTGCGCCGTCGGCGTCCACGGGGACGGCCCACGTCACGGACCAGTGGGGGCGCAGGCGCTCCTCGACCGGCCGGTCGGCGAGCAGGTCGGGCGTGAGCGGACCGTGCGCGACGGCCGTGCGCCAGCGGGTGACGCCCTCCCGGGAGTCCTCCACGACCGTGAGGGCGCCGTCGGCACCGCGGCGCAGCGTCCGGACGTCGTCCCCCGCCTCGATCACGACCTCCTCCAGGCCCGGCAGGGCGAGGAGCAGCGCGTCGTCCACGGCGTGCAGGAGCCGTTCGGCGAGATCGGCGGCGGCGGCGTCGCGCAGCGGCAGGATGACGGCCGTGTCGTACGGGTCGGGGGCGCTGCCCTCGGCGGGGAACGGCAGCCGCAGCAGCGGCACGTGACCGTCGCGGCGCCGGATCTCGTCGCCCAGGCCGGGGCTGTGCCGCGCGGTGTCGGCGGCCAGTCCCCGCGCCTCGGCGAGGGACCAGCGCACGCCGCCGTGCCGGCCGACGACGGCGGGTTCGTCGGTGACGGCGAGGACGGCGGCGAAGCCGACCCCGAACCGGCCGACCGCGCCCTCGCCGCCCTCCCGTTTGGCGGAGGCGCGCAGCGTGGACAGCGACTCGGCGCCGGCCGCGTCCAGCGGGGCGCCGGTGTTGGCGGCGACGAGGACGCCGTCGCGCAGGGTCAGCCGCAGCCGGCCGGGCACGCCCGCGCGGGCGGCGGCGTCGGCGGCGTTCTGGGCGAGCTCGACGACCAGCCGGTCGCGGTAGCCGCCGAGGACGAGGTCCTCCTCGGCGTTGGCGTCCTCACGGAACCGGGCGGGGCTCGTCGCCCAGGCGTCCAGCACCCCGCGCCGCAGGCGTGCCGTGGCGAAGGGGTCCGCACCCTCCTCGGCGGGCCGCACGAACATGCTCACGGTCACTCTCCTCTTCGACGGACCACGAAGGTACCGCGAGCACGCCCGTCCTCCGGCCGGACGTTCAGCGGCCGGACCACCGGCACCGTCCCACCCGGTCCCGGCGCCCGGCGACCGAGTACCGGCGGTCGCCGCCTTCCAACCCCTCCGGCATCCGCCGCCCGGTGAGGGACGGCGCCCTCACCCGATCCGGGCGTGATCGTCCGGTCCGACCCGTGTGCGAGGACTGCTAGGACGGTGGCGCCGCGCACGCACCCGGCGCGACGGCGGTGCCAGGGGGCGTCCGACACATGAGCGCGACGCCGCGGGCATGTGTCAGACACCCCCTAGGAGTGCCCGAGGTCCGCCGACGCCTCGTCCCCGGTCACCGGCACCGACCCGGAGTCCGGCGCGGGGCGCAGCGGGAACGGGTCGATCCGCGTCTCGTCGATCACCGGCGGAGCCGGCTGCGGGGTCTTCGGCATCACCGCGGCCTCGGAGTGACCGCCGCAGCCGTAGGCCAGGGACACGACCCGGCCGTCCGCCGGGGAGAACTCGTTGGCACACACGCCGAAGGCCTGGCCCAGCGAGCCGCCGATGCGGGCGAGGAAGCCGCAGGAGGCGCAGGAGGCGGGCGCGGCCTGGGCCATCGCGGTCTTGGGCCCGAAGGCGTCCTCCCACCGGTCGGCGGCGACGTGCAGGCCGTAGCGGGAGAGCACCCGCGCCCGGCGCAGGCCCAGTTCCTCGGCGACGGCCGCGATCGTGCCGCGGGCCGGGGTGGTCGTCAGCTCCGCGGGGGGCCCGGCCGTGACCTCGGCGTCCTCCGCCTCGACCAGGTCGGCCATCTCGTGGGAGACCACCGAGTTGGGCGGCGGCTCGTCCTCGCCGGTCCAGCCCGGCTCCAGCCGCAGGTCCTCCGCGTCGGTGGGCAGCAGGTCGCCGGGGCCCATGTCGCCGGGTCGCAGCCGCTCGCTCCACGGCACCCACTCGGGGGCGAGGAGGGCGTCCGGGCCGGGCAGCAGCACCGCCTCGTCCACGGTCACGATCTTCGCCCGGGAGGCGCGGGCCACGGTGACGGCCCAGCGCCAGCCGCGGTAGCCGAGCTCCTTGGCGGCGAAGTAGTGGGTGACGACCCGGTCACCCTCGGACACGAGCCCCTCGTGCTCGCCGACGACGCCGGGGGCGGCGGCCTCCTCGGCTGCGGCGCGGGCGAGGTCGACGGCCTCGGCGCACAGGCGGTCAGGGGTGCGGCTTCGCGTTGTCGCTGCGCTCACAGGTATCGCTTCTCTCCATACGCCGTCTCACGAGTGCGCCGCTGCCTGCGAGGGGCGGACGGAGCGGACCTGTGGACCGCGTCGACGTCCGCGCCCGATCGCGCTCGGGCACACCTACGTCATCCATTCTGCGGTATGCACGTAAGGCGCGCGGCCGAGAACGTCGCCACGGCGCGCTAGGCACGCTACCTGCTCACGTGCGCTGGGCCTACACCGACGGGAGTTTCGGCCGGGGCGCGATCCCGCTCCGGCGCGCTCCCGCCCCCGTCCGGGCCACGGCGAACCCGGTGCCGGAACGGCGCCGGACCCGGTCCCGGACCGGGTGCGTCACCCGACCCGATCAGCGCCATGCGTGCCGTAACGGCGCTAGACCCCGGGCTCACGGGGCACTATGACGGGGTGGCAGCCGCACGGACGGAGTTCAAGGGCGGAAGCCGGGGACGAGGTCCCGGCTGGCTCCGCGCGGTCGGCCGTGCCCTGCGCCGGCCGGTGACCGGGACGGTGCGCGGCATCCGCCGGGCGACGCACGCGCACGGCGCCGGCGAGTCCGGCCTCGGCAAGCTGATCGAGCTGCACGGGGTGAACGGCGCGGGCGACGTCATGATCACCGTGGCCCTCGCCTCCACCGTGTTCTTCTCCGTGCCGACGGACGAGGCGCGGGGCCGGGTCGCGCTCTACCTCGCCATCACCATGGCCCCGTTCACCCTCCTCGCCCCCGTCATCGGCCCGCTCCTGGACCGCGTCCCGCACGGCCGGCGCGCGGCCATGGCGACGGCGATGGGCGCCCGCGCGCTGCTCGCGCTGGTGCTGTCCGGGGCGGTGATCACCGGCAGCATCGAGATGTACCCGGCGGCGCTCTGCGTGCTGGTCGCCTCCAAGGCGTACGGCGTGGTCAGAAGCGCCGTGGTGCCCCGGCTGCTGCCACCCCGGTTCTCCCTGGTGAAGGCCAACTCCCGGGTGACGCTGTGCGGGCTGCTCGCCACCGGCGTGGCCGCGCCGATCGCGGCGGGACTCCAGCACCTGGGACCGCGCTGGCCGCTGTACGGCGCGTTCGTGATCTTCGTCGCGGGGACCTTCCTGTCCTTCACCCTGCCGCGGAAGGTGGACTCGGCGCGCGGAGAGGACCGGGCCCTGCTCGCCGCGGACGAGCGGCACCTGCACGGGCCGCGCCGCGGCAAGCGCCCCGGGCTGCGCACGGTGGGCCCGGCGGTCACCCACGCACTGGCCGCCAACGCCGCCATCCGCTGCCTGACCGGCTTCCTGATCTTCTTCCTGGCGTTCCTGCTGCGCGTCCATCCGATGACGGGACAGAGCGCGGCGGTGTCGCTCGGCATCGTGGGCGTCGCGGCCGGGGCGGGCAACGCGCTGGGCACGGCGGTCGGGGCGTGGCTGCGGTCCCGGGCACCGGAGATCATCATCGTGACGGTCGTCGCGATCGTGCTGGGCGCGGCGGTGACGGCCGCGGTGTTCTTCGGCGCGGTACTGGTGGCGTGCCTGGCCGCGGTGGCCGGTTTCGCCCAGGCGCTGGCCAAGCTGTCCCTGGACGCGCTGATCCAGCGGGACGTGCCCGAGCAGGTCCGCACGTCGGCGTTCGCCCGCTCGGAGACGCTGCTCCAGGTCGCCTGGGTGCTCGGCGGGGCGGTGGGCATCGCGATGCCGCTGAACGGCACGCTGGGCCTGTCGGTGGCCGCCGCGATCGTCGCCGCCGGATGGCTGACCACCGTACGGGGGTTGATCGGTTCGGCCCGGCACGGCGGCACCGCGCGGGCCAGGGTGGCGTGACCACGCCACGCCGTACCCAGGTGGGGGGACCGCCGGAGCCGCAATATAGCCTTCGTCCATGACCACGTTGCCCCGCGGCGCAGCCGCCATCGGACACCGCGTTGTGCGACGCCGCCGTGCCGTCGCCGCCGCCGGTGCCGTATCCGCCGGACTGCTCCTGCTGTCCGCCTGTGACGAGCCGACCGCCATCTCCACGATCACGGTCGGCAGTGACTCGGTCAGCTCCGAGGCCACCTGCGGAGGAGAGGACAAGGCCCTCTCCGACGACGAGATCAACAAGTGCCTGAAGGACCCGGACGCCAAGTCCATCAGCGTCGACCAGGACGAGACCGTCCGCTTTGGTGTCGACCCGGAGATCGCCGACGACCACTGGACGATCCTGATGAACGGGCAGCAGCTGGTCGAGGACAGCAAGAAGACCTACCGCACCATCCCCGGCAGCGTCTTCTTCAACGCCCAGTACGGCGCCCAGGGCAACTCGACGAACGTCGCCATCGCGGCCCGCGACGGCAAGGACGGCAGCCAGAAGATCACCGGCGTGTGGGTCTTCAAGCTGAAGAAGGACGACTGACCACGTCCTCCGTGCGCGTCCTCGTGGCCACCGCGGTCCCCGCCGAACGGGACGCGGTGGCTCGGGCGTTCCCGGGGCCGGCGGTGGAGACGCCCCGGCCCGGTACAGTCCTCCACCGGCTGCCGGAGGGGCCCGACCTGCTGGCGGCCGGTGTCGGCCCCGCCCTCGCCGCCGCCTCCACCGCTGCCGCCCTGACCGCGGCGGCCCTGGACGGCGCCCCGTACTGCCTCGTCGTCTCGGCCGGCATCGGCGGCGGCTTCGCGCCCGGCGCGCCCGTCGGCTCCCTCGTCGTCGCCGACGAGATCACCGCCGCCGACCTGGGCGCCGAGACCGCCGACGGCTTCCTGCCGGTGACCGACCTCGGCTTCGGCGCCGTCACCCACCGCCCGCCCGCCGGACTCGTCGGCCGGGTGGCCGCCGCGACCGGGGCCCGCCCCGGCACCGTCCTGACCGGATCCACCGTCACCGGGACCGCCGAACGCGCCGCGCTGCTGCGCGCCCGCCACCCCCGCGCCCTCGCCGAGGCCATGGAGGGCTTCGGCGTCGCCGAGGCCGCCGCCGCGCACGGGGTGCCCGTGCTGGAACTGCGCGCGGTCTCCAACCCGGTCGGCCCGCGCGACCGCGCCGCGTGGCGCATCGGCGACGCGCTCGCGGCCCTGACGGACGCCTTCGGGAAGCTCGCACCCGTCCTCGGAAGTTGGAACCCCCATGAGCAGTGACACCTTGCGCATCGCGTACTCACCCTGCCCGAACGACACCTTCGTCTTCGACGCCCTGGCCCACGGCCGCGTCCCCGGCGCGCCCGCCCTCGACGTGACGTTCGCCGACATCGACATCACCAACGGCATGGCCGAGCGCGGCGAGTTCGACGTGCTGAAGGTGTCGTACGCGGTGCTGCCGTACGTCCTCGGCGAGTACGCCCTGCTGCCCTGCGGCGGAGCGCTGGGCCGGGGCTGCGGGCCGCTCGTGCTGACCCGGGAGGCGGGAACCGACCTGCGGGGCCGTACCGTCGCCGTGCCGAGCGAGAAGTCGACGGCGTACCTGCTGTTCCGGCTGTGGGCGGCGGACACCGTGCCCGGCGGGGTCGGCGAGATCGTCGTCATGCCCTTCCACGAGATCATGCCGGCCGTGCGGGACGGGAAGGTCGACGCGGGCCTCGTGATCCACGAGGCCCGCTTCACGTACCAGAACTACGGGCTGCACAAGCTCGCCGACATGGGCGAGCACTGGGAGCACACCACCGGGCTGCCGATCCCGCTCGGCGCGATCATCGCCAAGCGATCGCTGGGCGCCGAGGCGCTGACGCGGCTCGCCGACTCCGTCCGCGCGTCCGTGCGCGCGGCGTGGGACGACCCCGAGGCGTCCCGCCCGTACGTGATGGAACACGCCCAGGAGATGGACCCGGCCGTCGCCGACCAGCACATCGGGCTGTACGTCAACGAATTCACCGCCGGCCTGGGCGAGGCCGGCTACGCGGCCGTGCGCGGGCTGCTGACCCGCGCGGCGGCCGAGGGACTGGTGCCGGCCCTCGGCCCGGACGCGCTGGAATTCCCCTGAAAAGGGCCGGCCGGTACGGCTATACGTCGAGCTGGTCGGCGACCGCGCGGAGCAGGCCCGCGATTTTCTTTCCGGAGGCCTTCTCGGGGTAACGGCCCTTCTCCAGCATCGGCGTGATGTTCTCGAGGAGGGTCGTCAGGTCCTGCACGATGGAGGCCAGTTCGTCCGGCTTCCTGCGCTGCGCGGCGGCGACCGACGGGGCCGGCTCCAGCAGGGTCAGGGACAGGGCCTGGTCGCCGCGCTGGCCGGCGACGACGCCGAACTCCACGCGCTGGCCCGGCTTCAGGGCCTCGACTCCGGCGGGGAGGACCGAGGAATGGACGAAGACGTCACCGCCGTCGTCACGGGAGAGAAAGCCGAAGCCCTTCTCACTGTTGAACCACTTGACCTTGCCGGTAGGCACGTCTGTCCTCGTCCTCGTACTCGTCGGAAAACTGCTCTTGATAGCACTCGGGCGGGTCGAGGGACCCGCCGGTACCCAGGCTAATGGTCTTCACGCCGGTGACAAGACGTCTCCCGGTCGTTCCTTCGGGCAGGGAACTACCCTGGTCGGGTGCGTGACAAAACCCGAACGAATTCCGCGGAGCCCGGTGACCGGCTGATCCGCGCCGGTGTGATCGTCTTCTTCGTCGGCGCCGTGGCCACACTGGTCACGGTGGCCCCGCTGCTGCTGGGGACGACGCCCTTCCCGACCTACATGTTCGGCCTGAGCATGCTCATGGGGGTGGGCTTCCTGGTCGCCGGCGCGGGCGTGCTCCGGTCGATCGCGGCGGGGCGGCGTCAGGCGCGCGCCGTGCCGGGCCCGTCGGCGCCGCGGTAGCCCGCGAGCCACTCGGGGAACTCCGTCAGGGCGGCGAGGACGACGTCGGCGCCCGCGGTGCGCAGTTCCTCGGCGTCGCACGGTCCGCTGGCCACGGCGACGGAGAGGGCGCCGGCCGTGCGGGCGCCGCGGACGTCGCCGACGTGGTCGCCGACGTACACGTCGGCGGCGTGCTCGCGCAGCGCCACGGCCTTCTGCTCGGCCCACAGGTCGCCGATCACCGCGTCCGGCGCCATGCCGAGGTGCTCCAGGTGCAGCTTGGCGTTGGGCTCGTACTTGGCGGTGACGACGATCGCCCGTCCGCCGGCCGCCCGCACCGCCTCGATCGCCTCACGGGCGCCGGGCAGCGCGGTCGTGGCGGTGACGGCGTACGCCGGGTACATCTCCCGGTACAGGGCGGCGGTGGCCTCGACCTCCTCGGCGGGGAACCAGTGCGCCAGCTCCTCCACGAGCGGCGGCCCGAGCCGGGTGACGGCCAGGTCGGCGTCGACGTACGTCCCCGTCCGCTCCGACAGCGCCAGATAGCAGGCGCGGATGCCGGGACGGGAGTCGATCAGCGTCATGTCGAGGTCGAACCCGACGGTGGGCGCGGGCACGGGGTGGATCACGGAGGCCATACCGCCATTGTGCCGGGCCGCCCGCCCCGCCCAACTGCGGGCGGTCGCGGGCACAGCCCCGCCGCCGCCCCGCCCGACTGCGGGCAGTCGTGCCGCTGGGGCGATGGGGGTCCCCCGCTCGAGCGAAGACGAGAGTGGGGGAGGGTGGGCGCAGCGGCACCCCGTGACGCCGGGCCGCGCACCCGACCGCCGGCTCGGCCCGGAGCCGGGCGCCTTCCCCCCAGGAACCCGCCCGGGGCGGGCCCCGCTCAGGCCCCGGACCGGCGCGCGCGCCAGAGGAGGTACAGCGCCGTGGCGACGGCCGCGCACCGCAGCACCCACGGCCACGTCTCGGCGACCGCGTCGTTCATGTGCCCCTCGGCGATCGGTTCGCCCCAGCGTCCCTCCGTCCGGCCCCAGAGCCACACCACACCCGCCGCCAGCACCGTGCCCGGCAGCCCCAGCACCGCCCACTTCGCCTGGACCGGGGTCAGCCGCCGGGAGAGGTAGGCGATCAGCCAGCCCAGGCCGAGCGGGACGAGACTGCCGAGCACGGCGCCGGCGAGCAGCAGGGCGGCGGCGAGCAGCAGGAGCGGGTTGTTCCAGCCTCCCTCGGGCCACAGGCGGCGGCGCGCAGCGCGCGCGGGGCGGGACCGGCCCGGCTTCCCGGCGGGCGGGGCCACCGCCTCCGCCGCCTCGTCCTCCGCCGGTGCCTTCCGCCCGGCGCCGCCCTTGCCGCCCTTGCCGTCCTTCTCGCCCGGCTCCCCGGGCGGGGGCCTGAGCAGGTCAGCGATCTCCACGCCGCCGACGAACCCCGGCACGCTGTCGCCGCCGCCCCCGAAGGGCCCGTCGTCCACCCGCCACCAGTCCGGCTGCACGGTGCTGTCCCCCAGCTCCCGCGCGCTCGCCAGATGCGGTGGGGAGGCGGCGGGCTCGGGCGCGGCCTCGGCGGGGCGGGGCCGCGGTACGGCGCGCCGCAGGCCCTTGCGCTTCGGACGGCTCTCCGGCTCGCCGTCCCGCTGCTCGGGCACGGCGGCGGACGGCTCCCGGACCGCCCCGCCGGACCCGCCGGTGCCGCCCGCCGCGTCGACGACGTCGTCGGGGCTGCCGAGCCGGTCCAGGATCCGGCGGACGGCGGCCGGGCTGTCGACCGTGGTCTTCGCCCGGTGCCGGTCGATCTCGTTGCGCAGCTCGGACACCAGCCGCATGCGGGTGGCCGACGGCAGCTGCCGTTGCTGGGCCACGTCGCCGACGCGGCTCAGATACTCGTAGACGACCTGGTCGCTCTCGATCCCCACGAACAACCCCTCCGGGACGGGTGAGTGGTGACGTCCCGTCGGACGAAGGTACCGAAAGTTCCCGGATGCGGCTGACGCCCCCGCGTACCGGACCGCCCCGCGCACGAGCGGCCCCGCCGTCGTGCCCACCCGCTAACGTTGGCCGGATGAGCACCGAGGAGAAGTCCGCGGCCCCCCGGTCCCTCGCGGAAGCGCTCCGCGCGCGGGACGACGTCTCGCTGGCGGCCCTCCTGCGCAGCCGGCCCGACCTCATCACCCCCGTGCCCACGGACCTCACCCAGCTCGCCACCCGGGCCGGCACCCGGGCCTCGGTGGTGCGGGCGCTGGAGCGGCTGGACCGGTTCACGCTGCAGACGGCGGAGGCGCTGGCCGTGGCGGCGGACCCGGCGACGTACGGCGAGCTGCTCGGCCTCATGGCCGGTGACGACGGGGACCCGGCCGTCGCCGGTGCCCTGCCGCGGGCCGTCGCCCTCCTGCGCGAACAGGCCCTGGTGTGGGGCGGCGACGACCGGCTGCGGCTGGTGCGCACGGCCCGGGAGCTGCTCGCGCCCTCCCCGCAGCATCCGTCCCCGACCGGCCTCGGGCCCACCGTGCGGGAGGCCGCGGCGGGGATGTCGCCCGGCCGCGTCCAGGAGATCCTGACCACCGTCGGCCTGCCCTCGACCCACGACTCCGTCACCGCCCTGGCCGCGCTCGGCGACCTGTTCACCGACCGGGAGCGGATGGCGGACCTGCTGGCCGAGCTGCCCGCGGGCTCCCTCGAGGTGCTGGACCGCCTGGTCTGGGGCCCGCCCTACGGCCAGGTCACCCACGACCCGGCGCCCCACCTGCGCCGGCTGCTGGACCACGGTCTGCTGCTGCCGACCGCGCCCGGCACCGTCGTCCTGCCCCGCGAGGCCGCCCTGCACCTGCGCGCCGGCCGGGCGCACCGCGCGGTCGAACCGGTGCCGCCGCCGGTGGAGGCCGCCGCCGCGCACCGTCCACAGGTGGTGGACGCCACCGCGGCCGGCCAGGCCCTCGCGGCGCTGGCCACCGTCGAGGAGCTGCTGAAGGACTGGCACGAGGGGGGCCCGGCGGTGCTGCGGGCCGGCGGGCTGAGCGTGCGCGACCTGAAGCGGACGGCCGTCGCGCTGGACGTGCCCGAGCCGGTCGCCGCGTTCTGGACCGAGCTGGCCTACGCGGCCGGGCTGCTGGCCTCCGACGGGGAGGCGGACGAGCGGTACGCGGCGACCCCGGCGTACGACGAGTGGCGCGAGCTGCCCGCCGCCGAGCGCTGGGCGCGGCTCGCCGAGGCGTGGCTGACGGCCACCCGGACTCCGGGGCTGGTCGGCGGGCGGGACGCCAAGGACCGTACGCTCTCGGCGCTCGGCCCGAACCTGGACCGGTCGGCGGCGCCCGAGGTGCGGCACCGGGTGCTGGCCCTGCTGGCCGGGCTGCCGGAGGGGTCCGCGCCGGCCGGGGAGTCGGTGCTGGCCAGGCTCCGCTGGGAGCGTCCGCTGCGGGGGCCGCGGCGGGACGGGCGGGACGGCCAGGAGGACGACCTGCGCACCCGCCTCGCCCGGTGGACGCTGTCCGAGGCGGAGCTGCTGGGCGTCACCGGGCGCGGTGCGCTGGCGGCGCCGGGGCGGGCGCTGATCGGGGCGCCGGAACCGCCCCGGGCGGCGGACGCGCCGGAGGACTCCGACGGACCCGGTGCCAAGCTCCCGGTCCACCACCACCGCACGCCCGCCGCGCTCCCGTCGCCGAGCCCCGCCGAGCGGGCGGCCGCCACCGAGCGGGCCGCCCGGCTGCTGGCGCCCCTGCTGCCCGAGCCGCTGGACCACGTGCTGCTGCAGGCCGACCTGACGGCGGTGGCGCCGGGGCCGCTGGAGCGTCCGCTCGCGGACGTGCTGGAGGTGCTCGCGGACGTGGAGTCCAGGGGCGGGGCCACCGTCTACCGGTTCACGCCGGGCTCGGTGCGCCGTGCGCTGGACGCCGGCCGGACCGCCGCCGACCTGCACGCCTTCCTCGCCCGGCACTCCCGTACGCCGGTGCCGCAGCCGCTGACGTACCTGATCGACGACGTGGCCCGGCGGCACGGGCAGCTGCGGGTCGGGGCCGCGTCGGCGTACGTGCGGTGCGACGACGACGCGACGCTGGACGAGATCCTCGCCGACAAGCGGGCCGCCGGCCTCGGCCTGCGCCGCCTCGCCCCCACCGTGCTGGCCGCGCAGACCGGCCCGGGCGCGCTGCTGGAGGGGCTGCGCGCGATGGGGTTCGCGCCGGCCGCCGAGTCCGCCGGGGGCGACGTGCTGATCGCCCGTGCCGACGCCCACCGGACACCGCCGCGGGCGGCACCCGAGCCGGTCCCGGACGGCCCGCCGGTGCCCGACGACACCCTGCTGGCGGCCGCGATCCGCGCCGTCCGGGCGGGTGACCTGGCGTCCACCGCCCCGCGCAAGCCGGGCCCGGCCACCGGCGGGGGCACGCCGGCCGCGGACGGCGAGCTGCCCCGCACGGGCGCGGCCGAGACGCTCGCCACCGTGCAGGCGGCCGTGCTGACCGGCGAGGCGCTGTGGATCGGTTACGTGAACGCCGAGGGCGCCGCCAGCCAGCGCGTCATCGCCCCGATCCGGGTCGAGGGCGGATTCGTGACGGCGTACGACCACACGGCGGACGAGGTGCGCACGTATCCGCTGCACCGGATCACGGGCGTGGCGGAGCTCGCCGACGACGCGACCTGAGGTCCTGCGCCCCGCGGCCGCGCACACCTGGTGGCGCAGCGGTGCGCACTTTCGGGCGTACGGGACGGTTCATGCACGCCACGCCGGACTTTTCGCACGCGCGGGGGAGCTTTGCCCGTGTCCCGCATCGGCCTGCCGGGGCGGGGGCAGCCACCGGGTGTCCTGGTGCCGAACCGAAAGGAACCCTCCGGATGCGTGCCGCGCGTCATGTCGTCACCGCAGAGGCCGCCGAGGCCGCCGCGGCCGGCATCGACCCGGGCGAGGGGCTCGCCCTCTGACCCGTCCGTCCCGCATCCCGCCGTCCACGGGCCGGCCCCAGCCCTCTCCCTGGAGCCGGCCCGTCCCGCGAAAGGCCGGACCGTCCCGTGCACACGAAGCTTCCCGAAACCGCCCGCCCCGCCGTCGCCGTCTCCGTCGCCGCCCTGATCACCGCGGCCGCCCTCTTCGGCTCGCTCGCCCCCGAGGTCACCGGGCCGCCGCTGCCGCTGCCGACGGCGGGCGTCGATCCGCCGGTCACCGCGGGGATCACCGGGGAGGGCCCGCTGGCCGGGCGTCTCACGCGGCGGTAGCCGCCCCTTCGCGCCGCGATCAGGCACACTGGACGATTGGCCGTGCCGTCGTCCGGCCGTACGCACGCGAAAGGGTGCCGCCCGTGAATGGTCCGCTCATCGTCCAGTCCGACAAGACCCTGCTCCTGGAAGTCGACCACGAGCAGGCCGACGACTGTCGCCGGGCCATCGCGCCCTTCGCCGAACTGGAGCGGGCGCCGGAGCACATCCACACCTACCGGGTGACGCCGCTGGGCCTGTGGAACGCGCGGGCGGCGGGTCACGACGCGGAGCAGGTCGTGGACGCGCTCGTGCAGTACAGCCGCTACCCGGTGCCGCACGCGCTGCTCGTCGACATCGCCGAGACGATGGACCGCTACGGCCGCCTCACCCTCTCCAAGCACCCCGCGCACGGACTGGTCCTGACGACCACCGACCGGCCGGTGCTGGAGGAGGTCCTGAAGTCGAAGCGGATCGCGCCGCTGGTCGGCGCCCGCATCGATCCCGACACGGTGGCCGTGCACCCCTCCGAGCGCGGGCAGATCAAGCAGACGCTGCTCAAGCTGGGCTGGCCGGCCGAGGACCTCGCCGGATACGTCGACGGCGAGGCGCACCCGATCGAGCTGGCCGAGGACGGCTGGGCGCTGCGCCCGTACCAGAAGCAGGCCGTGGAGAACTTCTGGCACGGCGGCAGCGGTGTCGTCGTCCTGCCGTGCGGCGCGGGCAAGACGCTGGTCGGGGCCGGGTCGATGGCTCAGGCCAAGTCGACGACGCTGATCCTCGTCACCAACACCGTCTCGGCCCGGCAGTGGAAGCACGAGCTGGTGAAGCGGACCTCGCTGACCGAGGACGAGATCGGCGAGTACAGCGGGACGAAGAAGGAGATCCGGCCCGTCACGATCGCCACCTACCAGGTGCTGACGACGAGGCGGAAGGGCGTCTACCCGCACCTGGAGCTGTTCGACTCCCGGGACTGGGGGCTGATCGTCTACGACGAGGTGCACCTGCTGCCGGCGCCGGTCTTCAAGTTCACCGCCGACCTCCAGGCGCGCCGGCGGCTCGGCCTGACCGCGACGCTGGTCCGCGAGGACGGCCGCGAGTCGGACGTGTTCTCGCTCATCGGCCCCAAGCGCTTCGACGCGCCGTGGAAGGAGATCGAGGCGCAGGGCTACATCGCGCCCGCCGACTGCGTCGAGGTCCGGGTCAACCTCACCGACTCCGAGCGGCTCGCGTACGCCACCGCCGAGACGGAGGAGAAGTACCGCTTCTGCGCGACGACCGCGACCAAGCGGAAGGTGACGGAGGCGATCGTGCGCCGCTTCGCCGGGCAGCAGATCCTCGTCATCGGCCAGTACATCGACCAGCTCGACGAACTGGGCGAGCACCTGGGCGCGCCGGTCATCAAGGGCGAGACGTCCAACGCCCAGCGGGAGAAGCTCTTCGAGTCCTTCCGGCAGGGCGAGATCAGCGTCCTCGTGGTGTCGAAGGTCGCGAACTTCTCCATCGACCTGCCGGAGGCGACGGTCGCCGTGCAGGTGTCGGGCACCTTCGGTTCGCGGCAGGAGGAGGCCCAGCGCCTGGGCCGGGTGCTGCGCCCCAAGGCCGACGGCCACCAGGCGCACTTCTACTCGGTGGTCGCCCGCGACACCCTCGACCAGGACTTCGCCGCCCACCGCCAGCGCTTCCTGGCGGAACAGGGCTACGCGTACCGGATCATGGACGCGGACGAGCTGCTGGCGGAGGGCTGAGGCGTCACCGGCGGCGGACGCCGGCCTCCTCGCCGTACTCGCCGAGGACGACCACGTCGAAGGCGGCGCCCGCGAACACCTTGACGGCGCGCACGGCGTCACCGAGCCTGTGCCGGTGGCTGCCGGCCACGGGCGTGGCGCCGGGCGGGCGGCCCGGTGCCGGGGCGGGGGAGATGGTTGCTGCGCTCATGTCTCCATAGTGCGATTCCGGACATACGGCTGTCATCGGTCTCCGGACCGACCCCGTGCCGCCGTCCGCTACGACCGTGGAGGGAGCGCGTCCCCGACCTTCCGGGGCCCGGTCCCCTAGGGGGTGGCGGAAACCGTTGGCCCGCGCCGCGTCCGGTCCCCTAGAATCTCCGCTCTTGCCCGCCTCCCTCACGGAGCGCCGCCGGCCGGACGGAAACCGGCCGGCCCCTCGCGCAGCCCGCGCCCGACGAACCGCAGGTCATCCGGAGGCACCCCCTTGTCCACGCCCGTCCACGACGACCCCCTGTCCCGCGAGCGCGCCCACCTGGCCGCGTCCCGTTCCGCGCTGCGGGCCATGCGGGAGGACGTCGAGTCCCTCGACATCAGCGACGTCACCGCGAACTGGGTCAACGCCGCGGTGCTGGAAGCCCAGATCGAGGACCGCATCAAGGCGCTCGCCGACCTCAGCGACACCCCGCTGTTCTTCGGCCGGCTCGACTACCTGAACGCCCCCGGGGCGGAGCGGGCGGAGGGTGGGGAAGGGGAGCGTTTCTACATCGGGCGCCGGCACGTCCATGACGCGGACGGCGACCCGATGGTGATCGACTGGCGTGCGCCGGTCTCGCAGCCCTTCTACCGGGCGTCGAAGAAGGACCCGCTGGACGTCGGGCTGCGCCGCCGCTTCGGGTACACCGGCGGGGACCTGACGGCGTACGAGGACGAGCACCTGTCCGACCCGGCCGAGGCGGCGGCCACCAGCAAGCTGCTCCAGCAGGAGATCGAGCGGCCCCGCGTCGGCCCGATGCGGGACATCGTGGCGACCATCCAGCCCGAGCAGGACGAGATCGTGCGCGCCGGGCTCGCCGGGTCGGTCTGCGTGCAGGGCGGCCCCGGCACCGGCAAGACCGCCGTCGGCCTGCACCGGGTCGCCTACCTGCTGTACGCCCACCGCGAGCGGCTCGCCCGCGCCGGCACCCTGGTCATCGGGCCGAACAAGTCCTTCCTGCACTACATCGAGCAGGTCCTGCCCGCGCTCGGCGAGCTGACGGTCCGCCAGGCCACCGTCGACGACCTGGTCGCGCACGTCGAGGTGCGCGGCACGGACGACGCCGCGGCGGCGGTGATCAAGGGCGACGCGCGGATGGCGGAGGTGCTGCGCCGGGCCCTGTACTCGCACGTCACGCCGCCCGCCGAGGGGATCGTGGTCGTGCGCGGCTCGCGCCGCTGGCGGGTGGCGGCGTACGAGCTGGAGGAGATCGTCCGCGAGCTGCTGGCCCGAGACATCCGCTACGGCGCCGCCCGCGAGGCCCTTCCGCAGCGCGTCGCGCACGCCGTGCTGGTGCAGATGGAGCGGGCGGGCGAGGCCCCGGACGACCGGGTGCAGAACGCGGTGGCGCGCAACGCCGCGGTGAAGGCGGCGGTCAAGGCCGTCTGGCCGCAGGTCGACCCGGCGAAGCTGGTGCTGCGCCTGCTGACCGACGCGGACTTCCTCGCCGAGCACGCCGAGGGCGTCCTCACCGAGGACGAGCAGAAGGCGATCCTGTGGGTGAAGCCGGCCCGCTCGGTGAAGTCCGCCCGGTGGGCGCCCGCCGACGCCGTGCTGATCGACGAGGCGACCGACCTGATCGAGCGCACCCACTCCCTGGGGCACGTGGTGCTCGACGAGGCGCAGGACCTGTCCCCCATGCAGTACCGCGCGGTGGGCCGGCGCTGCACCACCGGCTCGGCGACGGTCCTCGGCGACCTGGCGCAGGGCACCACGCCCTGGGCGACGCGGAGCTGGGAGGAGGCGCTGGCCCACCTGGGCAAGGGCGAGGCGGTGATCGAGGAGCTGACGGCCGGTTTCCGCGTGCCGACGGACGTCATCACGTACGCCTCGCGGCTGCTGCCGTCCATCGCGCCCGGGCTGACGCCGGTGGCGTCGATCCGTGAGAACCCGGGCTTCTTCGAGATCCGCGCGGCACAGGGGACGGCCGGTGTGGTGGCGGCGTGCCGCGAGCTGCTGTCGCGGGAGGGATCGGTCGGCCTGATCGCCGCCGACGCGCGCGTGCCGGAGCTGGCGGACGCGCTCGCCGCCGCCGGGATCGGCCACCTCGGCCCCGGCGAGGAGACCACCCACGCCACCCGCCTGACCCTGGTCCCGGCCTCGCTGGCCAAGGGCCTGGAGTACGACTACGTGGTCCTGGACGAGCCGCGGGCCGTGGTCGACGGCGAGCCCGACGAACGCACGGGCCTGCGCCGGCTGTACGTGTGCCTGACCCGAGCGGTCTCGGGGCTGATCGTGACGCACGGCACGGACCTGCCCCCGCAGCTGACCGCCTGAGCCGGCACGGTGCCGGGCGACGGACGCGGCGCGGCGCGGCCCCGTCGCCGCGGCGTCGGTGCCCGCGAGGGCGCCCGAGTGGCCGCGCGGACGGTGGCACCGGCGCCCCCGCCGGACCGGCCGGGGGTGCTCAGCCCCCCAGCACCCGCCGCCACTGGGCGACGGCCTGCTCCGACACCGGGCCGTCCCACCCCGCGGGCCGTGCCGCGCCGCCGATGTGGAAGCCGTCGATCCCCGCCTCCAGCAGCCCCGGCACGTGCTCCAGCCGCAGGCCGCCCCCGACCAGCAGCTGCTGCTCGTACCCCGGCTCACCCCGCCGCCGCGCCTCCGCGAGCAGCACGCCCATGCCCTCGTCCACGCCGCCGGCCGCCCCGGCGGTCAGATACGTGTCCAGCCCCGGGAAGTCCGCGAGCCGCTTGCGCACCGCGTCCCGGTCCGCGGCCCGGTCGATGGCCCGGTGGAAGGTCCACCGGCACCCCCGCAGCGCCCCGGCGATCCGCTCCACCGCCCGTACGTCCACGTCGCCGTCCGCGTCGAGGAACCCGAGCACGAACTGGTCCGCCCCCGCCTCCCGCATCTCGACGGCGACCCGCGTCAGCCGCTCGACGTCCCCGGCGTCGAACCCGTCCGCGAGCCGCAGCATCACCCGCAGGTCGATGTCGACGGCGGCGCGGATCGCGGCGACGGTCCCGGCCGACGGGGTGAGGCCGTCGGCCGCCATGTCGGTGACCAGTTCGAGGCGATCCGCGCCTCCGGCCTGGGCGGCGACCGCGTCCTCGACGTCGAGGGCGATCACCTCCAGGACTGCACGCTTGCTCATGGGACCCCATTCGTCGGGCTTCGTCGGCTTGCTCGGCTGTCCGGACCGCTACAGGTCTAGTCCAATCCAAGCCTACGCCCCGGCCGCCCGCCAGGGGATACCTTCCCCTCCCCTCGGGACCGGCCGCCGCTCAGCCGCCGAAGATGTTCAGCTCCGCCGCCTCGACCCCGGCGAGCTCGTAGCCGGCCCCGGCGTCCACCGGCCGCCCCGCGTACAGCCGCACCAGCGTCGGCGCGTCGCCGATGAACCGCCCCGGCGGCCGCGCGCCGCTCACCTCGCCCAGCTTCAGCGGCTCGTCCACGTCGTCGAGGTCGGCGTGCAGCGGGACGTGGCCGAGGTCCCGGGTGACCGTGGTCAGCAGCGTGAGCGCGTCCGGCAGCCCGCGCCCCGCGTACGCCCCCGGCTCGCCGAAGGCCACCCGCACATCACCGGCGTGCACCCACTCGCCCAGCGCGACCCGGTCCAGCACACCGCCCGCCCGGCCGATCACCGGCCCGGCCTCGGTCATGCCGCGTTCCAGCTCGTCGACGATCCGGGCGTTCGCCCAGTCGGCGCGCTCGGCGATGTCCCGGTCGTTGGACGCGGGCGAGAAGACGCCCTTCTCGAAGCGGCGCTCCACCACCCTCATCAGCGCGGCCGAGCAGTGCGCCAGCACGTCCCGCACGGTCCAGCCCGGACACGCCGCCACCGGCAGCGCGAAGTCGTCGTCGGCCCGGGACCGCAACAGCGGCACCAGTTCGTCCCGTTCGACGGCCAGCAGCCGCCCGGGCAGTTCGGGGTCGCGTACGTCGTGCACGTCAGCAGGAGTCGTCATGGGCTCCACGCTAGGGGGCAGCGGGCCGATCGCGGGAGAATGAGGGCATGCCCGATCCCGACGCCCTGCGCGCCCGCTTCGCCCGTGCCCTGAACGGAGCCCGGGGCTCCGGCACCGGACCGGACCCGGCGCCGTACGCCGGCAACCTGCTCGCCCGCTGGCAGGAGCCCCAGCGGCGCTATCACACGCTGGATCACCTCACCGCCGTCCTCGACCGCGTCGACGAACTGGAGGGGTACGCGGACGACCCCGACGTCGTACGGCTGGCCGCCTGGTTCCACGACGCGGTCTACCTGCCCGAGCGCTCCGAGAACGAGGAGCGGTCGGCGCGGCTGGCCGAGCGCGCGCTGCCCGAGGCCGGCGTGCCGGCGGGGAAGACCGCCGAGGTGGCCCGGCTGGTGCGGCTCACCGTCTCCCACGACCCCGCCGACGACGACCGCGACGGACAGGTGCTGTGCGACGCCGACCTGGCGGTCCTCGCCTCGCCCCCGTCGGCGTACGCCGCCTACACGGCCGCCGTCCGCGCGGAGTACCACTTCGTGCCGAACGACGCCTTCCGCGGGGGACGCGCGGCGATTCTCCGCCAACTCCTCTCCCTCCCCAGGCTGTTCCGTACGCCGCACGGCCGGCGGGAGTGGGAGGCGACCGCACGCCACAACCTCGTCGGAGAGCTGGAAATGCTGTCGCCCGACGGTGACCCGGCCCCGTAACGTGCCCCGCATGCGGACCATGGGCGGGGATCAGGTGGAAGAGGCGGTGGCGGGCGCGGTGGCGCTGCTCCGCACGGCGGCGGACCGGGACTGGGAGGGGGTGCGGGCCGGGCGGCTGGAGTGGACCTGCCGGTACACGGCGGAGCATGTGGCGGGCGACCTGATCGCCTACGCGGGCCAGCTCGCCGGACGCGCCACCGGCGCCTACGTGCCGTTCGAGATCACCCTCGACGACGGCACCGGCAACGAGGACGTCCTCCAGGTGATCGAGACGACCGGCGCGCTGCTGGCCGCCACCGTCCGCACCACCCCCCGCGAGGTCCGCGCCTTCCATCCGTACCCGTTCCGCAGCGCCGACCGCGAGGGCTTCGCCGCGATGGGCGTCACCGAGGTCCTGGTGCACACGCACGACATCGCCGTGGGCCTCGGCCTCGCCTACGAGCCGCCCGCCGGGCTGTGCGAGGACGTGCTGACCCGGATCTTCCCGCAGGTCCAGCCGGGCTCCGACCCCTGGCGCACCCTGCTGTGGGCCACCGGCCGCGGTGAGCTGCCCGGACGCGCCCCGCTCACCGAGTGGCGCTGGAGCAACAACCTCGTGATCCCCACCGGGCGCCTCACCCTCCAGGGCGTCACCCCCGCCGCCGCCGCCGACCTCGCCGCGGAGGGCGACGGCGGGTTCGTGTGGGTCGACGGCGGGCCGTACCAGGGCACGCGGGACGCCGCCGGGATGCTGCTGAAGGCGTACGAGGCGGGCGTGCACCGGCCGGAGTGGGGGGTGTTCACGCTCGTGCGCACGGAGGACGGGCGCGCGGTCGGCGGCATCGGCTTCCACGGCCCGCCCGACGAGGACGGCCGGGTGGAGATCGGCTACGACCTCGCCGAGGCCGCCCGGGGCCACGGGTACGCCACCGAGGGCCTGCGCGCGCTGTCCGCGTGGGCGCTGGAGCGCGAGGAGGTGACGTCCGTGTTCGCCCGGACCGAGCCCGGCAACCTGCCGTCCCAGGCCGTCATCGCGCGCGCCGGCTTCACGCGGGTCGCGGGCGAGGGCGAGGAGGAGTTCGCCTACGAGCTGCGCGGCTCGCGCGGCTGACCCGCGCCCTTGCGCCGGCGCAGCCCCGCCCCGTGCAGCAGCCGTACGACCTCGCGGCTGCTGACCTCCAGGGCGCCGGCGGACACGGCGTCCGCGTACCGGTGGGCGGGGAGGTCGTAGTGGTCGCGTTCGAAGGCGCGGCGCGGCACGCCCAACGTCTCGGCGAAGGCGTGCAGTTCGGCGAAGGACACGTCACTGACGAGGTGCGACCACAGGCGGCCGTGGCCCGGCCACTGCGGCGGATCGATGTAGACGGTCACCGGGGCGTCCTCACGACGACTGCGCACCGCCCGTGGCGGCACCCAGCGAGCCGACCGCCGCGACCTTCACCCCGGCCTTGCCGCACACCCAGTGCGGGTCCGGGCCCAGTTCGGGTTCGACGTCCAGCGCGTGCGGGTCGCCGGAGCCGCACACCGGGCACAGCGGCCAGCGGCCGTACCGCTCCAGCAGGGCGTCCTGGACGTCCTGCGCGACGAGTCCGGCCACGAACTCCGCGCCCTCGGGCCACTGCTCGACCCACCAGCGCCGCTGCACGACGGACTCCTCGACGAGCGACACGACGTCCGCCTCGGCCACCTGGCCCGCCACCAGGTCGGCGAGCACGAGGGCGCGTGCGGCGTGCAGGGCCTGCTCCAGGGGGCTGATGGGGTCCATGCCCCCATTGTGCGCACTCTTGACCCGCAGACCGAAACGAAAATATCTTTCATGAGTGACCGATGACGTGAAGGAAACTTTCGCGAACGCGTCCGGCGGCCGCCGCGCCGGCGGAGGCGGCGGCGCACCGCCCGCGCCCGCCGCCCTCGCGGCCAAGGTGCGCACGCTGGCACCGTCGATGACCCGCTCCATGCAGCGGGTCGCCGAGGCCGTCGCGGGCGACCCGGCCGGCTGCGCGGCCCTCACGGTCACCGGCCTCGCCGAGCTGACCGGCACCAGCGAGGCCACCGTCGTGCGCACCGCCCGCCTGCTCGGCTACCCCGGTTACCGGGATCTGCGCCTCGCGCTCGCCGGGCTCGCCGCGCAGCAGCAGTCGGGGCGCGCCCCCGCCATCACGACCGACATCGCGGTCGACGACCCGATCGGCGACGTCGTCGCCAAGCTGGCCTACGACGAGCAGCAGACCCTCGCCGACACCGCCGCCGGACTGGACACCGTCCAGCTCGGCGCGGCCGTCGCCGCCCTCGCCGTCGCCCGCCGCACCGACGTGTACGGCATCGGCGCCTCCGGGCTGGTCGCCCAGGACCTCACCCAGAAGCTCCTGCGCATAGGGCTGATAGCCCACGCCCCGAGCGACCCCCACCTCGCCGTGACCAACGCGGTGCAGCTGCGGGCCGGGGACGTCGCCCTCGCCATCACGCACTCCGGGTCGACCGGGGACGTCATCGAGCCGCTGCGGGTCGCCTTCGAACGCGGTGCGACGACCGTCGCGATCACCGGCCGCCCCGACAGCCCCGTCACGCAGTACGCCGACCACGTACTGACCACGTCCACGGCGCGGGAGAGCGAGCTGCGGCCGGCGGCGATGTCCTCGCGGACCAGCCAACTGCTGGTCGTGGACTGCCTGTTCGTGGGGGTGGCGCAGCGCACGTACGAGTCGGCCGCGCCGGCGCTGGCGGCCTCCTACGAGGCGTTGGCCCACCGGCACGGGTCGCGCGGCAGACCGTAAGGACCCGATCACCGCGGGCGGCCGCGGCCGGGCCCGGCCGTCCGCGCCCGCGCGGCGGAGCCGCGCACCGGAAGCAGCCCGCGCCCGGCGGGCAGGTACAGACACCGAAGTCGAAGAGAGCCGCTGCCACATGACCTCCACCCCCCATCACCCCGATCTCCGCTCCCAGTTGGAGACCATGACGACCGAGGCGTTCCGGCCCGAGCTGGCCGAGATCGACCGGATGTCCACCCTCGACATCGCGCGGGCGATGAACGGCGAGGACAGCACCGTGCCCGCCGCCGTCGCGGCGCGGCTGCCCGAGATCTCCGCCGCCGTCGACGCCATCGCCGCCCGGATGAGCCGGGGCGGCCGGCTGGTCTACGCGGGCGCCGGCACCGCCGGCCGGCTCGGCGTGCTGGACGCCTCGGAGTGCCCGCCCACCTTCAACACCCGGCCGGGGCAGGTCGTCGGCCTGATCGCGGGCGGCCCGGAGGCCATGGTCACCTCCGTCGAGGGCGCCGAGGACTCGGCCGGGCTGGCCCGTGCCGACCTCGACGCCCTCGGTCTCACCGCCGACGACGCGGTGGTCGGCGTGTCCGCCTCCGGGCGCACGCCGTACGCCGTCGGCGCCGTCGAGCACGCCCGCGCGCTCGGTGCGCTGACCGTCGGCCTGGCCTGCAACGCGGGCAGTGCGCTGGCCGCCGCCGCCGAGCACGGCATCGAGGTCGTCACCGGCCCCGAGCTGATCACCGGCTCCACCCGGCTGAAGGCCGGCACGGCGCAGAAGCTGGTCCTCAACATGCTGTCGACGATCACGATGATCCGGCTCGGCAAGACGTACGGGAACCTGATGGTCGACGTCCGCGCCTCCAACGAGAAGCTGCGCGCCCGCTCCCGCCGGATCGTCGCGCTCGCCACCGGTGCCGGGGACGCGGAGATCGAGCGGGCCCTGGCCGCCACCGACGGCGAGGTCAAGCACGCCATCCTGACCCTGCTGGCCGATGTGGACGGCCCGACGGCCGCCCGCCTCCTGGCGGACTCCGACGGTCATCTGCGCGCCGCGCTGGCGGCGGCGAACGGCTGACCGCACGCCGGGCGCCGGCCCCCGGGCGGCGCAGCGGGCGGGTTCGCCGGCGCCGTGTGCGACCCTGAGGAGCATGAACCACGCCCAGCTGACCGCCCTGGGCCGCGCCCTGCGTCTCCTCGGTGAGCACGGCGAGGCCCTGACCGCCGACACGCCGGACGCCAAGCTCCACGAGATCCGCGCCGACCTGAAGCGCGCGCTGGACCAGCTGGAGGAGAGCGTCACCACGGCGGCCCCCAGCACGCGCTGCCCCGAGCACCCGAACGGGCCGGTGGACAAGGCCGCCCCCGACCTGTGCCTGCTGTGCGAGACCCGCCGCCGTGCCGCCCGCCGCGCCGAGTACAACGGCGGCCCCCTCCCGGCCCGGTCCGCCGAGCCGGTCCCGTCCCGCTACGGGGTGCGCGGCGACCGTCCGCAGCCCCAGCAGCGCTGGCTGCCGGAGCTGTGGAACGGCCAGGCGTGGCAGCTGTGCGGCACACCGCGCCGCGACCGCCGCGAGGCCGAGCTGTACATCGCCGCACAGCTGCGCGCCCCGCGCGCGGCCATGGCGTACCGGCTGGTGCACGAGTTCACGGACTACGAGGTGCTGCGCGTGTGGGGGACGCCGGTGCGGGTGGACGTCGAGCCGATGGGCGGAGGCGGCCCGGTCGGCTGACGCCGGCACCGGCGGGCGATGCCGGCGTCACCGGTGTCAGCGGACGACGTCGAAGACGTTCTTCTGGATGCCGTTGGCGTAGGCCTCGTGCTCGACGAGCCGCAGCCGCTGGGTGTCCTTGTCCGTGTCGCTGAACAGCCGCTTCCCTGCTCCGAGGAGCAGCGGGAAGACCAGCAGGTGGTAGCGGTCGACGAGGCCGGCGTCCGAGAGGGCCCGGTTGAGGGTGGCGCTGCCGTGCACGATGATCGGGCCGCCCTCCGTCTCCTTCAGCGCGGCGACGTCGTCGAGCGAGCCCAGGATCGTGGTCTCGCCCCAGTTCGCCACCAGGTCGCCGTCGGTGAGGGTGGTGGAGACGACGTACTTCGGCATCACCTTGTAGTCGGCGAAGTCCGCCATGTCCGGCCAGACCGCGCTGAACGCCTGGTAGCTGACCCGGCCGAGCAGCATCGCGCCGGCCTCCTTCTGCTCCCGGCCCTTGATCTCGTACGCCTCGGGGAGGAACTCCAGGTCCTTGAAGGTCCAGCCCGCGTTCCGGTAACCGGCCTCGCCGCCGGGCGCCTCCACGACACCGTCGAGCGAGACGAAGGCGGTGCTGATCAGCGTGCGCATCTGGGGTTCTCCTGGGTGTCTCGTGGTTCCGGGTCTCCCGTGGCTCCGGGTGTCCCGTGCTGCCCTCACCCTGTACGACCGCGGCGACCGTGAGAACTCATCGGTCGCCGTGTCGCTCCTCCGGCCGGTCGTCGTGTCCCGAGCGGGCCGGGGGTCAGCTCAGGGTCTTCAGCGCCGCCGCGTCGAAGGGGGTCAGCTCGTCGAAGCGGCCGTCGAGGACCTTCCGGGCCCACTGCGGGTCCTGGAGGAGGGCGCGGCCGACGGCGACGAGGTCGAACTCGTCGCGCTCCATGCGGTCCAGGAGGTCGTCGAGGCTGCCGAGCGCGGCGCCCTCGCCCTGGAACGCCTTGCCGAACTCGCCGTCGAGCCCGACCGAGCCGACCGAGATGGCGGTCTTCCCGGTCAGCTTCCTGGTCCAGCCGGCCAGGTTGAGGTCGGAGCCGTCGAACTCGGGTCGCCAGTAGCGGCGGGTGGAGGCGTGGAAGGCGTCGACGCCGGCCGAGGCGAGCGGGGCGAGGATCGCGTCCAGCTCCTCGGGGGTCTCGGCGAGGCGGGCGTCGTAGGCGTCCTGCTTCCACTGGGAGTAGCGGAAGATCACCGGGAACTCGGCCGAGACCCGCTCCCGCACGGCGGCCACGATCTCCGCGGCGAACTTCGTCCGGGCCACCGGGTCGCCGCCGTAGGCGTCGGTGCGGCGGTTGGTGCCGGCCCACAGGAACTGGTCGACCAGGTAGCCGTGGGCGCCGTGGATCTCCACGCCGTCGAAGCCGATGCGCTCCGCGGCGGCGGCGGCCTCCGCGAAGGCGCCGATGACGTCGTCCAGGTCGCGCTGGGTCATGGCCTTGCCGGTGACCTCGTCCTCGCCGATGCGCAGGCCCGAGGGACCGACGGCGGGGGCGTCGGGGAACGGCTGGTCACCCTGCTTGCGCACCATCCCGATGTGCCAGAGCTGCGGCACGATCGTGCCGCCCGCCGCGTGCACGGCGTCGGCGACCTTCGCCCAGCCGGCCAGCTGCTCCTCGCCGTGGAAGCGCGGCACGCGGTCGCTCTGCCCGGCGGAGTCGTGGCCGACGTACGTGCCCTCGGTGACGATCAGACCGACACCGGCGGCGGCGCGGCGCGAGTAGTACGAGACCACGTCCTCGCCGGGGATGCCGCCCGGGGAGAACATGCGGGTCATCGGCGCCATCGCGATCCGGTTCGGTACGGTCAGGCCGTTGATGACGGTGGGGCGGGCGAGGATCCGCGCGGCGCGCGAGGCGGCGTCGGGGGCGGTGACGGTCATGGGGGCTCCTCGGGGGTACCAGTCGGTATGTGCATACGCATGCATGCCTGCATCCGTGCAACCGGCACACCCGCCACCACCATTCCGGCGGCCTGCCATCCGTGACCCGGCTCACACACGCCCGCGGTGCCACGGGGCACGACGCGCCCGAGGGCGGCACCCCCGGCCGTGGCCAGGGGTGCCGCCCTCGGTACGTGAAGGACGGTCGATCAACCGGAACCGGTCGATCAGAAGTCCATG
Source organism: Streptomyces sp. NPDC127100 (assembly GCF_042724095.1). Taxonomy (NCBI): domain Bacteria; kingdom Bacillati; phylum Actinomycetota; class Actinomycetes; order Kitasatosporales; family Streptomycetaceae; genus Streptomyces; species Streptomyces sp. NPDC127100. Next base: position 154,907 of record NZ_JBHXFL010000008.1, read on the forward strand.
TCACCGCCCGGCATGCCGCCCGGGGCGGCCGCGGCGGCCTTCTCCGGCTTGTCGGCGATGACGGCCTCGGTGGTGAGGAACAGCGCGGCGATGGAGGCGGCGTTCTGCAGCGCGGAACGGGTCACCTTCGCCGGGTCGATGATGCCCTCGGCGATCATGTCGACGTACTCACCGGTCGCGGCGTTCAGGCCGTGGCCGACGGTCAGGTTGCGGACCTTCTCCACGACGACGCCGCCCTCGAGACCACCGTTGACGGCGATCTGCTTCAGCGGGGCCTCCAGGGCGAGCTTCACGGCGTTGGCGCCGGTCGCCTCGTCACCCGTGAGCTCCAGCTTCTCGAAGACCTGGGAGGCCTGGAGCAGGGCCACGCCACCACCGGCGACGATGCCCTCCTCGACGGCCGCCTTCGCGTTGCGAACGGCGTCCTCGATGCGGTGCTTGCGCTCCTTGAGCTCGACCTCGGTGGCGGCACCGGCCTTGATGACGGCCACGCCGCCGGCCAGCTTCGCCAGACGCTCCTGGAGCTTCTCGCGGTCGTAGTCCGAGTCGCTGTTCTCGATCTCGGCGCGGATCTGGTTGACCCGGCCCTGGACCTGCTCGGCGGAGCCGGCGCCGTCCACGATCGTGGTCTCGTCCTTGGTGATGACGACCTTGCGCGCCTTGCCCAGCAGGTCGAGGGAGGCGTTCTCCAGCTTGAGGCCGACCTCCTCGGAGATGACCTCGCCGCCCGTGAGGATGGCGATGTCGCCGAGCATGGCCTTGCGGCGGTCGCCGAAGCCCGGGGCCTTGACGGCGACGGACTTGAAGGTGCCGCGGATCTTGTTGACGACCAGGGTCGACAGGGCCTCGCCCTCGACGTCCTCGGCGATGATCAGCAGCGGCTTGCCCGACTGCATGACCTTCTCCAGGAGCGGCAGCAGGTCCTTGACGTTGCCGATCTTGGAGTTGGCGATGAGGATGTACGGGTCGTCGAGCGACGCCTCCATCCGCTCCATGTCGGTGGCGAAGTACGCCGAGATGTAGCCCTTGTCGAAGCGCATACCCTCGGTGAGCTCCAGCTCCAGACCGAAGGTCTGGGACTCCTCGACGGTGATGACGCCTTCCTTGCCGACCTTGTCCATGGCCTCGGCGATGAGCTCGCCGATCTGGGTGTCGGCGGCGGAGATGGAGGCCGTGGAGGCGATCTGCTCCTTGGTCTCGACATCCTTGGCCTGCTCGAGCAGGGCGGCGGAGACGGCCTCGACGGCCTTCTCGATACCGCGCTTGAGGGCCATCGGGTTGGCGCCGGCGGCCACGTTGCGCAGACCCTCGCGCACCAGGGCCTGGGCGAGGACGGTCGCGGTGGTCGTACCGTCACCGGCGACGTCGTCCGTCTTCTTGGCGACTTCCTTGACCAGCTCGGCGCCGATCTTCTCGTACGGGTCCTCGAGCTCGATCTCCTTGGCGATGGAGACACCGTCGTTGGTGATCGTGGGCGCGCCCCACTTCTTCTCGAGGACGACGTTGCGGCCCTTGGGGCCGAGCGTCACCTTGACGGCGTCCGCGAGCTGGTTCATGCCGCGCTCGAGGCCGCGCCGCGCCTCCTCGTCGAACGCGATGATCTTGGCCATGTGAAGTGGTCCCTCCAGGACTGGGGGTGATTCCTTCGGACCGCGCCCGCGCCCGCGACGGACGGCTCGCCGGCCTCGTGGGTTCCTTCCCCACCCGGCCCGCGGGCCTCACCGACCCGGTCCTCGTTGTCACTCTCACCTTCAGAGTGCTAACGCAATGATTAGCACTCGCCCCTGTCGAGTGCAAGCGCCTCCCGGGGATCGAGCCGCTCGCTCAGCCGCCCGCGAACACCGGCCCGCGCGGACCCCCGGGGTCCGGACATGGGCCCGGGCAGGCCGAAGGGCCCGCACCCCAGGGGGTACGGGCCCTTCGGAGAAGACCGTTGGCTTGCGGTGGCCGCACGTCTCAGGCGCTGAGGCGAACCATGTCGGCCTGCGGGCCCTTCTGACCCTGCGAGATCTCGAACTCGACCCGCTGGCCTTCTTCGAGGGTGCGGTAGCCGTCCATCTGAATCGCGCTGTAGTGGACGAAAACATCCGCACCACCGTCGACCGCGATGAAGCCGTACCCCTTCTCCGCGTTGAACCACTTGACGGTGCCCTGAGCCATGCCTAACTCCCCTATTACTGGCCCTTGCACAGATCCGCACTTCGCGGATCCGGGTCAGACCTCACCCCCCAATGGGCGGGGGCGTGCGCCGGAACGCGTCGACCGCGGCTGAATGTATCTGTCCAACTGCCGTCTGCAACAGGGCAATCGGACGAGAAATCTGGACGTAGCCGGTCCGGAATGTGGCGACAATGCGCCTGAATTCGGGTCAAGTCGGGCTACACAAAGAGAACAAAAGCCGCGAAATACGCCCACACTTTGGCTACATCTTGTCGGGCCTGGGGCAGGAATTCCGGGGCGCCGTCCCGGTGATCGGGAGCGCGTTCCCCAACTCTACCGCGCTCAATCACATGGAATTGCCCCCTCCACTTCTCTCACGGGAGGGGGCAATTCACTGAACGCGGAGTGACGCCGTTTACCGAAGGTAACGAAGGAGGCGTCTCAGCCGCCCGCGACCGCCGGGATGATCGAGACGCCGGCGCCGTCCGGGGTCTCCGTCTCCAGGCCCTGCTCGAAGCGGACGTCGTCGTCGTTGACGTAGACGTTGACGAAGCGGCGCAGCTTGCCCTGGTCGTCCAGGACGCGAGCGGCGATCCCGGTGTGGTTCTTCTCCAGGTCCGAGATGACCTCGGCGAGGGTCGCGCCGTCGGCGGCGACCTCGGCCTTCCCGCCGGTGTAGGTGCGCAGGATGGTGGGGATGCGAACGGTCACGCTCATGCGAGGCCAGCCTCTCGGAAGGAGTCCAGGTTGGGGCGGATCGTCGCGGTCAGGCCGGTGCCGGCCACCGCGTCGAGGGTCTTGAGGCCGTCACCGGTGTTGAGGACGACCGTGGTGAGCGACGGGTCCAGCACGCCGTTCTCGATCAGCTTCTTCGTGACGCCCACCGTCACACCGCCGGCGGTCTCCGCGAAGATGCCCTCCGTGCGGGCCAGCAGCTTGATCGCGTCGACGACCTGCTCGTCGGTCACGTCCTCCACCGCGCCACCGGTGCGGCGGGCGATGTCGAGCACGTAGGGGCCGTCGGCCGGGTTGCCGATCGCGAGGGACTTGGCGATGGTGTTCGGCTTCTGGGGGCGCACGACGTCGTGTCCCGCCTTGTAGGCGGTGGACACCGGCGAGCAGCCCTCGGCCTGCGCGCCGAAGATCTTGTACGGCTTGTCCTCGACCAGGCCGAGCCCGATCAGCTCCCGCAGACCCTTGTCGATCTTCGTGAGCTGGGAGCCGGAAGCGATCGGGACGACGAGCTGGTCGGGAAGCCGCCAGCCGAGCTGCTCGCAGATCTCGTACGCGAGGGTCTTGGAGCCCTCGGCGTAGTAGGGCCGCAGGTTGACGTTGACGAAGCCCCAGCCCTCGCCGGCCGGGTCGCCGATCAGCTCGGAGCAGAAGCGGTTCACGTCGTCGTAGTTGCCCTCGATGCCGACGAGCTCACCGCCGTAGACCGCGGCCATGACGACCTTGCCCTGCTCCAGGTCGTGCGGGATGAACACGCAGGAGCGGAAGCCGGCCCGCGCGGCGGCGGCGCCGACGGCGCCGGCGAGGTTGCCGGTGGAGGAGCAGGACAGGGTGGTGAAGCCGAAGGCGCGGGCGGCCTCCAGGGCCTGGGCGACGACGCGGTCCTTGAAGGAGTGCGTCGGGTTGCCGGAGTCGTCCTTGACGTACAGCCCGCCGGTGACGCCGAGCTCGCGGGCCAGGTTCTCGGCCTGGACCAGCTTGGTCCAGCCCGGGTTGATGTTCGGCTTGGTCGCGACGTCGGCCGGGACGGGCAGCAGGGGCGCGTAGCGCCAGATGTTCGCGGGGCCCGCTTCGATCCGCTTCCGCAGCTCCTCGGTGTCGTAGGCCGAGAAGTCGTAGGCGATCTCCAGCGGGCCGAAACACTCCTCGCAGGCGAAGACCGGGCCGAGGGGCACGCGGTGGCCGCACTCGCGACACGAGAGCGCCGCGGCGGGGCCCAGGTCCACGGGGGAGGCGGGGGAAGCGGTGGTGTCGTTGCCGCTTGCGACAGTCTGCACAGCCATGTGAGGCGAGGCCCTTTCTCCTCATCTTCCTCACGACGCATCTCGCCGTGAGACGGATTTGGCACCTTCCCTAGCCGGGAGCCTCGCGCTGCGATCGACAGTGATCTACGAGAACCGACTGGAGGGTTGCCGGGGCTTCATCGGGCCGTTTCCCTCTGCCCCTCTGGATGAGCGGTATGTGGTTGTTTTGCGCTGGTGCACACGGTGACCCGGCATGCGCCGGTCCTCCGCGTTGTTCAAGACTGTAACCGACGGCCACGACTGTTGAGATAGTCGTCCGTACCGCGAGATGGATCACGAAGGAGCCCACCGACCGTGCTGGAAGAAGTCGAGCGCTGGCTTGGCGCGCGTTCCTGGTCCGTGGCAGATCGCACGATCGCCCAGATCATGGCCGCCAAACGTGCCACGGGCCAGTCGGTCAGCGTGGTGCTGCCCGCGCTCGACGAGGAGGCGACCGTCGGCGACATCGTCACGGTGATCCGCCGTGAGCTGATGCGGCGGGTCCCGCTCGTCGACGAGCTCGTGGTCGTGGACTCCGGGTCGACCGACCGCACGTCGGCGGTGGCCGCGGCGGCGGGGGCGCGCGTCGTCCATCGCGACGAGATACTCCCCCGCATCCCCGCCGTGCCCGGCAAGGGCGAGGTGCTGTGGCGCTCGCTGCTGGTCACCGGCGGCGACATCGTCTGCTTCGTCGACGCCGACCTGCGCGAGTTCTCCGCCGACTTCGTCTCCGGCATCGTGGGCCCGCTGCTCACCGACCCGGAGGTCCACCTGGTCAAGGCCATGTACGACCGCCCGCTCACGATGCCCGACGGGCACGCCGGCGGCCAGGAGTCCGCCGGCCAGGGCGGGCGGGTCACGGAACTCATGGCCCGCCCGCTGCTCAATCTGCACTGGCCGCTGCTGGCCGGCTTCGTCCAGCCGCTCGGCGGCGAGTACGCGGCCCGCCGCTCGCTCCTCGAACAGCTCCCCTTCCCGGTCGGCTACGGGGTGGAGCTGGGCATGCTGGTCGACTCCCTGCACCTGGTGGGCCTGGACGCCCTCGCGCAGGTCGACGTCGGCGTCCGCAGGCACCGGCACCAGGACGGGCAGGCCCTGGGCCGCATGTCCGCCGCGATCTACCGCACCGCCCAGCTCCGGCTGGCCCGCGGCCATCTGGTCCGGCCGTCGCTGACCCAGTTCGAACGCGGCAGCACCGGCTTCGAGCCGCGCACCTACTCGGTGGACACCGAGGAACGCCCGCCGATGACACAGATCGCGGAGTACGCGGCCAGAAGAGTGGCCTGAGCCCCGGGGGTGCTCCCGCCGGGGGCCCGCCCGCGTCAGCCGGCGACGCCGTCCGACCAGCGCCAGCGGCCGGCGGAGTCCGGCTCGCAGGTCAGGTACTCGCCGCCGCGGCCGTGGGTGCTCAGACCGCGGTGCTTCTTGGCGCAGAACTGGCCGTCGGCATAGCAGTTGCCCGCGGGGCTGGTGAGCTCGCAGGCACCGGTGCCCGCCCCGGCCCCGGTGCCCGTGTCCGAGCCGCCCGCGTCCGGCGTCCTGGCCGGTTCGGGGGTCGGCGTCGGCTTCGGGGTGTGCAGCAGGCGCCCGGCGCAGTCGCGGCCGTCGCGGGGGACGCTGAAGGTCACGCCACCGGGGCCGTCGGTCTGCTCGCAGACCTTCTCCCCCGTGCCCCAGGAGGATGCCTGCCGTCCGGTGCCCTGGAGCCGGACGGTGTAGCCGAGTCCCGCCCGCTTCGCCGCGAGGACGGCCGACCCGGCACTCCGCCCGGTGAAGTCCGGCAGCGTCACGGGGGTCGGCGTCGGTGTCGGTGTCGGTGTCGGGGCGGGCGCGGAGGTCGTCGCCCCGGTGGGGGACGCCTCGGCCGTGGGGCTAGCGTCGCCCGGTGTCGCGGTGGCCGCCGCCGGCCGTTCCTCCGCCGTCGTGTCCGCTGTCCCGTCACCGCAGCCGGCAAGGGCCAGCGCGGAGACCGCGACCGTCGCCGCGGCACCGGCGAGTCTGTTCATGCGCCTTCGTACGAGCACGGCGCCCACCCCCTGATCTCTGAAATGTGCACCTCACATACTTGATGTGTTCACAGCATCCACACAAGTCACGTGACCAAATCGCCGCCGAGGTGACGCGCGGGCACGTTTGAGGATTTGGGGGCCGGGCTAGGTTGAGGCGTATGGCTTCAAGCTTCGGTGCTGCTCAGGTGCTCGTCGCCTCCAATCGGGGGCCCGTCTCGTACGAGGTGCGGGAGGACGGTTCGCTGCACGCCAGACGCGGCGGTGGCGGGCTGGTCTCCGGTCTGTCGGCCATCGGGCCGGACGCGGGCGCGTTGTGGGTCTGCTCGGCGCTGAGCGACGGCGACCGCGAGGCCGTGCGGCGCGGGGTGGGCGAGGACGGCGTGCGGATGCTGGACGTGCCGGCCGACGTGCACGCGGACGCGTACAACGGGATCGCCAACTCGGTGCTGTGGTTCGTCCACCACATGCTGTACCAGACCCCCGTCGAGCCCGTCTTCGACGCGGAGTTCCGGCGGCAGTGGGCGTCCTACGAGGCGTACAACCGGGCCTTCGCCGAGGCGCTGGCCGAGGAGGCCGCCGAGGGGGCGGTCGCGATCGTGCAGGACTACCACCTGACGCTGGTGCCGGGCATGCTGCGCGAGCTGCGGCCCGACCTGCGGATCGGCCACTTCTCGCACACGCCGTGGGCGCCGGTCGACTACTTCCGGATGCTGCCGGACGACATCGCCGAGCAGGTGCTGCGCGGGATGCTGGGCGCCGACCGCCTCGGCTTCCTCACCCGGCGGTGGGCCGACGCGTTCACCGCCTGCTGCGAGGCGCTGGTGGGCGGGCTCGGCGGCACGGAGATCGGCGTGCACGGGCTGGGGGCGGACGCGGACTTCCTGCGGAAGCGGTCGCACGAGGCCGACGTGGACGAGCGGATGGCGAAGCTCCGCGAGGAGATCGGCGAGGGGCGCCGGACGATCGTCCGGGTGGACCGCACCGAGCTGTCCAAGAACATCGTGCGCGGCCTGCTGGCGTACCGGCAGCTGCTCACCGACCGGCCCGAGTGGCGGGAGCGGGTCGTGCACGTCGCCTTCGCCTACCCGTCGCGGCAGGACCTCGCCGTGTACCGGAACTACACGGCCGAGGTGCAGCGGGTCGCGGAGGAGATCAACGCGGAGTTCGGGACGGCCGGGTGGAAGCCGGTCGTGCTGCACGTGAGGGACGACTTCGCGCGGTCGCTGGCGGCGTACCGGCTGGCGGACGTGGCGCTGGTCAACCCGATCCGGGACGGGATGAACCTGGTGGCGAAGGAGGTGCCGGTCGTCTCCGACGAGGGGTGCGTGCTGGTGCTGTCGCGCGAGGCCGGGGCGTACGAGGAGCTGGGCGACGACGCGGTGGTGGTGAACCCGTACGACGTCGCCGGAACGGCGGACGCGCTGCACGAGGCGCTGTCCGTGGGCCCGGGGGAACGGGCGGAGCGCTCGAAGCGGCTGGCCGCGGCCGGAACGGCCCTGCCCCCGGCCCGCTGGTTCCTGGACCAGCTCGAGGCCCTGAGGTCCTGACCCCGCCCGACTGCCCGCGGCCGCGACCACGGCCGCGGGCGGTCGCGCCTCCCGCACCGCCCTACCGCAACCGCGCCGCCAGCCCCCGCAGCAGCGCCACCACGCCTCCGGGCCCGTCCACCTCCAGGTCGGCCTGTTCCCGCAGCTCGGCCACCTCGTCGCTGCCGCTGCACACGAGCAGCCCCGGTACGCCCTCGGCGCGAAGGTCCCCGACCGCCGCGAAGGCGGGCAGGTCACCGAGGTCGTCGCCGGCGAACAGAACGGCCCCGGCACCCGTCTCCCGCGCGTACTCGCGCAGCGCGACGCCCTTGTCCATGCCGGGCGGCCGAAGCTCCAGCACCATGCGGCCCGGCTCGACCACGAGCCCGTGACGTGCGGCGAGGCCGGCCAGCGGCGCGCGCAGGGCCTCGAAGGCGGCCTGCGGATCGGCCGCGCGGCGGGTGTGCACGGCGACCGCCCGGCCCTTCTCCTCGATCCAGGCGCCCTGCCCGGCAGCGGTGGCGTCCAGCAGTCCCGGCAGCTCGGCCCGGACGGCGGCCACGCCCGGGTGGGGCGGCGGGGCGGTGACGGTGCCGGTGGCGGCGTCCCAGCGCTCGGCGCCGTAGTGGCCGAGGACGACGAGGTGGTCCAGGCCGGGGACGTCCGCGAAGCCCCCGTGGTGGACGGCGACCTCGGCCGGGCGGCCGGTGATCACCGCGACGGAGGCGACCTTCGGGGCGAGGGCCGCGAGCGCGGGCACCGCGTCCGGGTGGGCGCGGGCCTGGTCGGGATCCGGCACGATCGGGGCGAGCGTGCCGTCGAAGTCGAGCGCGATCACCGCGCGGCCCGGGCGGGCGAGGAGGGCGTCGAGCCCCTCGCGGCCGGCCTCGGTCACGGGCGTCGGCACGTGGTCGGCGCCCTGGGAGTCGGGGGTGAGGTCCTGGTGGCTGCCCATGAGGCGAACCTATCCCGCCGCGCGGAAATCAACCTCAGCGCTCGCCGCGCCGCGACTCCCGCACCCGGCGCAGCCGGTTGACCGTCACCGGGTCGAGGGCCAGCGCGCGCGGATCGTCCAGGAGTGCGTTGAGGAGCTGGTAGTAGCGGACCGGGGCCAGGCCCAGTTCCTCACGGATCGCGCGTTCCTTGGCGCCGGGGCCCGCGAAGCCGCGGCGCTCCAGCGCGAGGATGCCGCGTTCCCTTGCTCCGAGGTCCATGCAGGGCACCGTAACGCCCGCCGCCGACAGCGGCACTACTCGTCGCTGCCCGCCCGCATGGCCGTCGCCTGGATCTGGCCGAGGACCTCCGAGGGGCTGCCGCCGGGGAGGACCGCCTGGCCGATGCGCTTCTTCACGTCCGCGCTGACCGAGGCCCAGGAGGTCTTGCCGACCGGGTAGAGCTCGGAGAGCAGCAGTTCGTCCAGGAAGGGCTTGAGGTCCTTGTCCTCGGCCGCCGTGCTCATCACCTGGGAGGCGGAGGTGGTGACCGGCAGCAGGTCGTACTCGCGGGAGAAGTCGAGGACGTTCTCGTCGCTGTAGACGAAGTCGAGGAAGTCGCCGATCTCCTCCTGGTGGCCGTTCTTCTTGAAGGCCGTCATCCAGTCGGTGACGCCGAGCGTGGTCCTGCTGGCCCCGTCGGCGCCGGGGGTGGGCACCATGCCGTACTTCACGCCCTTGGCGGACGCCGCCTTCATCAGCGAGGGGTGGCCGTTGAGCATGCCGACCTCGCCCTTGGCGAAGGCGGCGAAGGCGTCGGCGCGGTTGAGCCTGCCGGGGGCGACGGGGCCGGTGAGGCCCTTGCCGACCAGTTCGTCCTTGAGCCAGTCGAAGGTGGTGACGTTCTGCGGCGAGTCGACGGAGTAGGTGCCGACGTTGTCGGTGTAGCCGCCGCCGCCGCTGAGCATCCACTGCATCGTCTCGGCCTGCGCCTCCTCGGGGCCCAGCGGCAGGGCGTACGGGTACTTCACGCCCTCCGCCTCGAGCTTCCCGGCCGCCTCGGCGAGGTCGTCCCAGGTCTTGGGCGGGGTGGCGCCGGCCTTGTCGAAGAGGGTCTTGTTGTAGAAGAGCACGCGCGTGGAGGCGGCGAACGGCAGGCCGTACTGGACGCCCCGGACCTGGCCGGCGGCGGCGAGCTGGGAGACGAAGTCGGCCTGGACCGGGATGGAGAGCACGTCGTCGGCCCGGTAGAGCAGGTCCTGGGCCGCGTAGTCGGAGTAGGCGCCGATCTGAGCGAGGTCGGGGGCCTCGCCGGCCTCGACCATCTCGCGGACCTTGCGGTCGACGTCGTTCCAGGAGTAGACGGTGACGTCCACGTGCACGTCGGGGTGCTGGGCCTCGAAGGACTTGGCCAGCTCGTCCCAGTACTCCTGGGAGCTGTTGGCCTTGCTGTCGCCGTAGTCGGCGGCGACCAGCTTCAGCGTCACCTCGTCGGAGCCGCCGGTGAGCCCGCAGCCGCCGAGGAGCACCGTCAGCCCCAGGGCGGACACCGCCGCGATCGTTCCAGTCCTGCGCCGCTGCACCGTTCCCGCCCCGCCCTGCTCATGTCACCGTCCGTTTACCGGACTAAGGTCTACACCACGCGAGTGGACTAGACCTCTCCCGGGTGTACGGGCCACACTGTTCCCGTGAGACACGTCATCGCGCTCGATGTGGGCGGAACCGGGATGAAGGCCGCCCTGGCGGGGCCGGGAGGCGAGCTGCTGCACCAGGCACGCCGCGCCACCGGACGCGACCGCGGCCCCGAGGCCGTCGTCGCGGGCATCCTGGACTTCGCCGCCGAACTGCGCGACCTGGGCGCCGACCGGTTCGGCGAGGGCGCCGTCGCCGCCGGTGTCGCCGTCCCCGGCATCATCGACGAGGAGCACGGCACCGCCGTGTACGCCGCCAACCTCGGCTGGCGCGACGTCCCGCTGCGCGCGCTGCTCGGCGAGCGGCTCGGCGGCATCCCGGTCGCCCTCGGCCACGACGTGCGCACCGGCGGCCTCGCCGAGGGGCGGATCGGGGCCGGGCGGGGCGCCGACCGGTTCCTGTTCGTGCCGCTGGGCACCGGCATCGCGGGCGCCATCGGCATCGACGGCCGGGTGGAGGCGGGCGCCCACGGCTTCGCGGGCGAGATCGGCCACGTCGTGGTGCGCCCCGGCGGCATCCCGTGCCCGTGCGGGCAGCGCGGCTGCCTGGAGCGGTTCGCGTCCGCGTCGGCCGTCAGCCAGGCCTGGGCCGAGGCCTGCGGCGACCCGGAGGCGGACGCCGCCGACTGCGCCAAGGCCGTCGAGTCGGGCGACGTCCGCGCCGCCCGGGTGTGGCAGGACGCCGTCGACGCGCTCGCCGACGGGCTGGTCACCGCGCTCACCCTGCTGGACCCGCGCGTCCTGATCATCGGTGGCGGCCTCGCGGAGGCCGGGGAAACCTTGTTCACACCCCTGCGGGACGCCGTCCGGCGGCGGGTCACCTTCCAGAAGCTGCCGGAGCTCGTCCCCGCGGCCCTGGGGGACACCGCCGGCTGCCTCGGTGCCGGGCTCATGGCCTGGGACCTGCTCGACACCACTGCCACGACCGCGACTCCCCCGGAGGTAACCACCTGATGGCCCCAAGCAAGGTTCTCGCCGGTGCCCGGGTGGTACTGCCCACCGGCACCGTGGACGACGGCCGCGTGATCGTCGACGGCACGCGGATCGCGGACACGGCGCCCCCGGACGCGGAGACCGTCGACCTCGCCGGCCACTGGGTGGTCCCCGGCTTCGTCGACATCCACAACCACGGCGGCGGCGGCGCCTCCTTCACCGGCGGCACCGCCGAGGACGTCCTCAAGGGCGTCCACACCCACCGCCTGCACGGCACGACCACGGTGGTCGCCTCCGCCGTCACCGGCGACCTGGACTTCCTCGCCCGGCGCGCCGGGGAGCTCGCCGAACTGGCCCAGCAGGGCGACATCGCCGGCATCCACTTCGAGGGGCCGTTCATCTCCCCGTGCCGCAAGGGCGCGCACGACGAGGAGCTGCTGCGCGACCCCGACCCGGCCGAGGTACGCAAGCTGATCGACGCGGCGCACGGCCACGCGAGGATGATGACGCTGGCCACCGAGCTGCCGGGCGGCCTGGACTCGGTACGGCTGCTCACCGAGCACGGCGTGATCGCGGCCGTCGGGCACACCGACGCGACCTATGAGCAGACGCTCCAGGCCATCGACGCCGGCGCGACCGTCGCCACCCACCTGTTCAACGCCATGCCGCCGCTCGGCCACCGCTCCCCCGGCCCGATCACGGCGCTGCTGGAGGACGAGCGGGTCACCGTCGAGCTGATCAACGACGGCACCCATCTGCACCCGGCCGCGCTCCAGCTGGCCTTCCACCACGCGGGTGCGTCCCGGGTCGCCTTCATCACCGACGCGATGGACGCGGCCGGCTTCGGCGACGGCCGCTACATGCTCGGCCCGATGGAGGTCGAGGTCGCCGACGGCGTGGCCCGGCTGGTGGAGGGCGGCTCGATCGCGGGCTCCACGCTCACCCTGGACCGCGCCTTCAAGCGGGCGGTGACGGTGGACGGGCTGCCCGTCGAGGACGTCGTCGCCGCGATCTCGGCCAACCCGGCCCGGCTGCTCGGCCTCGCGGACCGCGTCGGCTCGCTGGAGCCCGGCAGGGACGCCGACCTGGTGGTCCTCGACGCCGGATTCGACCTGGTGGGCGTGATGCGCCGGGGCGAATGGGTGGTCGATCCCCAACTGGGCTGATCCGTCCCCGGGTCCGCCCCCGGGCCGGCCGGTGGTGGCCGGTCCGGGGGCTGGGCCGACGGCCCTCCGTTTGGCATGATCGTGACGTCGGACAACGTCTTCGGAACACATGGCGGACAGATCGTCGGGGGAGGTCGGCACGGGTGATTCTCACGGTCACGCTGAACACCGCGCTCGACATCACGTACCGCGTCCGGTCCCTGCGCCCCCACGCCTCCCACCGGGTCACCGACGTGACGGAACGCCCGGGCGGCAAGGGGCTGAACGTGGCCCGCGTGCTCGCGGCCCTCGGACACCGGGTGACGGTGACCGGCTTCGCGGGCGGAACCACCGGACACGTCGTACGGGAGGGCCTGACGGGGCTGCACGGGGTGTCCGACGCGCTCGTGCCGTGCGCCGGGGCGACCCGGCGCACCATCGCCGTCGTCGACGAGCGCACCGGCGACACCACCCAGCTCAACGAGCCGGGCCCGGCCGTCGCACCCGCCGAGTGGAGCGCCTTCCTGGAGTCCTACGGCGACCTGCTCCCCGGCGCTTCCGCGGTCGCCCTGTGCGGCAGCCTGCCGCCGGGCGTGCCGGTGGGCGCCTACGCCGGCCTGGTGCGCACCGCGCGCGCGGCGGGCGTGCCGGTGCTGCTGGACACCAGCGGGGAGCCGCTGCGCCGGGGCGTCGCCGCCCGTCCGGACATGATCAAGCCGAATGCCGACGAACTGGCCGAGCTGACCGGCTCGCACGAGCCGCTGCGGGCCACCCAGGCCGCCCGGCGCCGCGGCGCCCGGTCCGTGGTGGCCTCCCTGGGCGCCGAGGGGCTGCTCGCGGTGACGCCGGAGGGCCGCTGGCGGGCGGCCCCGCCCGCGCACGTCCGCGGCAACCCGACCGGCGCGGGCGACTCCGCGGTCGCGGGCCTGCTGTCGGGGCTGGTGGAGCACCTGCCCTGGCCGGACCGCCTGGCCCGCGCGGTCGCCCTGTCCGCGGCGACGGTGCTGGCGCCGGTGGCGGGCGAGTTCGACCGGGCGGCGTACGAGGAGCTGCTCGGCCGGGGGGTCGCGGTGACGACGGAGGCCGGCGCGGCGTGAGGCGCCGGGGCCGTCGTCCGGGCCGGGTCTAGTCCTTCACGTTGCCCTTCTTCAGGGACAGCTGGTCCAGCAGGACGTTGCACTTGTCGCCGTCCCCGCAGGACAGCGTGATCGTGTTGGTGCCCTTGTTCAGCGTGGGCCAGGCGAAGGTCTTGGTCCAGCCCTTGGCGAAGTCGCCGTCCTGGGCGTGCGCGAAGTTGCTCAGGTTCATCTTGCTGCCGAACGGCTTGCCGTTGACCGTGAGCGTCATCGACTGGTCCTCGCCGGCCGCGCTGTAGCGGGCGAAGAGGGTGTAGGCGCCGTCCTCGGGGATGCCGTCGACGGTCCAGGTGACCGAGGCGCCGGGCTGGTTGAGGTTCGTCACGTAGGCGCCGCCGTCCGACTCGGCGCCCTCGACGTCCGAGGCCGTCGCCACGCCGGGCGAGAGCTGGAGCTGCCCGGCCTGGGCCGACGGCAGTTCGACCTCGTCCTCGGCACTGCTGCTCGCCGTCGGGCTCGGGTCGGTGGTCTGGGACTGGGTCGGGGCGGTGTCGCCGCCCGCCTCGTCGCCGCCCTTGTCGTCGTCCGCACCGCTGCTCGTCATGGCCACGGCGATGCCGATGACGACCGCGGCGACCACCGCGACCGCGCCGATCAGCAGGCCCTTGGTGTTGGGGCCGCGGCGTCCGCCGCCGCCACCGCGGGACGGCTGCTGCGGGGCGGTGGGCGCGCCGCCGCCGGGGAGCGTCTCCGGCGCGGCGTAGTGCGCGTTCGGCCTGCCGTAGGCGCCCTGCTGCGGGCCGTAGGCACCCTGCTGCTGCGGGGCCGCCTGGCCGTACGCGGCGGTCGGGGCGGCCTGGCCCTGCGGCGCCCCGTACTGCCGTGTGCCGACGGGACGCACCCGGTTGACGGAGTTCGGGTAGCCGTAGCCGCCGGACGGCGGCTGGGCTCCGTTGGCCTGCCCGTCGGCGTACAGGTAGCCGAACGGGTCGTCGTCCTCGGGCGTGCTCGCGCCGTTGTTGCCGGGCGTCATCCCTAGGTCTCCTAACCAGGTGCGGTGCGTTTGCGGTACGGGTGGTGAGAGGGCGAGCCTACCTGCTCCGGCTGGCCCGAACGGGTGACTCGGACCGCTTCAGCTCGCTGACCTGGGGATCACCCGGCACGCCGGTGCTGTTTGGGACGAGATCGTTTCTCTACGTACATCCGCTCGTCGGCGGACTTCAGCACTTCGTCCGCGGTCATGCCGCAGTGGGCCCAGCCGATGCCGAAGCTGGCGCCGACGCGGACGGCCCGTCCCTCGGCCCGGATGGGCTGGATGATCTCGTTGCGCAGCCGTACGGCGAGGTCCTCGGCGTCGGCCCGGCCGAGTCCGTCGGCGAGGATCACGAACTCGTCGCCGCCGAGCCGGGCCACCGTGTCGCCGTCGCGCACCCCGCCGCCGAGCCGTCGGGCGACCTCGATGAGGACGGTGTCGCCCGCGTTGTGCCCGAACCGGTCGTTGATCGACTTGAAGCCGTCCAGGTCGCAGAAGAGGACCGCGAGCCCCTTGGTGCCGTCGTCGCGCCCGTCGCCGGGGGCGACGGTGTGCACGTGGTGGTCGTAGGCCCCGTAGGGATCGGCGCCGGAGCCGAAGTCGAAGGTGTGGCCGCCGGAGTCGGTGACGGGGTGCCCGTAGGCCGCGTCCATCGCGTCGGCCACCGCCCCGTGCACGGACTGCGGGCGCCGGCACAGCCGGGCGGCGAGCCGGGAGCGCAGCTCGGCGGAGTTCGGCAGGCCGGTGAGGGAGTCGTGGGAGGCGCGGTGGGCGAGCTGGAGCTCGCGGCGCTTGCGCTCCTCTATGTCCTCGACGTGGGTGAGCAGGAAGCGGGGCCCGTCGGCGGCGTCGGCGACGACGCTGTTGCGCAGCGAGACCCAGACGTACGTGCCGTCGCGGCGGCCCAGGCGCAGCTCGGCCCGGCCGCCCTCGGCGGAGGTGCGCAGCAGCGTGCCGAGGTCCTCGGGGTGGACGAGGTCGGAGAAGGCGTAGCGGCGCATGGCGGAGGCGGGGCGGCCGAGCAGCCGGCACAGGGCGTCGTTGGTGCGCAGGATGCGGCCGTGCTGGTCGCCGCCCATCTCGGCGATGGCCATGCCGGAGGGGGCGTACTCGAAGGCCTGCCGGAAGCTTTCCTCGCTCGCCCTGAGGGCCTGCTGGTCGCGTTCGAGGCGGACCAGGGCGCGCTGCATGTTGGAGCGGAGGCGGGCGTTGCTGATGGCGATGGCGGCCTGGAAGGCGTACATCTGGAGGGCCTCGCGGCCCCAGGCGCCGGGCCGGCGGCCGTTGCGCGGGCGGTCCACGGACAGGACGCCGATCAGTTCGCCGCTGGCGTCGCCGCGCCGCGGGCCGGGCGCGTACATGGGGGCGAAGAGGCGGTCCGAGGGGTGCCACTCGTCCTCGAAGCGGGGCGCGGGCCCGTCGGTGTACCACTGCGGGACGTCGTCGTCGTCGAGGACCCAGCCCTCGGTGTGGGGTATGAAGACCAGGTCGCCCCACCGCTCGCCCATGGCCAGCCGGCGGTCCCAGGACTCGCGGGACCCGGCCCGGCCGGTGATCAGGGCCTCGGCGGCCTGGTTGCCGGAGAAGGCCGCGACCACGAGGTCGCCGTCGGGGCGGACCAGGTTGACGCACGCCAGCTCGTACCCGAGGGCCTCGACGACGCCGTCGGCGACGGTCTGCAGGGTGTCCGCCAGGCTGCGGGCCGTGTTCATGTCGGCCATGACCTGGTGCAGTTGCCGCAGGGACGCAAGGCGGACGTAGGGCTCCGACTCGGTCTCCATGCTCGCCCTCCCCCCGAGACCTCGCAGCGAATGAAGGGTTCTCTTCGGCGTATCGTCCTATCAACTTCCGTCACTGAATCACAGCGCGCTGCCCACTCGGTACACAGGGTCAACAATAAATGCCCCTTGTGACTCAAGTCACAGCCAAAGATGAACAATTGAGTGGTGATTCCGTGTTTTCCACGTGCGTTTACCGAAAGCAGAATTTGTAGGTATGCGCACGGCTCCTCCGGGACGGCTGGTCCCGGGGTCCTAGGCCGGTCCTAGGACCCGGTTGGGACCGGGGGCCGATGCCGGGCCGGCGGGACGGCGGTTAGCGTGGCGGCGTGCCGAACACTCCCCCACTCGCGTCCCCCGCACCTCTCGCGATCCCCTCGCCGTCGCCGGCCTCCGGGCATGCTGAGGGGGTGAGCAACGACGAGTTCCGCGCCGCCATGTCCCGGCTGGCCTCGGGCGTGGTCCTGGTGACCGCGCAGGAGCCGCCGCTCGACCCCGACGACCCGGGGGCGCCGCTCGGCGAGGACGTCGGGATGACGGCCACGGCGTTCATGTCGGTGTCCCTGGACCCGCCGCTGGTGCTGGTCAGCCTGCGTGAGGGCTCCCGCATGGACGACCTGCTCGCCGAACAGCCCGTGTGGGCGGTCTCCGTGCTGTCCGAGAGCCAGCGGCACGTCGCCGGGCGCTTCGCGATGAAGGGCCGCGTCAGCGACCGGCTGCTCTTCGCGGACCTCGACTGCGCACGGGGCGCGGTGTCCGGCGCGCCGCTGGTGGGCGGCGCCCTGGCGACCCTGGAGTGCCGCACCGAGCGGCGCGTGCCGGCCGGGGACCACACCCTGGTGATCGGCCGCGTCCTGACCGCGTCCGCGCCGAGCGCGGACGGGGGGCCGCTGACGTACTTCCGGGGCCGCTACCGGCAATTGGGCTGAGCGGTAATTCGCTCGTCCGCCGGAAGGGCCCCCGCCTAGGGTGCGCGCATGACGACCGGTACCGCGCTCCGCCTGGAGCGGATCACCCCCGCGAACATCGAGGCCGCCCTCGCCATACGCGTACGCCCCGAGCAGGAATTCGCCGTCTCCCCGGTGGTGAAGTCCCTCGCCGAGGCCTACGTGCACCCCGAGACGGCATGGCCGCGCCTGATCCTCGACGGCGACCGTCCCGTGGGCTTCCTCATGGGCTTCTTCGACATCGACTGGTACGACGACGGCAGCGCGCTGCGTTCCGGCCTGTGGCGCCTGAACATCGCCGCCGGGGAACAGGGCCGGGGCTACGGCCGCTTCGCCGTGGAGTCGGTGGCCGCGGAGATCCGCCGCCGCGGCGGCACCGAGTGCTTCGTCACCTGGCACCCCGGGGACAACGGCCCCGAGAACTTCTACCTGAACCTCGGCTTCCGCCCGAACGGGGAGAAGGCCGAGGAGGAGACGGTGGGCGTGCTGGCGCTGGACCGGTAGCGGCGCCGGCGCGGACGGCGCGGGCCGTCAGTCCCAGTTCTTCGGGGACCGGCCCCGCTTCGTGTCGGAGCGCTGCTTCTTCTCCCGCAGCCGGCGCTCGTTGATGCCGCGCGGTATGCGGGTCGGCCTGCGGGGCCTGGGCGGGGGCGCCGTGGCCTCGGCGAGCAGGGCCGCGAGGCGCACGGCGGCGGCCTCGCGGTTGCGCCACTGGGAGCGGTGCTCGGAGGCGCGCACGGTCACGACCCCGTCGGTCAGCCGCCCGGCCAGCCGCTCCAGCGCCCGTCGCTTCCACACCTCGGGCAGGGCCTCGGTGCGCGCCAGGTCGAAGCGGAGCTCCACCTGTGTGTCCGTGGTGTTGACGTGCTGTCCGCCGGGCCCCGAGGAGCGCGAGAAACGCCAGACGAGCTCGGACTCGGGGAGCGAGACGGAGCCGCGGATGACATGGGGACCGGACATGCCGTCCATGTTCCCGCCCCGGGGCGGCCCACGTCACCCCAATATCCCCGGTCACGCCCCCGGGCCGGGGGCGTGACCCGGACCCGGACTCGGTAAAGAAAGTAAAGAGACCTGGAACCTTGCGTACCCCTCTCGTCGTTCATGGGGGTAGCTGTAGCTTTCTTGCCGTACGTACACGAGGGAAGGGACTCCCAACAATGGCTGTAAGCCTGTCCAAGGGTGGCAACGTCTCGCTCACCAAGGAGGCTCCGGGCCTGACCGACGTCACCGTGGGCCTCGGCTGGGACGTCCGTACCACCACCGGCACCGACTTCGACCTCGACGCCTCCGCGATCGCGGTCAACACGCAGGGCAAGGTCTACTCCGACGCCCACTTCGTGTTCTTCAACAACAAGCAGACCCCGGACAACACCATCGTCCACACCGGTGACAACCGCACCGGTGAGGGCGCCGGCGACGACGAGGCGATCAACGTCAACCTGGCCGCGCTGCCGGCCGACATCGACAAGATCGTCTTCCCGGTCTCGATCTACGACGCCGAGAACCGGTCGCAGAACTTCGGCCAGGTGCGCAACGCCTACATCCGCATCGTCAACCAGGCCGGCGGCGCCGAGATCGCCCGCTACGACCTGTCCGAGGACGCGGCCACGGAGACCGCCATGGTCTTCGGCGAGCTGTACCGCAACGGCGCCGAGTGGAAGTTCCGCGCCGTCGGCCAGGGCTACGCCTCTGGCCTGGTGGGCATCGCCCAGGACTTCGGCGTCAACGTCTGACGTCCGCCCGTCCGTCGGGACATGACGAAGGCCCCCCGGTCCGTGCCGGGGGGCCTTCGGCGTCACGGCAGCAGGCGCCGCTCCTTGGCCACCGCCACCGCGCCCGCGCGGGTGTCGACGCCGAGCTTGTCGTAGATGCGGCGCAGATGGGTCTTCACCGTGGCCTCGCTGATGAACAGGGCCCGGGCGATCTCCCGGTTGCCGAGGCCGGTGGCGAGCTGGGCCAGGATGTCGCGCTCGCGGTCGGTGAGTGAGGGGCGCGGGCTGCGCAGGCTGGCCATGACCCGGCTGGCGACCGGCCCGGACAGCGCCGTACGGCCCCGCGCCGCGGCGTGGATCGCGGCGAACAGCTCCTCCGGGCGCTCGGCCTTGAGCAGGTAGCCGGTCGCGCCGGCCTCGATGGCCCGGGTGATGTCGGCGTCGGTGTCGTACGTGGTGAGCACCAGGACGTGCGGGCACCCGCCGCCGGCGGCGGTGAGGCGGCGCGTGGTCTCGACTCCGTCGATGCCCTCGCCGAGTTGAAGGTCCATCAGCACCACGTCCGGCGCGAGCCGCGCGGCGAGGGCGAGCGCCTCCTCCCCGGTACCGGCCTCGCCGGCCACCTCGATGCCGGGGGCGCTGTCGAGCAGGGCCAGCAGGCCGGCGCGTACGACGACGTGGTCGTCGCAGACGAGGATGCGGACGGGGGCCGGGGCGGCCGGTTCGGTCATCGGGGTGCCTCCAGCGGGTCGGCCGGGTCGGTGCGGGGCGGGTCCAGGGGGACGGCGGCGGACAGGACGGTGCCCTCTCCGGGGGCGGACTCGACGGTCAGGGTGCCGGCGAGCGCGCGCATCCGGGCGCGCATGGCGGGCAGTCCGTGCCCCCGCACCCCGGACGGGGCGCCGGGCGGCGCGGCCGGGTCGAAGCCGTGGCCGTCGTCGGTGACGTCCAGGACCGCCTGGTCGTCCAGCAGCGTGAGGGTGAGCGCGGCGGCGGACGCGCCCGCGTGCTCCCGGACGTTGGCCAGGGCGCCCTGGGCGATCCGCAGCAGGGCCGACTGGACCCGGTCCGGCAGCAGCGGGGCCCGGCCGCCGTCGTCCACGTGGACCCGCACGGTGAGGTGGTCGCCGGACTCCCGCGCGGCCAGGGCGCGCAGCGCCGCCACCAGGCCGCCGCCGCGGGCGAGGTCGGCCGGGGCCAGGTCGTGCACGAAGCGGCGGGCCTCGGCGAGGTTGTGCTCCGCGACGGACGCGGCGCCCCGGACGTGGGTGCGGGCCTTGACCGGGTCGGACTCCCAGACCCGCTCGGCCGCCTGGAGCAGCATCCGCTGGCTGGACAGGCCCTGGGCGAGGGTGTCGTGGATCTCCATGGACAGCCGCTGGCGTTCGGCGAGGGTGCCCTCGCGGCGTTCGGCGGCGGCGAGTTCGCGGCGGGTGCGGATCAGGTCGTCGATCAGGGCGCGCTGCCGGGCCGCCTGGCGTTCGGTGTGCAGGAAGACGGCCGTGGCGATGGCCGCGACGGCCGGCGGGGCGAGCAGCAGGTTCGGGTCGAAGCGCCCGGCCAGCCGGAGCTGCGCGGCGACGACGAACACGGTAAGGACGGTCACCAGCACGAGCGCCGCCCGGGCCGGCAGGGTCCGCAGGCCGGTGTAGAAGAGGGGCACGGCGCACCAGGCGAAGCTGGGCGCGAGGACGACGAGCACCATCCACACCGCGACCACCGCGCCGAGCCAGGCCAGGTGCCGCGGGGCGGGCCGTGCCGCGGCACCGCTCAGCACGGGCCCGAGCAGGTGCAGCGCGGCGAGGGCGAGCGACAGGGCGATGATCCAGGGGGTGCGGGGCTCGCCGGGGTGGCGCAGCAGGAAACGGGCGAGTGCGCCGCCGAGCAGCAGGAAGAACGCCGCGTGCAGGACGGCGCCGAGCCACCGGGTGTCCGGGTCGCCGGGCTTCGGCATCACGCCTCTCCTGTCCACCGTTGCGTCCTGCCCTTCCGAGCCGCGCGTTCCCTCCCATGGTGACCTGTCCGGACGGTCACCGGGTCAGCCGATCGGACGACCCCGCCGTCGCCCGTTCCGTCGCCGGACGGCAGCCGGAACGGCGACCGCTCACCCCGGGCGCGGGCCGGAGGGTGGAAGGCAGACGGACGGAAGCGGCCCGCAGGGGCCGGACGCGGACCGTCCGCCCCGACCCCGAGGAGCAGACCCACCATGAAGAAGACCCTTTCCCGGCGCGCCCGTATCGCCACCGGCGGCGCCGTCCTCGCCGCCGTCGCCGCGGGCACCTTCGGCACGGTGGCGGCCAACGCCTCGGCACCGGAGGCCGCCCCGGCCGCCGCCCCCGCCGCGGCCGGCAAGCGCGGCACCACCACCTCCACGCACCTGACGATCGAGGCCGCGAACGAGGCCGCCCGGGCCGCGCTGAAGGCGGCGGCGAAGGACGGTCAGCGGATCACGGTCGCCGTCGTGGACCGCAACGGCAACACGATCCTCACCATGCGCGGGGACGGCGCCGGCCCCCAGTCGTACGAGTCGGCCGTGAAGAAGGCGTACACCGCCGTCTCCTGGAACGCCACGACCACCGAGCTGGAGGGCCGCCTGGAGAACGCCCCGAACCTGAAGGACATCCCGGGCACGCTGTTCCTGGGCGGCGGCGTCCCGGTGACCGCCGACAAGGCTCCGATCGCCGGTATCGGTGTCGCGGGCGCCCCGTCCGGCGCCCTGGACGAGAAGTTCGCCCGGGCGGGCGCGGAGGCGCTGCGCTAGGCCCTGTCGTCAAACTCCCGTCTGCCTGGCGCCCAACGGCCGGTTCCGGTGGGTGTTTCACGTGAAACGCCCCTTAGGATCACGGCGTGCGCCCCACCCGTCTGCTCGTAGCCGCCGCCACCCTCGTCGCCCTCACGGCATGCAGCAGTGGCGGCGGCGGTGGTGGTGGTGTCGACGGCGCCCCCGGCGGTTCGGGCGTGCGCGACCCGTACTTCCCGAAGGCGGGCAACGGCGGCTACGACGTCGGCCACTACGACCTGGTGCTCGACTACGACCCCGACGCCGAGCGGCTCACCGGCACGGCGACGATCACCGCGCGGGCCACCCAGGACCTGTCCGCCTTCAACCTGGACCTCAAGGGCCTGGACGTCCGGAAGGTCACCGTCGAGGGCCGGGACGCCCGCTTCAACCGGGCCGGACAGGAGCTGACCGTCCGCCCGCCGGACGAGCTGAACGAGGGCGAGACGTTCCGCGTGCGGGTCCGCTACTCCGGCGAGCCCGAGACCGTGACCGACCCGGACGACTCCGAGGAGGGCTGGCTGCCCACGGACGACGGCGCGGTCGGACTCGGCGAGCCGACCGGCTCCATGGCCTGGTTCCCGGGCAACCACCACCCCTCCGACAAGGCGACCTACGACCTGGCGATGACCGTCCCCGAGGGCTACGGGGTGGTCTCCAACGGCCAGCCGGCCGGTGAGACGACCGACGGCGGCCGTACGACGTTCCGCTGGCACACCGGCGAGCCGATGGCGAGTCATGCCGTCACGGTCGCCGTCGGCGACTGGCGGATCAGCCGCTCGGCCACCGAGGACGGCCTGCCGGTGTACACGGCCGTCGACCCGGAGCAGGCCGGCGCGAGCCGGGCGGTCCTCGCGCGGATCCCCGCGATCATGAAGTGGGAGCAGGCCACCTTCGGCCCGTACCCCTTCTCCTCCACCGGCGCGATCGTCGACCGCCCGGACGACGCCGGCTACGCGCTGGAGACCCAGACCCGCCCCTACTTCCCCGGCGCCCCCGACACCGAGACCCTCGTCCACGAGCTGGCCCACCAGTGGTACGGCGACTCCGTCACCCCGAAGACCTGGCGCGACATGTGGCTCAACGAGGGCTTCGCCACCTACGCGGAGTGGCTGTGGTCGGAGGACCACGGCGGCGACACCGCGCAGGAGACCTTCGACGCGCTCTACGACGGCGACTACTTCGACGACGCGGCGGCGAACGAGGCCGTCTGGGCGTTCCCGCCCGGCAAGCCGTCCGACGCCGCCCACATCTCCGACCTCCCGGTCTACCAGCGCGGCGCGATGGTGCTGCACCGCATCCGGCAGACGGTCGGCGACGACGCCTTCCGCGCCCTGCTGCGCGACTGGGCCGCCGCCCACCGCCACGGCAACGCGGACACCGACGACTTCACGGCGTTCGTGGAGAAGTCGGCCCCCGGCGAGGACTTCACGGAGATCTGGGAGGACTGGCTGTTCGGGGACGGGAAGCCGGAGCGCCCCTGAGCGCGGGGCGCCGCCTCACTCCCCGAACGCGTCGAGCAGCCGGGGCAGGTCCGGCGGCCACAGGGCCTCGGGCGCCTCGGCGAGTTCCGCGCGGCTCCACCAGCGCCAGGTGAGGATGCCGTCCGCGGCGTGCGCGGCGGCGAGGTGGGCGCCGGTCGGCTCGCGCCGGGGGCCGTGGGCCACGTAGATGTGCTCGTGCTGGCGGACCGGGCCCACGCTCAGGTGGGTGAAGTCGTGTTCCCAGGTGCACAGCAGCGGGCCGGGCTCCAGGTCCGTCCAGCCGGTCTCCTCGCGCAGTTCGCGCTGGGCGCCCTCGCGGGGGCTCTCGTCCGCCTCCAGGCCGCCGCCGGGCATCGCCCAGTGCACACCGACCTCGACGTTGTCGTAGCGCAGCAGGAAGACCGCGCCCTCGGGGTCGAGCACGGCGACGCGGGCCGCGCGGCGCGGGATGCGCAGCGGCTTGCGCAGCACCGTGCAGGGGCGGCCGGCCCCGAGGTCCCGGCGGTGGTCGACGGTCTCGTAGCCGAGGGCGGTCCAGAAGGCGAGGCCGTCGCTGTTGCCGTCGAGGACGGCGAGCCGCAGACCGGCGTGGCCCGCGGCCCGGAAGCGGTCCTCGACGAGGGACGCGAGCCGCCTGCCGTGGCCTTTCCGGCGCAGGCGCGCGTCCACCATCAGCAGGCCGATCCACGGGTCCGGGTCGGCCGGGTCGGGGTGCCGGGCGAGGGTGACCGCGATGCCGACCAGCCGGCCCGCGTCCCGGGCGAGCAGGACCTCCGCGCCCGGCCGCGCCAGCTCGTCGGCCAGCGCCGCCGCCACCTGCTCCGGACGGATGTCGTCGGGGTCGGGGAAGTCGCCGCTCAGGGCGTGGAAGGCGCGGTGGGAGGCGTAGAGGGCGGTGAGCTCGGTCAGGAGCGGGCCCGGGATGTCGTGGTCGGGGGCGAGCGTGAGCGGGGTGAGGATCACGCCCGGCAACCTACCCGGCCCGGGGCCGGGACGGCCCGGAGCGGCGGCATGACACCATCACCTGCGTGCTCGACATCGGCTACGCCCTCTCCACCCGTTTCCCCGACCCTCCGCAGACGGACTACCGCCGCGCGGACGTCCACGCGCTGCGGCACGACCTGTTCTGCGGGGACGTGTACCTCGCGGACACCAAGGAGGACCGGGAGATCTCCACGGCCTGGGGATGGGTGCCGGTGCTGGACTTCGCGTGGGCGCTGTGCGACATCGTGGAGCAGGTCGACCGGGACCCGGCGGGCTCCCGGGCCGCCCGGCCGCAGCGCGCCGAGCTGGACTTCACCGAGTCCACCGACCGCCTGCTGGTCGAGCGCCGCTTCGGCTGGGTCGACATCGAGGCGGAGTGGCTGCCGGCGACCGAGCCGCCGCTGTCCTTCTCGCACGGCGAGCTGCGGCGGGAGGCCCGGGACTTCCTCCACGACCTGATCGCCGACCTCACGGACCTGCACGAGGACCTGGCGGAGAACCCGGCGGTCTGGACCCTCCAGGCCCGCTTCCCCCGCGTCTCCTGACCGGCTCCGGCGCTCCGCCGGCCCCTACTCCTCCGCCAGCACCCGCAGCCCCAGCTCCGCCGCCAGCACCGGCGCCAGGTCGAGCAGCTGGGCCGGGCTGATCACCGCCCCGGCCAGCCGGTCGACGCCCCGGGCCAGCTCCAGCGGGGCGGCACCGCGCAGGTCGACGTCCGTCAGGGTCGCCGCGCTGAGGTCGGCGTCCCTCAGGGCGCAGTCCACGAACGCCACCCGCTCCAGGCGCGCGCCCCCGAAGTCCGGCTCGACCAGGACACAGCCCTCGAAGACGACGTCCTTGAGCCGCGCCCGGCGGAGGTTCAGGTAGTCGATCTTGCCGCCGCGGATCAGCACCCGCTCCAGCGAGGCTCCGTGGAGCTGCGTGCCGCCGAGGCGGGCGTCGGTCAGCTCCACGTCGCGCAGGGTGGCCTCGGCGAGGTCCGTGCCGACGCCCCGTACGCCGGTGAGGACCGAGTCGAGCAGCCGGGCGCGCGGCAGGGACGTCTCGTCCAGCGCGCACGCCGTCAGCGCGCAGTCCATGAACCGGGCGCCCGCGCCGTCCTGTCCGGCGAAGTCCGCCTCGGTGAACTCCAGCCCGTCGTAGTCGCCGTCCGGCTCCAGCTCCCCGCCGCCGTGGGGCTCCAGCGCCGGCAGCCGCACCTGTGGGCGCCGCACCTCCCGCACCGCCGCCGTACCGCCGCCGCCCGTCGCTCTCCTCGCCATGCCGCCCATGCTGCACCCCGCCACCGACAACCGCCCCCACCCGCGGCGCCGCGCGCTCCGGGACCGGGGGACGGCCGGGAAGGTGGTTCTGGAGCCACAACCGCCGACGGACGACCGGAAAGGGATGCGATACGTCCCGATTCATGGTCTTCTGGCCAGATGAGTGACACCCGGACAGGTGAGGGGACCGCCCCCGCGGACGCCGACCCCCGCCGCTGGTGGGGGCTGGTGGTGATCGCCCTGGCCCAGCTGATGGTCGTCCTCGACGCGACGATCGTGAACATCGCGCTGCCCTCGGCACAGCGGGACCTGGGCATGTCCGACGCCAACCGCCAATGGGTGATCACCGCCTACACCCTCGCCTTCGGCGGTCTGCTGCTGCTCGGCGGGCGCATCGCCGACCTCGTGGGACGCAAACGCACCTTCGTCATCGGGCTGATCGGCTTCGCCGCGGCCTCCGCGCTCGGCGGCGCCGCCGTCGGCCCGGCGATGCTCTTCGGCGCCCGCGCGCTCCAGGGCGTCTTCGCGGCCGTCCTCGCACCGTCCGCGCTGTCCCTGCTGACGACCACCTTCACCGACCCCAAGGAGCGCGGGAAGGCCTTCGGCATCTACGGCGCGCTGGCCGGCAGCGGCGCCGCCGTCGGCTTCATCGTCGGCGGCGTGCTCACCGAGTATTTGAACTGGCGCTGGTGCCTGTACGTCAACATCCCCATCGCCGTCGTCGCCGTGATCGGCGCCCTGGTGCTCCTGCACGACCGGCCCGGCCACGCCGACGTCCGCCTCGACGTCCCGGGCGTGGTCCTCGGCTGCGGCGGCCTGGTCGCCCTCGTCTACGGCTTCAGCGAGGCACAGCCGCGCGGCTGGACCGACCCGCTCGTGCTGGCGCTGTTCGCCGCGGCCGCCGCCCTTTTGGGGACCTTCGTGTGGTGGCAGACCCGGGCGCCGGTGCCCCTGCTGCCGCTGCACATCATCCGCGACCGCAACCGCGCCGGCTGCTTCCTGACGATGATGCTGGCCGTCATCGGCATGTTCGGGCTGTTCCTGTTCATGACCTACTACCTCCAGGTCATCCTCGTCTACTCCCCCGTGCAGACCGGCCTGGCGTTCCTTCCGATGACGGCCGCGATCGTCATCGGCTCCACCCAGATCTCCGCCCGGCTGCTGCCCCGCGTGGGCCCGCGGATGCTGATGGTCCCCGGCATGCTCCTCGCCTCCGGCGGCATGGTGATCCTCACGCGGCTGACCGTGCACTCGCAGTACACCTCCGAGATCCTGCCCGCCCTGCTCCTGATGGGCCTCGGCATGGGCCTGACCTTCATGCCGGTCTTCTCCACCGCCACCGCCGGCGTCGCCCCGCAGGACTCCGGCGTCACCTCGGCGACGGTCAACACGTCGCAGCAGGTGGGCGGCTCGATCGGCACGGCGCTGCTCAACACCGTCGCCACCAGCACCAGCGCGACCTGGATCACGGCCCACCTCACCGACCCCACCCGGCGGCAGGAGATCATCCGGGAGGGCATCGTCCACGGCTACACGGTCGCCATCTGGGTGGCCGCCGGCATCATGCTGCTGGCGGGTCTGATCGCGGGCCTGATGGTGACGGCCAAGGCCCCGAAGCACGGCACCCCGGCCGACCACCCGGTACCGGAACCGGTGGGCTGAGGGGCCCTCGCGGGCCTCCGGCGGCGCGCGGCGTTCAGTGGCGTCCTAGTGGCGTCCCGCCACCCGGTCGGCCAGCCGTGCCAGCCGGGACGACGCGGCACTGTGCGTCGTCCACTCCCGCCGGTCCGCCTCCCGGTACACGGCGTACATGCCCCGCACGCCCAGCCAGCGCAGCGGCTCCGGTTCCCAGCGGCGCACCCGGTGGCCCACCCACGGCAGCTCGGTCAGGCCGGTGGGGCCGCCCTGGCCCGAGTCCTGCCGGACCAGGTCGCCCAGGGTGCGGGCGGCGAGGTTGGCGGTGGCGACTCCGGAGCCGACGTAGCCGCCCGCCCAGCCCAGCCCCGTCGACCGGTCCAGGGTGACGGTCGCGCACCAGTCGCGCGGCACGCCCAGCACCCCCGACCAGGCGTGCTCGATCCGCAGCCCGGCCAGCGAGGGGAAGAAGCGGACCAGGATCGCGCGCAGCGCCTCGACGGTCGCCGCCTGCGTGGTGCCGTCGTCGTCGGTGCGGGATCCGAAGCGGTACGGGACCCCGCGCCCGCCGAGCGCGATCCGGCCGTCGGCGGTGCGCTGCGCGTACATGTAGGCGTGCGCCATGTCGCCGAGGGTCTGCCGGTCCGCCCAGCCCACCGACTCCCACTGCGCGTCGGTGAGCGGCTCGGTGGTGATCATCGAGGAGTTCATCGGCAGCCAGGTGCGCCGCTGGCCCTTGAGGGAGGCGGTGAAGCCCTCGGTGCAGCGCAGCACGTAGGGCGCCCGGACGGTGCCGTACGGCGTCACCGCCCGCCGGGGCCGGATCTCCGTGACCGGTGTCGACTCGTGGACGGTCACCCCGAGGCGCTCGACGGCCGCCGCGAGGCCCTTGACCAGCTTCACGGGGTGCAGTCGCGCCCCGTGCGGCGTCCACGTCGAACCGACGGCGCCCGCCACCCTGATCCGCTCCGCCGTCTCCCGGGCCCCGTGGAGCCGCCGGTCCTTCTCGCCGAACGCCAGCTCGGCCTCGTGGAACGCCTTCAGCCGGGCCGCCTGCGCGGGCGTGCACGCCACCTCCAGCACCCCGCCCTTGTGGACGTCGGCGTCGATGCCCTCCTCCGCGGCGGCCCGGATCACCTCGTCCACGGTGTCGTTCATCGCCCGCTGGAGCCGCACCGCCGCCTCGTGGCCGTGCAGCTTCGCGTACCGGTCGCGGCCCGCGATGCCGTTGTACAGCCAGCCGCCGTTGCGGCCGGAGGCGCCGTAGCCGCAGAACCGCTGCTCCAGGACCGTGATGCGCAGGGACGGGACGGCCTTCTTGAGGTAGTACGCGGTCCACAGTCCCGTGTACCCGCCCCCGACGATCACCACGTCCGCCGACGCGTCCCCGGCGAGCGGTTCCCGCACCGCCGGGAGACCGTCGTCCGCGTACCAGTAGGAGATGCCACCGTTCACGACGCCGCTGCCCGGACTGCTCATGACCGGACGCTAACCCTGGTGGAGGGCCGTTGTCTGCTTCGGATTCCGTGGACTTTCGGGCCGCGCGGAGCGGCGGCCGGCCTCGCGGACCGCCGCCCGGCGGCTTGGCACCGCACGGTTCCCGAACACTCGCTGGTCTGTCAACAACCCGCCGATGCACCGTAGTTGAACAGCGGAAAACCTTTCGCCGACGATCTTCCCGACCCCGTCCGCAGGCCCCGTGCGGACGCGTCCGCGTCCCTACGCTGACGCGGGTGCGAGGACAGCGACAGGGACGACGGCAGCCGGACGAAGGCCGGGACACCGCCCGTGGGCGGGCTCCCTCGACCCCCTCGGCGCCCGTCCCGGAGCGCGTACCGGGCCCCGGCCGGTCCGGTGGGGCCGGGCCGCGCTCCATGCTCGCCCTCCAGCAGACGGCGGGGAACCTGGCCGCCACCCGGGCGGCCCGGCCGGCGGGCGGGCCCGCGCCGGGCCTCGGCACCCTGACGGAGGCCGCGGAGCACGGCCTGACCCTCCCCCCGTACCTCCTCGGCCTCGAGGCCCCGGGGCTCTCCTCCGCCCACGGGCTGACGGGACACGAGTTCGTCCGCACCACGGTCGCCGCCGCCGTCGGGCGCACCGACGGCACGGTCGCCGAGATCGCCCGGGAGCTGGCCGGGAGACCGGAGTCCTTCTACGGACAGGGCCGGGCCTTCGCCGTCGAGGGGGCCGACGGCCGGGGCTGGTACGACGTGACGGTCACCGTCTCCCGCGCCCCCGACGAACGGCCCCCGGAGATCGACCCGTCCGCCCTCGCCCGGGCCAAGGACGAGGCCACCAAGGTCGACGTCCACCACACCTCGGCCACCGCCGTGACCTCCGGGTCCGGCAGCTCGTCGAGCTACGGCGCGGGCGGGACCTTCTTCGCGCTCGCGCCCGTCGTGCCCGGACTCCACCTGGGCGGCGTGGGCATGGCCCAGGCCCAGCCCTGGCAGTCCTCGCGGGAGAGCCGCGGCCAGAAGGGCGTCGCCGAGCCGCGGGTGCTGCGCAGCGACTCGGGATCGGTCGAGGTACCGCGCAGGGTGCGGTACGGCGTGCGCGTCCAACGGCAGGACGCGGCCCCGGCGCCCACCGTGTACGGCGACGGCACGCTGACCCAACGGGTGCCGACCGAGAGCCTGGTCCCGTACGACACCCCCGCCCCGCCGCCGGCGCGGACCGTCGACGGCGCCCTGGCCGGGCGCCTGCGGCACGCCGGGTCCCTGGCGCCGGTCGCCGTCACCGCCGCCGGCGGCACCGGACCGCAGGCGGGCGGCGGCGGGCTGTTCGACGCGGTCGCCGCCGTGCTGCACCCCTCGCTCACCGCCCCCGGCACCCCCGGACGGGCCCGGCTGTACGCGGCGACCTCCACCGCGGCCGTCCTGGAGGACATGCCCCGGCTGCTGGGCAACGGCGTCGTCGGCGAGGACCTGACCGGGCCGGACTCCCGTACGGCCGGCACGTACCGCATGCGCGCCCGCATCACCGGCCTGGCGCCCGGATGGCCCGCCGGGAAGACGCAGTTGCGCACCCACGCCCACTCCCAGCACACGGCCGCCGACGCCGCCGGCAAGGGCCGTGCCGGCGCGATCGGGGCGGGGCCGGCCGCCGGTGCCGGCCTCGTCGGGAACGCCGCCGTCGTCCGGGCCGGGGTGATGCCCACCGCCGCCGCCCGCAAGGCCCGCTTCACCCAGTACGACCAGACGACGGCGCGCCGGCTGGGCGCCGAGGTCCGCGGCGACAAGGTGCTCTACCTGGCCACCGTGGACCTCACGGTCGAGGGCACGGGGACCGCCTCCGCGGACATGCTGCTGGGCCGGGCGTCCCGGGTGGCCCACCACCCGATGCGGATGTGGCTGACCCTGCGGGCGGACGAGGCCCGGGACCTGGGCCTGGAGCTGCCGCCCGGCGTGGCGGCGGAGGCCTTCGTCACCCGGCCGAAGCGGCGCCGGGAGGGTGCCGCGGCCGACGGGGGGACGGAGGACGTCGAGCGCCACCTCCCGTTCGGCGCCCTCGGGGGCAGCGTCGCGCTCGACCGGCTGGACACCACCGGGATGATCGCGTACATCGAGAAGGTCTTCGCCACGGATCCCCGGCTGGAGGGCTTCCTGCCCTCCTTCGGCGAGCGGAGGGGATCCGTCCCGTCCCCGGAGGAGGCCGAGGCCCAGCGGCACAACTACCGGGAGCTGGTCACCCGGCTCTCGGAGACCAACCTGAAGGCCAACAAGGACCAGTTGCTGTCCTCGGGCGTGCCGGTGCGCCTGCGCCGCAAGAGCCGTATGCACGCCCACGACGTGCAGGTCCGGGTCACGGGCACGCTCGGTGACCCGGAGTACGCCGGCGACATCGGGGACTGGCTGGTGCGCAGCCACTCCGGCGTCACCAGCAACCTGCAGAGCGGACGCGGCAGTTCGCGGTCGGCCGGCTGGTCGGCGGTCGGCCAGGTGCGGATCGTCCCCGGCGTGCTGACGGGCTCGGCCCGCCGGGACCGCAACCGCGTCAACAGCGCCCGCCGCAACCAGGCCGGGCCCACCACCCGCAGCGACGTCCTCACCAACGGCTCCGAGGACGCGAGCGTGTTCTCGGCGCCGCTGAACCTCCAGGTGCAGGTCACCATGACGCACCGGCAGCGCAAGGCCCGCCGCGCCGTCCTCCCCGGCTCCCCGGGGCGCGACGTGCCCAAACCCGAGCGCCTCGTCCGGGCGGACCTGGAACAGCAGGACGTGCGGCTGCTCACGCCGACCGCGTTCACCCTGGACGGCGAGGGCCGGCGCCGGCTCGACGCGGAGACCGCGGCGCGCGGCGCCCGGACCCGGGGACCGGAGTGGCAGGTGGACGCCCGGGGCATCGGGGACCTGGCCACGCTGACACCCCGCCCGGCCCGCGGCCGGGCCCTGCGGCACTGGACGCTGGTGGAGACCGTCGGCTCCGGTGCGGAGATCCGCGGCCTCGCCTTCGACCTGCTGGCCCGGGCCGCGGCGAGGGACAAGGGGGTGCGCGAGGACCGCGCCCTGCAGACCGAGGGGCTCGCCCCCCGGCAGGCGATCGAGGAACGGCTCGGCCCCGGAGCGCTCACGGGCGCGCTGCGCCAGGCGGTGTCCTCGGGATGGGTGGTGAAGAACCTGACGTACCCGCGGCGGCTGGCCGCGCTCGACGGCGCGGTCGGCATGCGGCTGGCGCTCACGGACCCGCGGGTGGTGCACGAGGGTTCGGGACCCGGCACGGAGACCTTCCTGCTCGGCGGGCACCAGGCCGGCGGCCAGCAGGCGCGCGGCAGCAGCACGACGTACCAGGGCGGGCTGACGGGCCTGCAGAACGGCCCCGAGTGGCGCACCGGGGAGGGCTTCGCGGTGACCCGCGGCAAGGGGGAGAGCAGCGCCGAGGGCCTCACCGTGTCCGGCACGGTCGAGCGCAACGCCCACACCCCGCGCAAGGCCCCGCTGTACCTGGTCCGGTGCGATCTGCTGGTCACCATGGTCGCCGAGGTCAAGGTCACCGGCGGCGGCCCGTACGTGACCAGGGCGGCGCGGACGCTGCCGGGGCAGGTGGGCGTGTGGCTGACGGCGGAGCAGCTCTCGGCCCAGGGGCTCAGGCCCCCGGTGCGCACGTCCGGGGAACCTGCCGCGGACGGCGCGGCCGTGCCCCGGCAGGACCGGGCGCGGACACCGGCCGAGGGGACCCGGCGGGAGGGTGGTCCCCGCGCGGCCGCGACGCCCCTGGTGCCGCCCGCCGACCCGGCCCGCACCCCCGCGCGGCCCGTCCCCGCCCTCGACGCCCGCCTGCCGCTCGGCATGGGCATGGTCGAGGAACTGCCGGACTTCGTTCCGCTCCTGGGCAGGCTGCGCGACGCCCTCGGCCGGCGCGACCGGCGCCTGGCCGCGGACCTGCTGCCGCACCGGCAGCTCGACGACCCCCACGACAACGTGCAGCGGCTGCTGCGCGTCCTGGACCGGGACGGCTCCGAGGGGCTGCTGTCGAGCGCCATGGACGGCGGGGTCACCGTGGAGCTGTTCGACGGCCGCAGGACGCCGTACTGGGCGGTGTTCCGGGTGGACCGCAAGGGACCCGGCCGGTTCGACGGGATGGCCGGCGACAAGCGGGACATGGAGTACATCACCTCGGCCTCCGCCCAGCGGGCGGCCGCCCGGGACCAGAGCCGCTCGCTCGGTGCGGAGGCGGTCCTCGCGGGGTCGGGGAAACCGGACGGGGGCGCCGGGACGCTGAAGAGCACGGGCGGTGTCGCGGGCGCCGGAGCCGCCGCGACGGACTCCGAGCGCAAGGGTTCCGCCTCGCGAGGCCAGGTCGGCATGAAGCTGGTCGCCGACGCCGCGACGAAGCCGGCGAGGATGCGGCTGCCGATCGACGCCTCGTTGGAACTGCACTCCCCGAAGGGCCGGGCGGCCGTCGTCGGGCTGGGCCGCAGGACCATGGTGCACCGCGTCCCCGAGGACGACCTGACGGCCCTGGCCCGGCTGGAGCCCGTCACCGCGGGGCCGGCCGCCCAGGAGCCGCCCACCGCGGCGGACGCGGATCCCGGCCGGCTCGGTGCCTGGCGGGACGGCGGGGTGCGGCTGCCGACGGAGGCGCAGGTCAACGGCTTCCAGGGGGCGCCCCGCGTACGGCAGCTGGTCGACGCGGCGGTGGCGGAGGCCGGCGGCGGCCACCGCTACCGCGACAACGGGCAGACGGCCGCGTACACCCTGCGGGAGGCGGTCTCCACCGAGTGGCTGATCTCGGCGCTGCCGCTGCTGACCAACGCGGGGGCGGAGCTGCCGCCGGTGCACGCGAGCGGGGCGCAGGGCCAGGACCTGCGGGCGTCGGTGCACGCACGGCTGCGGGCCGGGAAGGTGCTGGGCACCGGCGCGAAGATGTCCTTCGAGGCGATCGCGCCGAGCGGCCCGGAGGGGCCCCGGCCCACCCAGGACGACGGCCAGTACGCGACGGACCACGCGCGGACGGGACGCGGGCTGTTCGGCGCGGGGGTCCTCAACGCCACCGAGTTCCGCCTCAACCAGGCCCTGGTCAACGCGGACGGCTCGGGCGGCGCGGGCGGCCCGACGGCGAGCGGCTCCGGCTCGATGCCGGTGCACAAGCCCAAACAGCGGTCGGTCCTCGTCCAGTTCACCCTGGACGTCCGGGTCGTCGCGCGGGTCACCGCACGAGGCACCCACCGCACCGGCACGGCCGTGCGCGACCTGACGCTGCCGGCGCCGGTGGTGGTGCGGATGCCCGAGCCGGTCGTCCGCCGCCTGCTCGCCGAGACGGCGGACGACACCAGGCTCCGCGCGGACGCCGGGCGTCTGGCCGTCGCCGACCCGCAGCCCTGAGCACCGGACGCCCGGGGCGGGCGGCTCACGGGCGGGGGGCCAGGGGACGGTCGCGGTCCAGCGCGGCGGGCAGCTCGGTCCGGCGGCGTATGCGCAGCTTGCGGTAGGTGCTGGTCAGGTGGGTCTCCACGGTGCGCCGGGCCAGGTGCAGCAGCTCGGCGATCTCGGTGTTGGTCCGGCCCGCGGCGGCCAGTTCGGCGATCCGGCGCTCGCTGTCGGTCAGCGCCCCGGAGCCGGTCCGGGCGTTCGCCGGGCCGCGGGCGCCGCTGTCGCGCAGGGCCTGTCCGGCCACGGCGAGCAGCCGCGCCGCGCCCGTGCGCTCGGCCAGGTCCGCCGCCTCGCGCAGGCGGTCGCGGGCACGGCCCCGTTCACCGGCGGCGAGGAGCTGGCGGCCCTGGGCCAGCAGCGCCTCGACCAGCTCCGCCGCGGCGCCGTCGGGCGCGTCCCGCAGGACGCCCACCGCCTCCTCGGCCAGCCGCGCACCGCGCCGCCCCCCGGTGGCGGTGCCGAGCACGCGCAGCGCGCGGCCCACCGTGCGCGGGGTGTTCCACACCCGGGCCAGCCGCAGTTCCTCCGCCGCCAGGGCCAGTGCCTCCTGGCCGCCGCCCAGCGCCAGCCGGCACTGCGCGACCGCCGTCCGCCACGGGGTGACGACCGGGCTGACCACGTCGCGGGCGGTCTGCCGGCGTCCGCACTCCAGGAAGTCGTGCAGCGCCCCCGCCGTGTCGCCGGCGGCGGCCCGCTGCACGCCCCGCGCGTACAGGAAGCGGTTCAGCTCCCAGGACTCCGGCGCCCGGCTCAGGTCGAACGCGGCCGCGAGACGGCCGGCCTCGTCGACGCGGCCGGTGTGGACGAGCGCCAGCAGGGCGTGGGCGTCCCGGTTGGTGGGCCCGGTGCGGGAACCCGCCGTGCCGGCGCGCGGTTCGCCGGCGAGCAGGCCGGCGTGGTCGCCGCGGGCCGCGCTGATGTCGGCGCGGGTGTTGAGGAGCGCCTGGTGCATCGGGTGCAGCAGGGCGGGGTGCTGCCCGGCCAGCCCGCGCTCCACGAGCCGTTCCGCCTCGTCCAGTTCGTCGGCCCACTGGGCCACCGCGGCGGCCGTGCCCAGCAGGAAGGGCTCGGCGAGCGGGTCGGTGGGCTGGGCGAGGAGACCCCGGACGCGGGTCATCGCCTCCCCGGCCGAGATCAGCCCGGCCGTCGCCGCGTACCGCACCAGCAGGGCCTGCCCGGCGGTGCCCACCAGCTCCGGGGAGTCCTGGCCGGTCTCGCACAGCCACCGGTACACCTCCTGACGGGTCGCCAGGTCCTCGTCGGACAGCAGCGCGCCCGCGGCCTGCACGGTGTGGGTGAGGCCCGGGTGGCCGGACAGCCGGCCGGCGGTGCGGCGCAGCACCTCCATGGCCGTACGGATCTCCCCGCGGCCCGCGAGGGCGGTGCCGAGGGCGACGGCCGTGCGCACCCGGTTGCGCGGGTCGGCCGGCAGGTGCTGCGCCTCGGCGAGGCGCGCGATGGCCGCGGGGCCGTCGGCCGACGCGTACTCCAGGGATCCCAGCTCGGTCAGCAGCCGCTGGCGCCGGCCGTCGTCGAGCGGCTCGTCCAGCGCCCGGCGCAGATAGCCGACGGCGTCGCCGGGCCGGGCGTCGTGCACGGCGACGGTCACCGCGTCCCGCAGCACGCGCAGGGCCCAGGGCAGCCCGACGGCCGGCGCCCGCAGCAGGTGCCGGGCGATCGCCTCGACCCGGCCGCCGCGGCGCAGCAGCACCTCGGCCGCGGCCCGGTGCGCGGCCTCCCGGCGCGGTCGCGGCCAGCCGGTGAGTACGGCGTCGCGCAGCAGCGGATGCGCGTAGCGGGGCCGGCCGGCGCCGTCCCGCCGCAGCAGCCCGAGCCGCGTGGAGGCGGCGAGCCACCCGGCGACCCGGGCGGGGTCCGCTCCGGCGGCCTCGGCGAGCAGGTCGACCGGCTCACCGGCGTCCGCCCCGGCCGGGGGCCCCGCCGGGTCGTCGTCCCCGCCCGGCGGCCACGCCTGCTCCAGCGCCGCGAGGCACCGGGCCACGTCGGCCGTCGCGGCGCCGGCGCTGTTCAGCCACCAGGAGACGGCCGCCGGGTACGACCCGGGGTACAGCTCGGCGCTGGTGTCGGGCAGGGCCGGGACGCCGCCGGGCGCGGCACCGTCCGGGCGCGGCGCGCCGCCGAGGTCGTCCAGCAGGGCGTGCAGCAGCAGCGGGCTGCCGGCGCCGGCCCGCACACACTGAGCCGTCCAGTCCGGCCCCGCCGCCGGGAAGGCCTCCCGCACCACGGCGGCCGCCGCCGCGTCGCCGAGCGGGGCGAGGGTGTGGGTGCGCACGAGGGAGGGCGACAGGGCCTGGCTCAGCCCGGCCGGCCGCGGGTCGATGTCGTACTGGCTGCGCTCGGTGGCCACCAGCAGTACCGGTAATCGGTCCAGGCGCCGTGCCGCCTCCGACAGCCAGCGGCGCGACGGCTCGTCGGCCAGGTGGACGTCGTCGGCCGCCACCAGCAGCGGCCCCTCGGCCGCGTACGAGCGCAGCAGCCGCCACAGCCGGGCCGCGCTGCCCCGGTCGTCGCCGTCGGGCGACAGGTCGGTGAAGTCCGGCACCGACGCGAGGAGTTGCAGGACCGTCCCGAAGGGCACCGCGGTGTCCTCGGGCGAGCAGCGCGCCCGCAGCACCCGCATGCCGCGGTCCGCCGCGTACCGCACGGCGCTCTCCAGCACGGCGGTGCGACCGGTGCCGGTGGCGCCGCGCACCAGGACGAAGCCCCCGGTGCCGGCCCGGGCACGCTCGGTCTCGGTCGCCAGCAGCGCCCGGGCGTCGTCGCGTTCACGGAGCGGTCCGGTCATCGGGTGCCTCCTTGGTGGATGGTGCTCCCCCGGTCTGTGAGACGGGCGGATGCGGGCTCGGGTGGTGTGAGGTGGCCCACGCGCGGGAACGGTGTTCCCTGGCCCGCGCGGTGGCTGTGGCGAGGCTCACGGTGGTGCGCGGCCCCGGCCACGGACCCGCGCACCCGCGCGCAGGACCCTCCTGACCTGCCCGAACGCCCACCCGAGGGGTGTCCCTCACGGTGCCCGTCCTGGTCTCGTGGTGTGACTCGTGGTGCTCCACGATTGCGCGGCCGCGGCAGCCGAAGAAGTGTGGAACACGCTCATCCGCTACCGGCCCCTGCCGGACGGCGGGCTCGTGAACAGGGGGGAAACGGTTGCTCAGCTCACCCCGGACCACCACCACGGCCACCCTCGGCGCCGGCCGGGTCACCCAGGCCGTCGACGGGCGTGTTCCGGTGGCGGTGTCCGCTCCGGACCCGATCAGCCGCGAGGGCGCGATCAGCCAGCTGCGCCGGCACCCGGAGGTCGACCTGCGCGAGGAGTCCGGCCCCGGCACGGTGGCACTGCTCATCGAGGACGCGCTGGACGAGGCGGCGCTCACCCGGCTGCGGAGGATCGTGCGCAGCGAGGGCGCGCGCGCCGTGCTCGTGGTCGGCGCGATCCGCGAGACCGAACTGCTGGACGTCGTCGAGTGCGGGGTCGGCGCCATCGTGTGGCGCCACGAGGCCACCGCGCACCGGCTGGTGCAGGCGGTGCTGGCGGCCTCCCGCGGCGACGGCGACCTGCCCGCTGACCTGATCGGACGGCTCATCAGCCAGGTGGGGACCCTGCATCGGGGGGCGGCGGGCCGCCCCGGCGCCCCCTCGCTGGGCCTCGCACCCCGTGAGGTGGACGTCCTGCGACTGGTCGCCGACGGCCTCGACACCGGGGAAATCGCCGGCAAGCTGTCCTACTCCGAACGGACCGTCAAGAACGTCATGCACGGACTCACCACACGGCTCCATCTGCGCAACCGCGCGCACGCCGTGGCCTTTGCCCTGCGGGAAGGCTACATCTGACCGAACGGGCAATCGAAGGCGGCGCGGCGGGACCGCGCGGGCAGACCGTCCTGCCCGGGCGCCGTCCCCGGCGCGCCTGCGGGCCGGACGGCCCCCGGGGCACGATCGACGGCGGACGGCAGGCCGGGCGGAACGGCAGTGCGGGCAGGGGCGGGAGCGCAAGAGTGATCCACGAGGTGGACGAGGTCCTCAAGACCCTCCTCGGCGGCGGGGCGTTGACGGGCTCGGGCATCGACGTGTCCTTCGAGGCACCCACGCGTGACTGGGCGGCCCGGCGCAACGCCCCCGTGGTCAACGCCTACCTGTACGACATCCGGGAGGACGTGGCCCGGCGTCAGCGCGGCCAGATGGCGGTGCGCGACGAGGACGACATCGTGGTGCGGCGCCGCCAGCCGCCGCGCTGGTTCCGGCTGTCGTACCTGGTGACGGCCTGGACGAAGACCCCGCAGGACGAGCACCGGCTGCTGTCCGCCGTGCTCGCGACCCTGCTGCCCCGCGAGATCATGCCGCCCTCCGAACTCCCCGGCTCCCTGGGGGCGCTGGGCCTTTCGGTGCCGCTGACGGTGGCCGGCATCCAGACGGAGTCCCGGTCCCTGGCCGAGATCTGGTCCGCGCTGGGCGGCGAACTGAAGCCGTCCCTGGACCTGGTGGTCACCGCGCCCTTCCCCGCCTTCCCGGAGTACGACGCCGGTCCCCCGGTCACCGAGGGAGCCGTGGTCCGGGTGCGCGACCTGGCCGACGACACGGCGGAGCCCGCCGGTCGCGCCCACCGTCCCCACCAGGTCGCCGCGGCGCGGGCCGCCCGCAGGTCCCGGTCCGGCCGGCCCACGGACCCGCGGTGAACGCCCCGTACACCACCGCCGACGGCCCCGCGCCGGACACGGGCACCCACGGCGATCCCGCCCACGCGCTGCTCGCCCGGCTCGCGGTGCTGCGGGAGCGGGTGACCGTCCTCGCCGAGCAGCGGGCCGCCACCGACCCGACCGCCGACGACCCGTTGCGGGGCCTGTACCTGTCCGAGGAGGCGGTACGGCACCTGCTGCGCACCTGGCCCGCGGACAGCGGTGACGACGGCCCCGGAGCGGACCCCGGTGCCGCCCCCGACGCCGTCCACGGCGACGTACACGGCGGGGAGACGGCCGACCGGCTGGCACGGCTGGCCGCACGGGCGGCGCTGACCGAACTGGACGTCGCCGTCCTGCTCGTGGCCCTCGCCCCCGACGTCGACCGCACCTTCGAGCCGCTCTACGGCTACCTCAACGACGACGTCAGCCGCCGCCGGGCCACCGCGGGCCTCGCCCTCGAACTGTGCGCCGTGCCCGCGCACGCGGCGGCGGCCCGCGCCCGCCTGCACGCCTCCGCACCGCTGCGCGCCCTCGGCCTGCTGGAGGTCGAGGAGCCGGAACGCCCGTTCCTGACCCGGTCACTGCGGGTTCCCGACCGGCTGACCGGCCACCTGCTCGGCGACGACACCCCGGACGCCGCGCTGCTCGGCCGGCTGCACCCGGTGCCGGAGCCGCTGCCCGCCGACCCGGCCGCCGAGGACTTCGCGCACCGGCTCGCCGCCCGCCTCCTCGCCGGACCGCTCACCGTCCACCTCCGGGAGCAGCACGAGGGGGACGGCCTGGCCGCGATCGCCTCCGCGCTGCGCCTCGCCGGTGTCGACGCGCTGCACTGCCCGGACCCCGGGGACCACGTCCCCGAGCTGCTGCGCGAGGCCCGCCTGGACGGCCGGGCCGTCGTCGTCACGGGCCTGCCCGAGCAGCCGGGCCCGCTGGTGCGGACGCTGACGGCGGCGAGGGACGTGACCGTCCTGCTGACGGACACCCGCCCGTACGACCCGCACTGGTCGCCCGACGATCCGCTGGTCCTGGAGGCGCCGGGCCGCCGGGCCGGCGGGACGCCCGCCTGGCGGGCCGCTCTCGGCGCGGACGCCGACGGCTTCGACCTGGCCGCCACCGTCGCCCCGTACCGCCTGGGCGGCGACCGCATCCGGCGGGCCGCGCAGGCCGCCCGCGCCCTGGCCGCCTTCGACGCCGGCCCGGTCACCGCGGGCCACGTCCGCCTCGCCGCCCGCCGCCAGTCGGCCTCCGGCCTGGAGAGCCATGCCCGGCGCATCCGCCCCGCGGTGGACTGGGGGGACCTGGTCCTGCCCGAACAGCCCCTCACCCAGCTGCGGGAACTCGCCCTGCGCGCCCGCCACCGCGACCAGGTGCTCGGCGACTGGCGGCTCAGCGCCGGCGGCGGTCGAGGCCGGGGCGTCCTCGGGCTGTTCGCGGGCGAGTCCGGCACCGGCAAGACCCTGTCGGCGGAGGTGGTCGCGGCCGACCTGGGCCTGGACCTGTACGTCGTCCAGTTGTCGTCGATCGTGGACAAGTACGTCGGCGAGACCGAGAAGAACCTGGAACGGATCTTCACGGAGGCCGACCGCACCGACGCCGTGCTCCTCTTCGACGAGGCCGACGCCGTGTTCGGCAAGCGCTCCGAGGTCAAGGACTCGCACGACCGGTACGCCAACATGGAGAGCGCCTACCTG
This sequence comes from Streptomyces sp. NPDC127100, assembly GCF_042724095.1. Taxonomy (NCBI): domain Bacteria; kingdom Bacillati; phylum Actinomycetota; class Actinomycetes; order Kitasatosporales; family Streptomycetaceae; genus Streptomyces; species Streptomyces sp. NPDC127100. Next base: position 195,262 of record NZ_JBHXFL010000008.1, read on the forward strand.
CTCCAGCGGCTGGAGTCCTTCGACGGCATCGCCCTGCTCACCACCAACCTGCGGGCCAACATCGACGAGGCGTTCACGCGGCGGCTGGACCTGGTGGTCGACTTCCCGTTCCCGGACGCCGGGCAGCGCCTCGCGCTGTGGCGGCACGGCCTGGCGCACGTCCCGTCCGCCGACGGCATCGACCCGGCGCCCCTGGCCCGGGAGTTCGAGCTGGCCGGGGGTTCGATCCGCAGCGCGGTGGTCACCGCCGCCTACCTGGCCGCCGGGCGCGGGGGCCAGGTGACGGCGGGCGACCTGCTGGAGGGCGCCCGCCGCGAGTACCGCAAGGCGGGGCGGCTGGTGCCGGGCGAGGGCGGCTGGTGACGGCGGCCGCCCTCGCGGACCTCAGTCCTTGTTCGGGTGGACGATCTTCCACTCCGCGTCGTCGGAGGCGGCGCAGTCGTAGATCATCAACCGGGCGAAGAGGTTGCCCCCGTCGGCGCCGTCCAAGTCCAGACACGCGTTGTTGCTGGCGAAGTTGCGGATCCAGTAGACACCGCTCTGCTGTTCGTCGAGCCACCAAAGCTGGTTGTCAGCGGTCGTGCCGTCGCAGTGGAACTCGGCGACGGGCGTCCCGAAGGGCCGGGCACCGTACTCGCCCAGGTCCATGCAGTACTTGTCCTTGACGTTCCGGATCTGGAAGAGAGCCGCCCCGCCGGGACCGCCCTTCTCGTCCGTCACCTCCAGGTCCCAGATCTGGTTGTCCCCGTCGGTGTCGTCGCAGACGGCCTGCTGCACGGGGCCGTTGATCTCCCCCTTCTCACGGCCGGGCAGTTCGGCGCACATGTCGCTGGCGGTGTTGCGCAGCAGGACGTTCCGGGCGGGCACCACGGGCGGCTCGCCCTTGGGCTTCTGCGTCGGCTGCGCGTCGCCGCCCCCGCCACCGCCACCGCCACCGCCGTCGTTCTTCGGTTCCTCGGAGGCCGGCTGCTCGGCGCTCTGGACGGGCTCCGGCGCCTCCAGGGACGGCAGCGTCTCCGGTTTGGCACTGGGGCTGGGCGCGAGCGCGGCGCCCGCCTGCTCCGTCTGCTCGGTGGCGCTGGTGCGGACCTGGGGCTTGTAGGCGATCCAGATCATGACGAAGGCGATGGTCAGGGCCAGGGCGATGCCGAAGAAGGTGGCGAGCCAGCGGGGCAGGAACCCCCGCTGCACGTAGGTCCCCTCGACCTCGGTCGGATCGACGCCCGACCGGCGCACCGCCAGCTTGTACGGCCGCTCCTCCTTCGACCCGAACCAGATGATCCGGCGCGGCTTCAGCGTCGTGTCCACGAACGCCGCGCGCCCCGGCTCGATCTGCACGTTCCCCGGGCGGATCTCGTACGTCAGGTGGTCCCCGGTGTCACTGCCGGCGACCGACGCCGTCACCTTGGTGTTGCCGAGGTTGTCCACCGCGAGCCGCGGCCGTCCCCGGAACCTGCCCTTCACCGTGGGCGGCACCAGTTCCGCCCGCACCTGGGTGAACGGCGTGATCGTCAGGTTGCCCTCGGGGACCGTCACCGCTTCCGGATGCTCGGTCGGCGTGATCCGCACCGCGTACGGATTCGGGCCCGCGGTGGCGTCGGGGGTCCGCGGTGGCGCGAACGTCAGCTCGACGGTGCCGGTCGTTCCGGGGTACAGCCGTAGCGTCTGCGGCTCGACGGTCGTCCAGGGCGCCACCTCCCCGACGGGTTCGAACCGGTACTCGTCGACGACGTCACCGGTGTTGCGCAGCCGTAGCCGCACCCGTGTGCTGCTGCCGGGATCCACCGTGACGGACGCGGGCTCCAGGGAAGTCCAAAGGCTCACGCCGCGACGCTACGGGTCCGCCCCGAAGCCGTCACGGGCTTCCGGGGCAGAGTTCGGTGCACCATCGGTCCCGCGATCCGCGGGCGGACGGGCAGCGGCCCGCCCGCCGGGCTCAGGACTGCTGGGCCGCGAAGAGCGCGTTGAAGTACATCCGCCCGACGCGGTCCTGGATCTTCGCCCGCCTCGTCTTCTTCGCGAAGCCGCGCCCCTCCTCCTCGTCGTACTTGGTGTTCGCCAGCTCGGCCACGATCGCGGCCAGCAGCCGCTGCTGGCCGGCGTCGCCGCTCGCCCGGACGTAGTCTTCGAGGGCCTGCCAGGGGTTGCCCAGGTTGAGGCCCTCCTCCCGGGCGCGTTCCCGGACGGCGCTGGAGATCGTGTTGTCGGAGCTGGTGTACTCCATGCGCAGCTGCCCCGTCAGGGCGTTCTCGTTCACCAGGACGTTGTGGTACTCGACCAGGGCCCGGCGTCCGCCCGACATGTCGACGTCGAAGCCGTCCTGGTGCTGTTTGAGGTGTCCCATCTCGTGCTGGATGGTCTGGGCGACGGTGAAGCCGCCCTCGGCGGTGCTGTTCACCAGGATCAGCCCGTACTGGGCCAGGTAACCGCCGCCGCCGGCCTGGGCCACGACGTCGCTGGCCGGCGTGCTGCCGTCGTGCCAGCCGTTGACCTCCTGGACGGTCAGCTTGCCGTCCGCGGGGGTCAGGCCGACGACGTTGCCCGAGGGGTACTTCTCGAAGGGCAGGTCGGCCCGGACGCCGGGCGGCACCTCCACGATCTTCACGGCGCGGGTGATGCCCAGCGCCGTCGTCGCCGACTCGACCAGCGCCGGGTCCAGGGCCCGCTGCACGGGAGCGGTCGTCAGGCCGCCCGTGGCGCGCTGGACGGCGTCCTCCCGGTCGCCCGCCCGTGCGTCGACCGCGCGCTGCGCGACGACCGAGGGGGCGGTGGCGGCACCCGAGGCGAAGGCGGCGCCGTCGGCGACCGCCGCGCGCTCGGAACCCTGCCCGGGGTCGGTGACGGTGACGCCCGCGCCGTTGTCGTTGCCCGTCTCGCGGACGCCCCTGAGGTTCTTGTCCAGGTGACTGGCCTCGTGGGCGAGGATCTCCGTGTTCCCGACGGCCGAGGGCCCCAGGAAGATGTGGCTGCCGACCGTCATGGCCTGCGCGCCCATCGCCGCGGTCGCCCGCTGCGCCGTCGGGTTGTCGTGCACGCGGCCCGCGGACAGGTTGTCGTTCTGGTAGAAGGACTTCGCCTTGGCGAGGAAGGGGCCGGGCAGGGGACTGCTCGGGGTGGCCATCGCGGCGTCGAGGAGACCGCGCTGGGCCGTCGGGCCGGTGTCCGCCGCCTGCCCGTGCCCGCACCCGGGACCGTGCTCGTGCCGCTCCGCCTCGACGGCCCGGGCCACGGCCGCGTTCCCCGCCCTGTGCTGGAGGTCCAGCATCCGCTGGACCGGCGCGCTCGGCGGGACCACGGGGCGGTGGGTGTCCCGCTCGTCGGACGGTCGTCTCCGCGTTCCGTGCGCGCGCACGATGCTCCCTTCGACACGGACGGCTGACCCCCCAGCCTGACCGGTCCACCCCTTCGCCGGCAGGTCCGCGAGGGCAGCCCTGGGGGCAGCCGGTCCGGCCTAGCCGTCCGCGAACGGCCGCGCCTGCGACGCCGGCATCCGGATCACCACCGGCGTCACCAGTACGCCGTCCCGCACCCCCACGGCCGCCGGGCCGCGCAGCCGCTGCGTGTGCCGGTGCCGGACCCGGGCCACGGCGCGGAACTCCAGGGTGAACTGGACGAGCGCCGAGGTCTCCTTCGGCTTCTGCAGCGGCACCGTGCCGGCCGCGTGGCCCGCCGTGCCGGTGGGACCGCCCTCGGCTCCGAAAGCACCGGGCGTGTTGGTCATGCCGGACTGGTCGACCCTGACCGGACCGGCGCCTCCGCCGAGGCCGCCCGCGCGCCCGCGCCGCCCCGCCTGCCGGTGCTCGACACCCGCCGGTCGGCCGTCCTCCGCCGTGCTCTGCGCCACCGTCTCGAAGGTCATCTCCTCGCTCTCGCCCAGCAGCCGGCCGTCCAGCAGCCGCGCGTGCAGCGAGCAGTCGATGTCCTGCCCCTCGACCCCGGAGGCGTGCACCGGCGGCAGTTCGGCTCCGCCCGCGACCAGCAGGGGCAGCGCGGCCTGGAGCCACTCCGTGGAGACCGCCTCGCGGTGCGCGTAGTACGCGGCGTTCCCCGGCCTGCGGAAGCCCGTGTCGGCGTGCGCGTCGGCCATCGCCCCGCCGATCAGCGCCCTGACCTGTGGTGCGCCCCGGAACCCGTCGGCCTGCGCCTCCAGCGGGAGCGTCGCCCCGGCGGCCCGCCAGGCGCTCAGGCCCCCCGGGGAGGCCTCGTGGGCGCCGGCCGCGACCGCCGGGTACTGCCCGGGGGCGCGCTCCTGCGGCACCGGGCTCATCCGGGCGAGGGCCGCGAGGTCCTTCTCCAGCGTGCGGTGGACCAGGCTCGCGTCGAAGCCCACGGTGGCCAGCCGTCCGCCGGCGGAGCGCAGTTCGAGTTCGGCCCGGACCGGGATGCTCACCCTCGCGGACGGGGCGTCGCCGACGATGGCGCGGAGTCCGGTCTGGGTCCGGGAGTTCCGGGACCGCCCGGTGGACTCCGTCCGGCCGGCGAGGGGGCCCGCGGTGCCGTCGGCCTGCCCGACGGCACCGTCCTCGGACCGGGCGCCGCCCGTCAGCCCGCCGGCGAGGCCGTCGGTCCGGCTCTCCTGGTGACCCTGCGCGCTCTGGGCCGCGGCGACCGTGGCGTACTCCATCTCCCGGTCGCCGGCGGACGGCCCGACGACCGTGCCGGGGCCGGTGCGCCGGACGTGGAAGACGGCCCAGTAGGGCGTCGCCCGGCGGCCGGGCGTGCTGCTGTTGCGCAGCAGTTCCACGGGCACGCCGCCGTCCATGGCACCGGCGAGCAGGCCGGTGGCGCCGTCCCGGTCCAGGACGCGCAGCAGGCGCTGGACGTTGTCGAAGGTGTCGTCGAGGCGGCGGCGCGGCAGCAGGTCGTCGGCGAGACTCCGGTCGTCGACGGCCGCGCGCAGCCGGTTCAGCAGCGGGACGAAGTCGGGGAGTTCGTCGATCAGGCCGAAGCCGACGGGCAGCGTGCCGGCGTGCCCGGGCAGGGCGGTGCCCGGTGCCGCGTCCCGTGTCGTGCCGGTGCCGCCGGAGCCGGACGCGGACGCGGGTTCCCGGCCGTCCGCGCGGTCCGGCTGCTTCCCCTTCCCGCCGGGCTCCGGTGCCGCCGGCCCGAACAGCCCGGCCGGGCCCATCCGGGCGAGCGTGTCCCGCTGTTCCCGCGCCCGTTCCTCCGGGTCGCGCAGGCCCGCCGCCGCGAGCTGGGCGGCGGTGAGCCACAGGCCGACGGCGCCAGGGACGGTGCGGTGCCCGGCGGCCGCGTAGGGGCCCGAGCCGTTGACGGTGACCTCGGCGACCATGCTGACGTCCAGGTCGCACTGGACGAGGTAGAGGGGGCGGGAACGCGGGTTGACGGCGTTGCGCTCCACGGTGCCGCCGAG
>NZ_JBHXFL010000009.1:0-56298 GCF_042724095.1 Streptomyces sp. NPDC127100
CCCGGTACGCACGCTCGCCGCGTTGCCGGACCGCCCACGTGGCTCCGCCACGAGGGCGCTCCGGCGCCTTGCGATCGCACGCACCGGACGCCGCTTCTTCTCCCGCGCTCATTTGTCAGACACCCCCTAGGGCGCCCGGGCGAGCCGCCGGCACGTCACTCCTGGGCGAGCACCACGCTCGACTCGCCGGGCAGGCGCAGTACGCCGTCCTCGCCCGGTCCCTGCACCGGCTCCCAGGCCGCGAGCACGCGGGCGGGGCGGGGGCCCAGCGGGATCGCCGCCGGCACGGTGCCCAGGTTGACGGCCACCCGGATGTCCCCGCGGCGGAAGGCCAGCCAGCGCCCCTCGCGGTCGTGGGCCACCCTGGTGTCGGCGAGGTCGGGGTCGGTCAGGTCCGGCTGCTCGTGCCGCAGGGCGATCAGTCGGCGGTACCAGGCCAGCACGCGCGCGTGCGGCTCGCGTTCCGGCTCGGACCAGTCGAGGCAGGAGCGGTCCCGCGTCGCCGGGTCCTGCGGGTCGGGCACGTCCTCCTCCTTCCAGCCGTGCGCGGCGAACTCCCGCCGCCTGCCGCGCCGTACGGCCTCCGCGAGGTCCGGGTCGGTGTGGTCGGTGAAGAACTGCCACGGCGTGCCCGCCGCCCACTCCTCGCCCATGAACAGCATCGGCGTGAACGGCGCCGTCAGGGTCAGCGTGGCTGCGCAGGCCGCCAGGCCGGGGGAGACCAGGGACGCCAGCCGGTCCCCCCGGGCGCGGTTGCCGACCTGGTCGTGGGTCTGGCTGTAGCCGGTCAGCCGGTGCGCCCCCGTGCGCTGCCGGTCCAGCGGCCGGCCGTGGTGGCGGCCCCGGAAGCTGGAGTAGGTGCCGTCGTGGAAGTACCCCCGGGTCAGCGTCTTGGCCAGCGCCGCCAGCGGATCGCGCGCGAAGTCGGCGTAGTAGCCCTGCGACTCACCGGTCAGCGCGGTGTGCAGGGCGTGGTGGAAGTCGTCGTTCCACTGCGCGTGCACGCCCAGGCCGCCCTCCGCGCGCGGGGTGATGATCCGCGGGTCGTTCAGGTCGGACTCCGCGATCAGGAACAGCGGCCGGCCCAGGTCGGCGGCCAGGCCGTCGACGGCCGTCGACAGCTCCTCCAGGAAGTGGCACGCGCGCGTGTCGGCCAGGGCGTGCACCGCGTCCAGGCGCAGTCCGTCGATCCGGTAGTCGCGCAGCCACGCCAGGGCGCTCTCCACGAGATACGCCCGCACCTCGTCGGAGCCGGGCGCGTCCAGATTGATCGCGGCACCCCAGGGCGTGTGGTGGGTGTCCGTGAAGTACGGGCCGAAGGCGGGCAGATGGTTGCCGGACGGACCCAGGTGGTTGTGCACCACGTCCAGGACGACGCCCAGACCGAGTCCGTGCGCCCGGTCGACGAACCGCTTCAGCGCGTCGGGCCCGCCGTACGGCTCGTGCACCGCCCACAGCGACACGCCCTCGTATCCCCAGCCGTGCCGGCCGGGGAACGGGCACAGCGGCATCAACTCGACGTGGGTGACGCCCAGTTCCGCCAGGTGGTCCAGCCGCTCGGCGGCGGCGTCGAGAGTGCCCTCGCGCGTGTACGTGCCCACGTGCAGCTCGTACAGCACCGCGCCGGACAGCGGGCGTCCGGCCCACTCGGCGCGCCACGGCCCGCTCCCGTGGTCGACGACCGCGCTCAGCCCGTCCGGGCCGTCCGGCTGCCGTCGTGAACGCGGATCCGGCAGCACCGGCCCGTCGTCCAGCGCGAAGCCGTAGCGCGACCCCTCCCGGGCCTCGGCCCGGCCGCACCACCACCCCTGTCGCTCCGGATCGCGCTCCATCGCGCCCGTGACGCCGTCGCACGTCAGCGTCACGCGGTCGGCCTGCGGTGCCCACACCTCGAACTGCACGGACGGTTCCCCTTCGTCTGCTCACCGTGACGTAGCCCGTCCATGGTCCTGCAAAACCGATCGATCCGCCGGGGAACGTGCCTGTTCGCGGCGGGTGTCGTAAACCAGAGTCCGTGCCGGGGGCGTTTCCCGCTCTTCTGGACACCCACGGCCCGGCTGACCGACAATCACCTGCGTGACGTCGTCCTTCGAGTTCAACACATACCCCGCGCGGTTGTCCGACGCGGAGCGCGACAAGGCGCTGCAGGTGCTGCGGGACGGCGTCGCCCTGGGCCGCCTGTCGCACGACACCTTCGTGCGCCGCATGGAACTGGCGCTGGCCGCCCACCACTCGCACGAACTCGCCGCGCTCACCGCCGACCTGCCCACGGAGGGCAGGGCCTCGCGCCTGGTGTTCGGCGCCGTCGAGGCGGTCTCGGGCTTCGGCGTCCGGCTGCGCCGGGCCTGGCAGGCCGAGCGGCTGCCCAAGCTGCTGCTGCCGCACCCCGGCACCGGCCACCCGCTGCGCATAGGGCGCGACCCGGCGAGCGGGCTGCGCCTGACCCACGAGACGGTCTCCCGCGTGCACGCCGAACTCGTCCGCCAGGGCGGCCTGTGGGTGCTGCGCGACCTCGGCTCGACCAACGGAACCACGGTCAACGGACGGCGGGTCATCGGCGCGGCCGTGGTCCGCGAGGGCGATCAGATCGGCTTCGGCCAGATGGCGTTCCGCCTGGCCGTGAACTGACCCCGCGCACAGCTCTGGCCTGGGTTTCACGCCGCGTCGCCATGTCCGGGCATGGCCAAATCCTTTTGCCTTTGCTGGTGTTGACGTACCTCCGAAGTCGTGAAATGACTGTGCGTACACCGCGCACGTCAGGTGGACCGACGGCTCCCATCGTGGAGGTGTGCCCTGCCGCCTCTCCTGCGCTACCCGACCGTGGACGAGCTGGGCGCCCGGGCCGCCGCACTCGTCGCCCGCCATCCCAGCGCCGCACGGCTGCGCCGCGTCGGCACCTCCCGGGCGGGCACCCCCCTGCTGCTGCTCTCCGTCGGCCACGGCGCCCGTCAGGCCCTCGTCGTCGCCGGGCCGCACGCCAACGAGCCCGTGGGCGGCGCCACCGTGCTGCGGCTGGCCGAGCGGGCCCTGGCCGACCCGCGGCTCACCGAGGACGCCGACGCCACCTGGAACCTGCTGCTGTGCGCCGACCCCGACGGCTCGCGCCGCAACGAGGGCTGGCTTTCCGGTCCGTACACCCTCGGCCGCTACGCCCGGAACTTCTTCCGGCCCGGCTTCCTGGAACAGCCCGAGTGGCTGCCCGACGGCCCCGACCACGCCACGCTGCCGGAGACCCGCACCCTGCTCGCGCTCCAGGACGAACTGCGGCCCTTCCTGCACTGCTCCCTGCACGGCGTCGACGTCGGCGGCGGCTTCGCCGAACTGACCCACGACCTGCCCGGCCTCGCCCAGCGCATGGCCCGCACCGCGGCCCGCCTGGGCATCCCCCGCGAACTCGGCGCCTACGACACCCTGTACTGGCCGGGCCTCGGCCCCGCCCTCTACCGGATACCGCCGCCCCGCGCCGGCGACCTGACCCAGGCCATCACCGAGGCCGCCGTCGACTCGACCTGGTGCCACCCGAGGCGCTACGGCACGGTCACCGCGGTCGTCGAGGCACCCATGTGGGGGGTGGCGGCCGTCGAGGACGACTCGCCCCCGGCCGACCGGGACGCGGTGCTGCGCTCCGTGAGCCGGGTCCTGCGCCACGACACCCGGCGGCTGCACCGCCTCCTCGCCCGGCTCCGGCCGCACGCCGGTGCCGGCCCGGACGCGGCCCGCCTGCTCGCGCCGGTCGACGACTACCTGCTGGTCTGCCCCCGGCTCGCCGACGCCTGGGACCCCGACGCCGACGACGGCACGGGCCGCCCGCTGCCGCCGATGAGCACCGCCCACCTGGTCGCCGTGCGCCTCGCCGGCCGGCGCCTCGCCCTGCGCACCGCGGGCCTGCTGCACCAGCTGGTGACCCGCGGCGGGAAGGACCCGGCGGGCGTACTGCCGGAGCTGGACCGGCTCGTCGACGAGTGGTGCGCCGACTACCGCGACGGCTGCGGGGCGCGCTGGATACCGGTCGCACGCCAGGTGGAGTACCAGACCGGCGTGGTGCTCGCCGCGCTGGAACTGGCCGGGCGGCGCACCGCGGTCTCCCGTTCGGGTGAGCCGGGCTGGGGCTCCGAGCCCGCCGTGCCGATGCACCGGGAATGACCCACATCATCAAGGCCGCGGCGACCCGGACGGGCCTTCTCCTGACCGCCGTCCTCCTCGCCGCCGGCGCCGCCCCCGCCCGGGCGGCCGCGGCGCCCGAGCCCGCCGACGACTGGCTCCTGGTCACGGTCGCCCGGGGCGGGACGACCACCGACACCGCCCCCCGGGCCATGCTCCGGTGCGATCCGCCCCGGGGCCACGCCCGCGCGGCCGAGGCGTGCGCCGACCTGGAGACGGCGAACGGGGACCCGGGCCGCGTCCCGCCACGGGACACCCTCTGTCCGATGGTCTACGCACCGGTGACCGCGCACGCCGAGGGGCAGTGGCGCGGACGGGCCGTCGACTACACGCAGACCTTCCCCAACACCTGCGTCATGACGGCGCGGACGGGAGCGGTCTTCGCCCTGGACGGCATCCAGGGATGAGCCGGGGCGGGCGGGTGGTCCGGCGGCGCCGGCCGTCACTGCCGGTGCAGCCCGCGGCCCGCCAGGGCCAGGAACACCTCGCCGACCGCCTCCGACAGGGTGGGATGGGCGTGCACGTGCCGGGCCACGTCGGCGGGCTCGGCGTCCCAGCCGACGATCAACTGGCTCTCGGCGATCATCTCCGACACGTGCGGACCCACCAGGTGCACCCCGAGCACCCGCCCGCCCCCGGCCTCGGCGACGACCTTCACCATCCCGCCCTGCCCGTGCACCATCCCCTTGGCCACGGCCGTCAGCGGCATCAGGTCGACGGCCGGCTCGTACCCGCGCGCGCGTGCCTCCGCCTCGCTCAGCCCGACGGCGGCGGTCTGCGGCGCCGAGTACGTCACCCGGGGCACCGCCGCGTAGTCGACCGGCGCGGACGCCACGCCCGCCAGCGTCTCGGCCACCAGCAGGCCCTCGGCGAACGACGCGTGGGCCAGTCCGGGGGACGGCGGCGGCAGCAGGTCGCCCACGACGTGGACACCGGGCACGGCCGTCTCCAGCCGGTCCCAGTCCGCCGGTACGACGAAACCGCGCGCGTCGGTGCCGAGGCCCGCCGCACCCAGGCCGAGCCCGTCGGTGACCGGTGCCCGGCCGACGGCCACCAGCAGCCGCTCGGCCCCGATCACCAGGGTCTCGCCCCGGGCCGTGCGCACCCGCGCGCGGACGCCGTCGTCCAGCACCTCGGCGTCCAGCAGCCGCGCGCCCACCCGCACGTCGACGCCGCGCTTCTTCAGACCCCGCGTCAGATGACGGCTCACGTCCGCGTCCTCCAGCGGCACGATCCGGTCCGCGGCCTCCACCAGGGTGACCTCCGCGCCCATCGAACGGTGGAACGAGGCGTACTCGACGCCGATCGCGCCACCGCCCAGGACCAGGACGGACGCCGGCAGCCCGGGCGCGAAGAGCGCGTCGTCGCTCGTCACCACGCGCCGTCCGTCCGGGTCGAGCCCCGGGAGGGTGCGCGGGCGTGAGCCGGTCGCCAGCACGATCCCCCGGCGCGCGGTGAGGCCGGGGCCGTCGTCCACGCGTACCGAGCGCGGCCCCGTGAGCCGCGCGCTGCCCCGCACCACCGTCACGCCCGCGCGCGCGAGGTGCGCCTCCACACCCCGGTGGTTGCGGGCCACGATGTCGTCGCGGGTGGCGACCAGGGCCGGCCAGTCGACACCGTCCAGGCTCGCCTTCACCCCCCAGCGCTCACGCGCCTCGGCGATGCCGTCCACCAGTTCGGCGGCGTGCAGCATCGCCTTGCTCGGGATGCAGCCGCGGTGCAGGCACGTCCCGCCGACCTTGTCGCGCTCGACCAGGGCGACGTCGAGACCCAGGGCCGCGGCACGCAGCGCGGTGCCGTAACCGCCGGTGCCGCCGCCGATGACGATCACGTCGTGTGTGTTCATGCCCCCAGCGTCCGCCCGGGCCTTGTCATGAGTCCAAGGCAATGTTCTTGTGGGTCCGATGCAGGACGTTCATGGCAGTGCGCCGGCGGAATCCGGTGCCCGGGCGGGGGAGGAGCGGGGATGAGTCTGCGTCAGATGGAGTACTTCATGGCCGTCGTCGAAGAGGCGTCGTTCACCCGGGCGGCCGAGACCCTGCACGTCACGCAGTCCGCGCTCTCGCACCAGATCAAGGCCCTGGAGAGGTCGGTCGGCGGCGCCCTGCTGGAGCGCATGCCGCGCGGGGTGCGCCTGACGCCGATGGGCCGCGCCTTCCGGCCGCACGCCGAACTCGCCGTCCGCAGCGCCGCCCAGGCCCGCCGCGCGGCCCGCGCCGCCGCCGGGGCCGAGGGCGGGGAACTGCACGTGGCGGCCGTGCACTCGGTCGCCGTGGGCATCCTGCCCGGCGTCTTCGCCCGCTGGCGCGCCGCCCACCCCCGGGTCCTGCTGCACCTCCACGAGTACGCGACGACCGAGGCGCTGGAGGAGGAGGTCGAGCGCGGCACCGCGGACCTCGCCGTCGGCCCGGCGCCCCACGACTGGCCCGGCACGGTCGTCGCGGTCGGCGAGGAGGAGATCGTCCTGGTGGTGCCCTTCGACGACCGCTTCGCGGGCCGTACGACGGTGACGCTGCCGGAACTCGCGGACCGGCCCTGGGTGCGGTGCGCCATGGAACCCGTCGTCGAGGGCGAGCGCTTCCTCGACCTGGTGTGCGGACGGGCCGGGTTCCGGCCGCTCACCGCCGCCTTCACCGAGCACACGTCGACGGCCGTGCGGATGGCCGCCGCCGGCGTCGGGGTGTGCACGGCGCCCTCGTACATCGTGGGCGGGGCGGTCGGCGAGGACTGCGTGGTCCTCACGCCCGACCCGCCGTGGCGGCGGCCGATGACGGTCTTCGCCCGCGTGCCCCCGACCGGCGCCGCCGAGGCGTTCGTCGACCTGCTGCGCACGACCTGGCCGGCCCCGGGCCCACCGGCCGCCCCCACACGACCGGCCGGGACCTGCGACGCCGTCGGAGCGGCGGCGGGGTGAGGAGGGGCGGCGCCCTCCGGCCCGTGGCGTCCCGGGCGGCGGCCGTCGCGTCGGGGCGGGGTCAGCCGGTCTCCGTCGTCCCCGCCCGCTCCAGCAGCGCCACCGGCAGGTCCGCGAACAGGTCCTCCACGCGCGCGTGGCCCTCGAACTCCCGGCCCGGGACCAGCGCGTCGGTCCAGCGGCCCGGCGGCAGCGCGAGTGTCGTCCCGCGCCAGCCGCCCGACTCGGCCAGTCGCAGGGACAGCCGGGTCACCGCCGTCAGCACCTGGCCGGAGCGGACGAACGCCACGCAGTGCGCCGCCGCGGGACCGTCGGCGGGCAGGGCCTCGTACGTCGCCGTGCCGCCGAAGGCGCCGGGCCGCCGTGCCCGCAGCGCAAGCGCCGCCCGGGTCACCGCGTCCTTGTCCCCGGCGCCGGCCGGCGGGAACTCCACGGGACGCCGGTTGTCGGGGTCCACCAGCGCCCGGTACTCGTTCTCGGTGCCCTGGTAGAGGTCCGGCACGCCCGGCATCGTGAGGTGCGTCAGGGCGGTGCCGAGGACGTTGGCGCGGATGTGGGGCTCCAGACCGGCCCGGAAGGCGGCCACCCGTTCACCGGGGGCGCCGCACGGCCCGGCCGCCACGAACCGGGCCACCGCCTCCTCGTAGGCCGGCTCCTGCTCGGTCCAGCTGGTGTGCGTCCCCGCCTCGCGCACGTGCTTCAGCAGCGCCTGCCCCACGCGCTCCCCGTCCGCCGGCCCCAGGCCGAACACCGTCTGCCAGGCCGCCCACGCCAGCTGGCCGTCCGGCGCCCCCTCGACGGCGCCGCCGACCTCGGCCAGGACGTCCGCCCAGCGCTCCGGGCACTCGGTGAGCACCGCCAGCGCGGCGCGCACGTCGGCGCTGCGCTTGGTGTCGTGGGTCGACACGACCGTGCCGGTCGTCGGCCAGTCGCGCTGCACGCGCGCGCAGAACGCGTGGAACTGCTCCGGCGACAGCGCCGGAGCGCCCGGGTTCCCGCCCACCTCGGTCGCCGACAGCAGCGGCACGTAGCGGTAGAACGCCGTGTCCTCGACCGACTTGGCGCGCAGCGCCGACGCCGTCTGGGCGAACCGCGTCCGGAACTCCACGTGGTCCGGCCCGTCACCGAACCGGCCCAGCACCAGGTCCCGCACCACGTCCACCGCACCGGCCTCCTCCGGCACCGCGAACGCGCGCCGCGCCTCGGCCGCCGCCTCCTCGGTGACCACCGACGCCGCGTCCTGCGGCGTGTACGGCCGGTACACCTCCAGCCGGACCAGCAGCTCCCGCAGGGCCGCCCGCAGCGCCCACGGCGCCCGGTCGCGCAGCGCGGCGTGCGGCGAGGCGACGCAGAGACGGTGCGCCACCCGGGTCAGCCGGTCCGTCTCCGCCGCCAGCTCGTGCGAGAGCACCTGGTACGCCGCCCGCCGCACCGTCGCCGCCCAGTCCCCGCCCCGGTCCGGCTGCGGGGTGGCGAACCCGCGGTACGGGCCAAGGAGTTCGCCGTACCCCGCCGGGTCGACGAAGAGCCCGTCGATGTGCCGCAGGGCGTCGTAGCCGGTCGTGCCGGCGACCGGCCAGGAGGCGGGCAGCCGCTCACCGTCCGCCAGGATCTTCTCCACGACCGTCCACCGGCCGCCGCTGGCCTCGTGCAGCCGCCGCAGGTAGGCGCCGGGGTCGGCGAGGCCGTCGGGGTGGTCGACGCGCAGCCCGTCGATCACGCCCTCGCGCAGCAGCCGCAGGACCGTGGCGTGCGTGGCCTCGAACACCTCCGGGTCCTCCACCCGCACCCCGATCAGCTCGGAGATGCTGAAGAAGCGCCGGTAGTTCAGCTCGGTGCGGGCCAGCCGCCACCACACCGGCCGGTACCACTGCGCGTCCAGCAGCTGCGGCAGCGGCAGGTCACCGGTGCCCTCCCGGAGGGGGAAGGCGTGGTCGTGGTAGCGCAGCACGTCGCCGTCGACCCGCAGGTCGTCCAGCACCTCGCCGACCGGTGCGCCGAGCACGGGAAGCAGCACCTGACCGCCCTGCGCCTCCCAGTCGATGTCGAACCACCGCGCGTACGGCGACTTCGGACCCTCCCGCAGCACGTCCCACAGGGCGCGGTTGTGACGGGGCGACATCGCCATGTGGTTCGGCACGATGTCCACCACCAGCCCGAGACCGTGCTCCCGCGCGGTGCGCGCCAGGGCCCGCAGTCCCTCCTCCCCGCCCAGTTCCCCGCGCACCCGCTCGGGGTCCACCACGTCGTAGCCGTGCGGCGAGCCCGGGACCGCCTCCAGGACGGGGGACAGGTGCAGATGGGTGACGCCGAGCGAGGCCAGGTACGGCACGGCCGCCGCCGCGGCCGCGAACGGGAACCCCGGCTGGAGCTGCAGCCGGTACGTGGCACGGGGAGCCGGAGAGGTGGACGGGGCCGGGACGGACGTGGGCACCGGGTCGGGTCGCTCAGGTGTCATGGAAAGCTACGTACCCGTCTCGTCGCCTTTCGTGTCATCGGCCGGGCCCGGCCGGCGCACGGGCGTACCGGTCCTCAGTCCTCCCGGCGGGAACCGGCCGGCCCGCTCGGGCGGACGGCGTTCTCGATGTGGGCGAGTTGGGCGGCGAGGATCTCCTCGAACGCGGCGCGGCGGTCCGCGCCGAGGGGGCGGACGTCGCGGGCGAAGTGGGCCAGCGCCGGGAAGCGCTCGGGGTCGGCGCCGAGGACCGCCGTCCGGAACTGCTCCATGCCCTGTTCGTGCTCTTCCGGTGTGACCGCGCCGGCGCCGGCCTCCGCGGCGATCAGCGCGGCGATGATGACCGCGATCCGGTGGTAGCGCACCGGGATCTCCTCCTCGGGCAGTCCCGCCGCGCGCAGCGCCTGCAGCACCTCTTCCATGACCAGCCGGGAGCCGGTGCCGCCCGACGCGTAACGACCCCAGACCACGGCGAGCTGGGGCTGCCGGCCGAAGGCCTCCCGTACGCGCAGGGCCAGGGCGGTGATGCGCTGCTTCCAGTCGCCCTCGGGCCGGTAGCCGTCCATGGCGGCCGCGAGGATCCGGTCGGCGACGGCGCGCAGCAGCTCGGTCTTGTTGCGGAAGTGGCGGTAGAGGCTCGAGGAGTCGGTCCCGAGCGTCGCGGCCAGCTTGCGCACGCTGAACGACTCGGCGTCGCCCGTGCGCAGCAGCTCCTCCGTCGCATCCAGGATCTCCTCGGTCGACCAGCGCCTTCGGCCTGCCATCCCACTCCTCTCGAAGGGGCTCAGTCTAACGGGTGCACTTGGTGTTGCACGCACCGCGTGCATAATGAGTGCACGAGCCTGCCGAGCGGCCCCGCCGCCGACGGGCCGATGCCTCACTCGTGCCCGAAAGGACTTATGCCGTGCGGAAGTTACTGGATTCCGCGGCCCTGGCCGCGGCCCTCGAGAACGTCCACCTCGCCGGGATGCCGGGCCTGTTCGCCGAGGTGCGGGACGGCGACCAGGTCTGGCGCGGAGCCGCCGGGGTCGCCGAGGTCGCCACCGGCCGTCCCGTCACCGCCGGCATGCGGCACCGTGTCGGCAGCATCACCAAGACCTTCACCGCCGCGGCGGTGCTGCAGCAGGTCGAGAGCGGCCGGATCGGCCTCGACACACCGATCGGCCGGTACCTCCCGGAGCTGGTTCCCGGGGAGCGCGGTGAAGCCGTCACGGTCAGGATGCTGATCAACCACACCAGCGGACTCGCCGAGTACCTGCCCCACGCCTACCCCTCCCTCAAGGCGTTCCCCGCACTCGCGGACACCCGGCCGCAGAGCCTGGACGACCACCGGCTCACGCGGTTCGACCCCGTCGCACTGATCGGCATGGGGGTCGCCGCACCCGCCGTCGGCACCCCGGGCGGCACTCCCGGGGTGTACTCCAACACCAACTACCTGCTCCTCGCCCAGCTCCTGGAGCGAGTGACCGGCACCACGGCCGAGCGGTACATCACCCGGAACGTCATCGAGCGCGCCGGGCTCCGGGACACCGAGCTCCCGGCGGGCCCGCACATCGACGGGCCGCACGCGCGGCTGTACGAGGCGTGGTTCGGCATGATCGACCCGCCGCGCGACTACAGCGTCTTCGACATGTCGTGGGTGGGCCCGGCGGGCTCGCTGATATCGACCGTCTCGGACCTCAACCGCTTCTACGGCCTGCTGCTGGCCGGGAAGATCGTCGGCCCGGCGTCGCTGGCGCAGATGCGACGCACCGTCCCGGTCGTCTCCCAGGAGGGAAGGACGATCGACTACGGCCTCGGCCTGCACCCGATGCCGGGCCCCGGCGGGGCCACGTACTGGGGCCACGGCGGCACGGTCTGGGGCGCCGGAGCGCTGGCCATGATCCGTGCCGACGGAGAGCGGCAGCTGGCGGTCGCGGTGAACATGCAGAGGTGGAACAGGCTCGGCCCCTCCGGCGAACCGCGGCCCCATCCCATCGACGCCGCGCTCGCGACCCTGTACCGCGTGGCGATGTACGACTGAGCGGACCGGGGCCGGCCCCGTCCTAGACCGGCCGCCGCAGTACCGTCAGGCTCCGGTCCACCAGCGTCAGCCGGTCCCCGGCCTGCACCTTCGTCCCCGTACCGGCCGGGACGCCGTCGGTCAGGGCGGTGTCGACCACCACCTCCCACTGCCGGCCGTGGTCGACGGGCACCACGAAGTCCAGGGACTTCGGCGACGCGTTGAACATCAGCAGGAACGAGTCGTCGGAGATGCGCTCGCCCCGCGCGCTCGGCTCGGAGATCGCGTTGCCGTTGAGGAACACCGTCAGGGCCGACGCCTGCGCCGAGTTCCAGTCCCGCTGGGTCATCTCCGTGCCCTCCGGCGTGAACCAGGCGATGTCCGACAGCTCGTCGTGGGTGCCCTCCACGGGCCGGCCGTGGAAGAAGCGCCGCCTGCGGAAGACCGGGTGGTCCCTGCGGAGCCACACCATGGCGCGCGTGAAGTCCAGCAGCCCGGTGTCGGCGTCCTCGCCCTCGGGCCAGGACACCCACGACAGCTCGTTGTCCTGGCAGTAGGCGTTGTTGTTGCCCCGCTGGGTGCGGGCGAACTCGTCACCGTGACTGATCATCGGCACGCCCTGGGACAGCAGCAGCGTGGCGGTGAAGTTCCGCATCTGCCGGGCCCGCAGCTCCCGCACCGCCGGGTCGTCGGTGTCGCCCTCGGCGCCACAGTTCCAGGAGCGGTTGTGGCTCTCGCCGTCCCGGTTGTCCTCGCCGTTGGCCTCGTTGTGCTTGTCGTTGTAGGAGACCAGGTCGTGCAGCGTGAACCCGTCGTGGCAGGTCACGAAGTTGATGGAGGCCAGCGGGCGGCGCCCGTCGTCCTGGTACAGATCGGACGAGCCGGTCAGCCGGGAGGCGAACTCCGCCAGGGTGCGCTGCTCGCCGCGCCACAGGTCCCGCACCGTGTCCCGGTACTTGCCGTTCCACTCGGTCCACAGCGGCGGGAAGTTGCCCACCTGGTAACCGCCCTCGCCCACGTCCCACGGCTCGGCGATCAGCTTCACCTGCGAGACCACCGGGTCCTGCTGCACCAGGTCGAAGAACGACGACAGCCGGTCCACCTCGTGGAACTGCCGTGCCAGGGTCGCCGCGAGGTCGAAGCGGAAGCCGTCGACATGCATCTCGGTGACCCAGTAGCGCAGCGAGTCCATGATCATCTGCAGGACGTGCGGGGACCGCATGAGCAGCGAGTTCCCGGTGCCGGTGGTGTCCATGTAGTACCGGGGGTCGTCGGTCAGCCGGTAGTAGGACGGGTTGTCGATGCCCTTGAAGGACAGCGTCGGGCCCAGGTGGTTGCCCTCGGCGGTGTGGTTGTAGACCACGTCGAGGATGACCTCGATGCCCGCCTCGTGCAGCGCCTTCACCGCCGACTTGAACTCCAGCACCTGCTGGCCGCGGTCACCCCAGGAGGCGTACGCGTTGTGCGGGGCGAAGAAGCCGATCGTGTTGTAGCCCCAGTAGTTGTTCAGGCCCATGTCGACCAGGCGGTGGTCGTTCACGAACTGGTGCACCGGCATCAGTTCGAGCGCCGTCACCCCCAGCTCGGTCAGGTGCTCGATGACCGCCGGATGGGCGAGGGCCGCATAGGTGCCGCGCAGTTCCTCGGGGAGCCCGGGGTGCCGCATGGTCAGGCCCTTCACGTGGGCCTCGTAGATGACGGTGTGGTGGTACTCCGTACGGGGGCGCCGGTCGTCGCCCCAGTCGAAGTACGGGTTGACCACGACGGACGACATCATGTGCGGGGCCGAGTCGAGGTCGTTGCGCCGGCCGGGGTCGTCGAAGTGGTAGCCGTACACCTCCTCGCCCCACTGGACCGAGCCGCTGATCGCACGCGCGTACGGGTCGAGGAGCAGTTTCGCGGAGTTGCAGAGCAGCCCGCGCTCCGGCGCGTACGGACCGTGCACGCGGTACCCGTACCGCTGTCCCGGCATCACGCCGGGCACGTACGCGTGCCGGACGAACGCGTCGCTCTCCCGCAGTTCCACCGCCGTCTCCGAGCCGTCGTCGTGCAGCAGACACAGCTCTACTCGGTCCGCGGCCTCCGTGAAGACCGCGAAATTGGTGCCGGCGCCGTCGTACGTGGCACCGAGCGGATATGCCTCTCCAGGCCAGACCTGCATGGACACGACTCTTTCAGGTGTGCGGCGCCGGTGCGGACGCCTGGGCTCCGAGTCTCCCCGAAAGTGAGGCGACCACCTAGCACTCACGTGCCTCCTACCCACCGCGCGCCGATCCGTTCCGGGTGAGTTGCGGGCCGGGCCGGCCGCGTCGTACGGCGTCACCCCTATGAATCCGGTCACCCGCCCGGGCCGGACGCCCGGAACGGGCCCGTGGATCAGGGCCGTTGGGAAAACCGGCCCGCCCATCCGGCTGCACCGCGCACCGCTCGCGGAGTACCCTTCCTTGATCGTTGGACAGGGTCTGACCGGGAGTGCTCCCAGGGAGCGGAAGGCGGTGCGCGGGTGGGCTCGGGAGGGCTGGAGCTGCCCCCTGGTGACGAGGGTCACGAGGGGAGCTCCCCGGACGTCCCGCCCGGTGCGGTGTCCCTGGCGCGGCCCATGAACGCGGGTGCGATCGGTCCGGAACTGGTCTGGGACGCCGACGCCTGGCACGAGGTGCGCACGCGCGCACAGCGGGCCGGCCGGGCGTACATCTGGCTCAACCTCGTGGAACAGCGGCTGCGCGCGGTCGTCGCCGCCGTCCTGCGGCCGGTCTACGAACCCGTCCACGGCGACGACTGGGTGGTCGCCGCGGCCGGACCCGCCGGGCAGGAGTGGGTGCAGCGCGCGGTCGCCGTCCGCGAGGTCAGCCGCCGCAAGGGCTACCTCCTCGACCCGGCCGACGACAACGTCCTCAGCTTCCTCACGCTGCCCCAGCTGCGCGAGCTCATGGTCCAGCACTGGCCCTGTTTCGCGCCCTACGTCGACGAGCGCCGGGACGTGGAACTGGCCCTGGACGAGCTGGAGGTCACCCGCAACGTCGTCTCCCGCAACCGGGCGCTGTCCGAGGCGGTCCTGAGCCAGGCCGAACGGGCCTCGGCGCGGCTGCTGGAGGTCCTCGGCGCGGGCAGTGACCTGCCGTCCACGCGCCGGCTCCCGGTCGACGCGGTGGAGGACCTGGTCGGCGACCGGTACGCCGACGTGGTCGCCGTGCACCCGGACCGGGTCCGGCTGCTGCGCCAGTTCCCGGCGGAGGACATCTTCGGCAGCGCCCGCCGCGTGGACGCGCTCGGCATCGGCCTCAACCTGCTCGTGCAGAACTTCTCCGGCCGCCGTCTGCTCCGGCTGGCCGAGTCCGGCGGCCGGGTGCGGCTGCTGTTCCTGAACCCCGCCTCCAGCGCGATCAAACGCCGCGAGCGCGAACTGGGCATCAAGCGCGGCGAGCTGAGCCGCGCCGTCGAGACGAACATCCTGCACATGCGCCGGGTGCGCTCCCGGCTGCGGGACCCGGGGGCCTTCGAGATCCAGGTCTTCGACGAGACCCCCCGCTTCACCGCCTACCTCGTCGACGGGGACGGCGCCGACGGCATCGCGGTCGTGCAGTCCTACCTGCGCCGGACGCGGGGGATGGAGGCGCCGGTGCTCGTCCTGCGCAACGGGCGCAACGGCGGCAAGGTGGTGAAGTCGGACCAGGTGGACGAAGGCGGACTTTTCCCCACCTATCGCGAGGAGTTCGAGCTGATGTGGGCGGATTCGCGACCGGTGTCCTGAGCCCCGGAGCCCGGTCGGCCCCCGGCACAAACGGAACGCGATCCTCTGATTGTCAGTGGCGCGTGCGAAGGTGAGGAACCACTGGGGGAACGCACCACCGAGGAGGGGGACCGCCCATGGGCCGGCACCTGAAGCCGCCGACCGGCTTCGACCTTGAGACGACGGACACGGATCCGCGCGAGGGGGCGCACATCGCCACCGGCGCCGGTGAGGGCCGCGCGACGACCTGGATCACCGGGCCCCTGGCGGCCTTCGACCTGGAGACCACGGGCACGGACATAGAGACCGACCGCATCGTCACCGCGGCGGTCGTACGGCTGGAGCCGGACGGAGCCCTCTCGACGGAGCGGACCTGGCTGCTCGACCCCGGCGTGGTGATACCGGCGGAGGCCGCGGCGATCCACGGCATCTCGACGGAGCACGCCCGCGCGCAGGGGGCTCCGGCCCGGTCCGCCGTCGAGGAGATCACCCAGGCCGTGGCCGAGGTCCTGCGGGCGGGGACACCCCTGGTCGTGATGAACGCGCGCTACGACGTGTCGCTGCTGGACCGTGAGTGCCGGCGGTACGGGCTGGAGTCGCTCAGTGAGCGGCTGGGCGCCGTCCCGTCGCCGGTCGTCGATCCCCTGGTGATCGACAAGCACATCGACAAGTACCGCAGGGGCAAGCGCGCCCTCCACGCGCTGTGCGCGCACTACGGCGTGTCGCTCGACGACGCCCACGACGCGAGAGCGGACGCGGTGGCCGCGGCCCGCGTGGTGCGCCGCATGGGGGAGAGGCACCGGCCCCTCGGGATGATGTCCCCGGCGGACCTGCACGACCTCCAGGTACGGGCGGCGGCCGAGCAGTCGGCCTCCCTCCAGGCGTACCTGAGGCGGACCGACCCGGCGGCGGTCGTCGAGCCGGCCTGGCCGGTCGTCCCGCGCAGCGGATGACGTCCGAGCCGGCCCCACCGGGACCGGCGTCAGAAGGGATACCAGCGCACCGTCGGGTCGTCGTCCCGCAGTGACGCCACCCGGCGTTCGAATTCGGCCAAGGCCTTCGGGTTGCTCGGGGCGTGCTGGGCCACCCACGCGCAGCTGGCCGTCTCGCGGGCCCCGCGCAGCACCGCGCAGCCGTCCCACTCGCGCACGTCCCAGCCGTAGGTCGCGGTGAAGGCGTCGTACGCCTCGGCGGGCAGCCCGTACCGGTCCCGGCTGAGGGCCATCACCACCAGGTCGTGCTCGCGCAGGTCGGCGGAGAAGGTCTCCAGGTCGACCAGGACCGGCCCGTCGGGACCGACGTGCACATTGCGGGGGAGCGCGTCGCCGTGGATCGGACCCGGCGTCAGACGCGGGGTGAGCGCGGCGGAGGCCGCCGCGAAGCCGTCGCGGCGCTCACGCAGATACGCCGCGTCCGCGGGGTCGATCACGTCGCCGGCGAGCCGCAGCCAGCGTTCCACCCCGCCCAGCAGCTCGCGGGCCGGCAGCGCGAACGAGGGGGAGGGCAGCGCGTGCACCAGCCGCAGAAGTCCGGCCACGTCCCGCGGCTCGGTGGGCCGCACCGCGTCGGGCAGCCGGTGCCACACGGTTACGGGATGCCCGTCGACCATCAGCGCCTGAGGCCCGGCCGCCCGCACCGCCGGCACACCGGCGCCCTCCAGCCACACCGCGACGGCCAGTTCCCGGCCCGCCCGCTCGAGGAGCCCGGCGTCGCGGCCCACCTTGACCACCAGGTCGCCGGCGGCGAAGACCGCGTTCTCGCCGAGGGCGAGCAGCCGCGCCCGCTCCGCCGGGCCGGGCAGCACCTCCGCCGCGGCCAGCACCTCCCGCGCCCGTGCCTCGTCCATCGTCCGCCCTCCGTGTCCGTCCGCTCCGTCGTCGCCGCCCCGCCTCGCCGCGAGGGCCCGGGTCTCCGGCGCGAGGCCGGCGCACGTCCGCCGTGCGCGTCCACCGCCGGGATCCCGCCATCCGTCGGCCAGTGTCGCATCCGCACAGGTGGGAGCGTGTGCGCGGGCCCTTGACGGGGCACAGCGCCTTCACGACCATGACCAGGCCCGTTCGAGCCGCGCAGAGGGGCTGCCCACGTGACATCGGTGACCGAGGTGAAGACACCGGCGCGCCGCGCGCCCGGGGGCCGGGACCGGCCACGGCGCGGCCCCGACCACGGCGCCTGGTTCCTGGTGCTGCCCGCCCTGCTCCCCATCCTCGTCCTCAGCGTCGGACCGCTCCTCCACGGCATCCTGCTGGCGTTCACCGACTCCCAGTCGGGCCGGACCGAGCCCACCCGGTGGATCGGCACCCTGAACTTCCAGGACCTGCTGCACGACACGCTGTTCTGGGAGTCGTTCCGCATCGGGCTGGTGTGGGCGGTCGGCGTGACGGTGCCGCAGTTCCTGCTCGCGCTCGGCCTCGCCCTGCTGCTCGACCAGAACCTGCGGCTGCGCTGGCTGGCCCGCGCCCTGGCCATCGTCCCCTGGGCGATGCCCGAGGTCGTCGTCGGCGTCATGTGGCGGCTGGTCTACAACCCGGACGCGGGCATCCTCAACGAGACCCTGCGCGACCTGGGCCTCGGCGACGGCCGCGACTGGCTGAGCGGCCTGGCCACCGCCCTGCCCGCCGTTATCGTCGTCGGCGTCTGGGCCGGCATGCCGCAGACGACGGTCGCCCTGCTCGCCGGCCTCCAGAACACCCCGCGCGAGCTGCACGAGGCCGCCGCCGTCGACGGCGCGGGTGCCTGGCGCCGCTTCCGCACGGTCACCTGGCCCGCCCTGAGGCCGGTCGCCCTCGCCATCACCGCGCTCAACCTCATCTGGAACTTCAACTCCTTCGCCCTGGTCTACGTGCTGACCAGCGGCGGCCCCGGCGGCCGGACCCGGCTGCCCATGCTCTTCGCGTACGAGGAGGCCTTCCGCTACGGGCAGTTCGGTTACGCGGCGGCGATGGGCTGCGTCATGGTCGCCGTGATCTCGGTCCTGCTGGCCGTCTTCCTCGTCGGCCGGCTCAGGGGAGGTGACGACGCGTGAGGACCTCGACCGGAGCCCGCGTGGGCCAGTACGCCGCGCTGCTCGCGTACCTCGTCTTCCTGGCCTTCCCGTTCCTCTGGCTCCTGTCCACCGCGTTCAAACCGCCGCGCGAGCTGGCGAGCCTCCACCCCACCTGGATCCCGGAGCACCCCACCCTCGACAACTTCCGGCAGGCCTTCGACGAGCAGCCGCTGCTGCACGCCGCGCTCAACTCCCTCCTCGCCGCGCTCGCCGCCGCCGTGATCGCGGTGCTCGTCGCGACGCCGATGGCGTACGTCATGGCCCGCCACCGCGGCCGGCTCGCCCGGGCGGCCACCGGGTGGGTCGTGGTGAGCCAGGCCTTCCCCCTGGTCCTGCTGATCATCCCGCTCTTCCTCGTCCTGAAGAACCTGCGGCTGATCAACTCCGTGCCCGGGCTGGTGATGGTGTACGTCGTCTGGTCGCTGCCGTTCGCGCTGTGGATGCTCTCGGGCTACGTCCGTGCCGTGCCGGCCGAGCTGGAGGAGGCCGCCGCGGTCGACGGGGCCGGGCGGCTGCGCGTCCTCGTCTCGGTGACCGCGCCGCTGCTCGCGCCGGGCATCGTGGCGACGGCGCTGTTCGCGTTCGTCACCGCGTGGAACGAGTTCTTCTTCGCGCTGGTGCTGCTGAAGACACCGGAGAAACAGACCCTGCCCGTCGTGCTCACCCACTTCATCGGCGCCGAGGGCGTCGCGGACCTCGGCCCGCTCGCAGCGGCGGCCTTCCTCGCGACGCTGCCCTCGCTGGTGGTGTTCGCGATCGTCCAACGGCGGATCACGGGCGGCATGCTCGCCGGGGCGGTGAAGAGCTGATGCGCGCGAAGACCCTCGCCCTGCTCGTCGCGTTCGCCCTGCTGCTGACGGCCTGCACCGGCGCGGGCGGCGACGCCGACGACGGCCGGATCACCCTGCGCTTCCAGTCCCTGGCCTGGCAGGAGGAGTCGGTCGAGGCCAACAAGGAACTGGTCGAGGAGTGGAACGCGGCCCACCCGGAGGTGCGGGTCGAGTACGTCCAGGGCAGCTGGGAGAGCGTCCACGACCAGCTCCTCACCTCCTTCGAGGGCGGCGAGGCGCCGGACATCATCCACGACGCCTCCGACGACCTCGCGGACTTCGCCCACGGCGGCTACCTCGCCGATCTCACGGACCTGCTGCCGCGGCGGCTGAAGGACGACATCCCGCCGCACGGCTGGGAGACGGTCACCTTCGGCGACGGCGTCTACGGCGTGCCGTTCCTCCAGGAACCCCGCGTGCTGATCGCCAACACGGCTCTGCTCGAGAAGTCCGGGGTCCGTATCCCGACCCCCGAACACCCCTGGAGCTGGCCGGAGTTCCGGCAGGTGACCGAACGGCTGAGCGGCGACGGGAGGTACGGGGTGGCCTGGCCGCTCAAGGAACCCGTGTCCGCCACGCTCAACCTGTCGCTCTCCACCGGCGGGCAGCTGTTCCACCGCGGCGCGGACGGCAAGGTCACCGTCCGGTTCGAGGAGGCCGACCAGGTGGTGCCGCGCACCGTCCACGACCAGGTCGGCCGCGACCGCAGCGCCCCCGCGTCCACCCTCGGCAGCGGTGGCTCCGACACCCTGCCCGGGTTCTTCGCGGGCAAGTACGCGATGGTGCCGCTCGGCTTCTCCTACCGCCAGCAGATCGCACAGCAGGCCCCCGAGGGCTTCGACTGGCAGGTCCTGCCCGCCCCGGCCGGCGCCGAGGGGCTGGCCCAGGGCGTCAGCCCGCAGACGCTGTCGGTCGCCGAGGACAGCCCGCACAAGAAGGAGGCCGCCGCGTTCATCGACTTCCTCCTCCGGCCGGACAACATGGTCCGCCTCGCCCTCGGCGACTGGATGCTGCCCACCGGCACCCGGGCCCTCGAGGACCCCGCCCTGCACACGCCCGAGAACGGCTGGGCCACCGGCACCGCCCTCGCCGCCCACCTGCGCCCGGCACCCGCCCAGTCCGTCCGCGGTTACGCCGAGTGGAAGGACAAGGTGGCCACGCCCGCGCTCCAGGAGTACTACAGCGGGGCGATCGGCATCGAGGAGCTGCGCACGCGGCTGGAGAAGGACGGCAACCTCGTACTCGCCCGCTACCAGCGCTGACGACACCGCCGCCCGGGCGGGGCGGCGCCGCCACCGGAAACCGATTGCACGAGACGTATC
Organism: Streptomyces sp. NPDC127100; assembly: GCF_042724095.1. Taxonomy (NCBI): domain Bacteria; kingdom Bacillati; phylum Actinomycetota; class Actinomycetes; order Kitasatosporales; family Streptomycetaceae; genus Streptomyces; species Streptomyces sp. NPDC127100. The sequence goes on from NZ_JBHXFL010000009.1 coordinate 20,458, forward strand.
GTCTCGTGTACGGTCCGGGGCATGACCAGTCGCGCCCACATCGCCATGTTCTCCATCGCCGCGCACGGCCACGTGAACCCGAGCCTGGAGGTGATCCGCGAACTCGTCGCACGGGGGCACCGGGTGACGTACGCGATCCCGCCGGCCCTCGCGGAGAAGGTCGCGGAGACCGGCGCCGAACCCAAGCCGTGGAACAGCATCCTGCCCGGCCCCGACGCCGACCCGGAGGCCTGGGGCACCACCCTGCTGGACAACGTCGAGCCGTTCCTGGACGACGCCGTCCAGGCGCTGCCGCAGCTCGCCGAGGCGTACGAGGGGGACGAGCCGGACCTGGTCCTGCACGACATCGCCTCCTATCCGGCCCGCGTCCTCGGCCACCGCTGGGGCGTGCCGGTGGTGTCCCTCTCCCCGTGCATGGTCGCCTGGGAGGGGTACGAGCAGGAGGTCGCCGAGCCGATGTGGGAGGAGCCGCGCAGGACCGAGCGCGGCCGGGCCTACTACGCCCGCTTCCAGGCCTGGCTCGAGGAGAACGGCATCACCCAGCACCCCGACCCGTTCACCGGCCGCCCCGCCCGCTCCCTGGTGCTGATCCCCAGCGCGCTCCAGCCCAACGCCGACCGCGTCGACGACAGGACGTACACCTTCGTCGGCGCCTGCCAGGGCGACCGGAGCACCGAGGGCGACTGGCGGCGCCCCGCCGGTGCCGAGAAGGTCGTGCTCGTCTCCCTCGGCTCCGCCTTCACCAAGCAGCCCGCCTTCTACCGGGAGTGCGTGAAGGCGTTCGGCGACCTGCCCGGCTGGCACCTGGTGCTCCAGGTCGGCCGGCACGTCGACGCCGCCGACCTCGGCGACGTGCCGGCGAACGTGGAAGTGCGGTCCTGGGTGCCGCAGCTGGCCGTCCTCAAGGAGGCCGACCTGTTCGTCACCCACGCGGGCGCGGGCGGCAGCCAGGAGGGACTGGCCACCGCCACGCCGATGATCGCCGTGCCGCAGGCCGCGGACCAGTTCGGCAACGCGGACCTGCTCCAGGGGCTCGGCGTGGCCCGCCAGCTGCCCACCGAGGACGCCACCGCCGAGGCGCTGCGCACCGCCGCCCTCGCCCTGGTCGACGACCCGGAGGTGGCCCGGCGCCTGAAGGAGATCCAGGCCCGGATGGCCCAGGAGGGCGGCACCCGGCGGGCCGCCGACCTGATCGAGGCGGAGCTGGCGGCGGCCCGGTCCTGACCGCGCCGGTGACGGCGAAGGGCCCGCCGGTTCCCCCGAACCGACGGGCCCCTCGCCGTTTCCCGGGCCGCTCAGACCCCGACTCGCTCGCCCTCGTCGTCGCGCGCCACCGGCGTCACGACCGCCGCGGGGGACTCGTCGTGGGTGAGGTCCGGCAGCCGGTGCAGCCACTTCGGCAGGTACCAGTTGCGCTCGCCGAGCAGGGCCATCACGGCCGGCAGCAGCACGCCCCGGATGACCGTCGCGTCGATCAGCACCGCGGCGGCCAGGCCCACGCCCATCTGCTTCATGGACTGCATGGACAGCGTGCCGAAGATGGCGAACACGGCGACCATGATGACCGCGGCGCTGGTGACGACACCGGCCGTGGTGACCACGCCGTGCTGGATCGCGTCCCTGGTCGTCCGGCCGCGCATCCGCGCCTCACGGATCCGCGAGACCACGAACACGTGGTAGTCCATCGACAGGCCGAAGAGGATCACGAAGAGGAACAGCGGCAGCCAGGTGACGATGGCGCCGACCCCCTCCGCGCCCACCAGCGAGGCGCCCCAGCCGTGCTGGAAGACGGCGACCAGGATGCCGTACGCCGCGCCCACCGACAGCAGGTTCAGGACGATCGAGGTGGCCGCGACCGTCAGGGAGCGGAACGACAGCAGCATCAGCAGGAACGCGAAGACCACGACGAAGACGAAGACCGGCGCGACCGAGCCGACGAGCTGGTCGTTGAAGTCCTTCGAACCGGCCACCTGCCCGGTGATCGGGGCCTCGACACCGTCGACCTTGCCGAGCGTGGCGGGCCGCACGTCGTCGCGCAGCTTGTCCAGGCTTTCGCCCGCCTTGTCCTGGTCGGAGCCGCCGACCAGCGGGACGTAGACCAGGGCGACGTTCTGCTCGTCGTGCATGGTGATGTCGACCGGGCCGCGCGAGGCGCCGGAACTGATCGCCTGCTCCCGGAAGTCGGCGAGCGCCGCCCGCACCTCGGGCGCGTTGATGTCGTCGGCGCTGACGACCACCTCGGCCGGGTCGGAGCCGCCGGGGAAGGCCTCGTTGACCCGGTTGTACGTCTGCACGATGGGCAGCGAGTCGCCGAACTCCTGGTCCAGGGTGAGGTTCTGCGTCTTCATGCCGATCGCGGGAGCGGCGACGGCCAGCAGGGCGCCGACCGCCACGGCGGCGGCGAGCACCGGCTTGGCGAGCACCCGTCGCAGCACGGCCGTCCAGAACCGGCTGCCCTCCTCGGTGCCCCGCCGCTGACGCCGGCGCAGGAACGGGACGCGCCCCTTCTCCACCCGCTCGCCCAGCAGGGACAGCAGCGCCGGCAGCACCGTCACCGACCCGACCATGGCGACCGCGACCACCATCAGCGAGGCCAGGCCCATCGCCTCGAACTCGGCGATGCCGGTGAACAGCATGCCCGCCATCGCCACGCACACCGTCACGCCGGAGACGACGATCGCCCGTCCACTGGTGGCGGCGGCGATCCGCAGCGCCGTCTGCGCGTCCCGGCCCGCGGCACGCTCCTCGCGCTCGCGGCGCAGGTAGAACAGGCAGTAGTCGACACCGACGGCCAGACCGACCAGCAGCATCACGGAGTTGGCGGTGTCGCTCATCGGCTGGAAGTGGCTGACGAGGCCCATCAGGCCCATCGTCGCCATGATCGCGGTGATCGCCAGCGCCACCGGCACCAGCGCCGCCACCAGCGCGCCGAAGGCGACGAGCAGGATGCCGAGGGCCACCGGCACCGCGGAGTACTCGGCCTTCTGGAAGTCGTCGCCGAAGGCGTCGTCGAACGTCTTCATCATGCTGGCGCCGCCGATCTCCTCGATCCGCAGCGACTCGTGGTCCTTCTGGACGCCCTCGACGGCCTTCAGCACCGGCTCGACCCGCTCGCCCGCGGTGTCCGCCTCGCCGCGCATGTCGAACTGCACCAGCGCGCTGCGGCCGTCCTTGGAGATCGTCTTCGCCTCGTACGGCGAGGTCACCCCCGTGACCTCGCCGGTGCCCTCCACCGCCCGGACGACCTCGGTGACGGCGGCACGGAACTCGGCGTCCGTGGCCGTCAGCTTCCCGTCCTTCGCCTGGACCAGGACGGTCTCACCGGCCGGCTCGTCGATCCCGGCCTCCTCGACGATCCGGGCGGCGGTGTGCGTCTCGCCGCCCATCTGGTCGCTCTCGTTGACGTCGACCCGGCCGGCCGCCGAGCCGAGCCCCATCGCCAGGACGACGAACAGTACCCAGATCCCGACGGCAGCCCATCGGTGCCGGGCGCTCCAGCCGCCGGCCCGGGCGGCTATGCCCCGCACCCGTGTGTCTCCGTTCCCCATGACGGGCTTGCCCCCTCGTCTGCGGTGGAGGCCCCCTGCCGCCACCTTCCGCTTCGAAGGTATGGCCCGGATAAGTCCCGCTCGTCGTGCTGACCGGTGAAGTGGGACGGGCCCGGCTCATCCCTTCGGATGTCCGGTCTCACCGCTGGGGAGGATGACAGCCCCTTACATCTACCCCGGGCCCCTCGGGGACGGTGATCAGGGTGCGGCCGTCGGCACGGAATCCGCCAGGTCGCCTTCCGCAGGGTTGTTGAACAAGTCACAGGCGTGTGCGGTGCTTGAAGACCGCCCCGCGGATCGGGGAGAGTGGCGCGTGTCCGCCCGGCGGACGCGGCCGTCGCGCCCACCCCCACGGGGCGCGACGGCCGCTCTAGGGTGTGCGCATGACGACGACGTATGCGGCGCTGCTGCGCGGGATCAACGTGGGTGGCGCCAAGAAGGTTCCGATGGCCGAGCTGCGCACGCTCCTCGAGGGCCTCGGACACGACGGCGTACGCACCCATCTGCAGAGCGGGCAGGCGGTGTTCACGTCCGGCCACGGGGACGAGGAGTCCCTGGCCGCCGAGTTGTCGCGGGCGATCGAGAAGCACTTCGGCTTCCCGGTGGACGTGATCGTGCGCGACCACGCCTACCTGCGGGCCGTCGCCGAGTCCTGCCCCTTCCCCGCCGCGGACCTCGAGGCCCGGCAGCTCCACGTCACCTACTACTCGGCGCCGGTCGACGAGGAGCGCTTCGCGTCGGTGGACCGGGCCGCCTTCCTCCCCGAGGACTTCCGGCTCGGGGACCGCGCCCTGTACCTGTACGCCCCGGACGGCCTGGGCCGCTCCAAGCTCGCCGAGGCCCTCGCCAAGCCCCGCGTCCACAAGGGCCTGATCGCCACCAGCCGCAACTGGAACACCGTCACCAAGCTGGTGGAACTGACCGCCCCCCGCACCTGACCGCCGACGCGCTCGCCGCCCTCGGCCCGGCCGCCCGGCCGTCAGGCGCCGACGGCCAGCGCCGGCGCCGGCGTCCGCGCCGCGTCGTACCGCTCCAGCAGCAGCCGTGCCACCTCGGGCGCCGGGCCCAGGACGTCCGCCAGCACGTCGGCCCCGGCCGCGCCCCGCACGATGCGGTCCGGCAGGAAGCCGGGGGCCAGCACGTACGGGGCGACGGCGACGCGTTCACAGCCGGCGGCGCGCAGTTCGCGGACCGCGTCCTCGGTGCGGGGCAGGGATGCGGAGGCGAACGCAGGCCGCACGGCGCACCAACCGGTGTGCCGCCACTCCCGCGCGATTTCTGCGATCACTGCGATCGCCTCCGGGTCGGAGGACCCCGCCGAGGCCAGCACGACCCCGGTCGAGGACTTGTCGGCGGGCGTGAGGCCCGCCTCGTACAGGCGCCGTTCCAGCGCCGTCAGCAGCAGCGGGGAGGGACCGAGCACCTCCGCCTGCCGGATCCGCAGCCGCGCCGGCGCGTCCGCGAGGACGGCCGGGATGTCGGCCTTGGCGTGGAAGGCGCGGGTCAGCAGCAGCGGCAGCGCCACGACGTCCCGCACGCCCTCCGTCGCGAGGGACTCCAGCACGCCCGGCACGGAGGGCACGTTGAAGTCCAGGAAGCCGGTCTCCACCCGCACGTCCGGGCGCATCGCCCTGACCCGGCGGACCAGGGCGTGCACGGTCGCGGCGTGCCGCGGATCGCGGCTGCCGTGGGCGACGACCAGAAGGGCGGGGCGGACCGGACGGTGCATGGGGTGCCTCAGCTCCTCACCAGCAGACCGCGGCTGCGCAGCACCCACCGCTCCAGCGGGCTGAAGATCAGCAGGTCGATGGCGATGCCGACGATCAGGATCAGCAGGATGGCCTCGAAGACCATGGCCATGTCGCTGGCGTTGCGGCCGTTCTCCAGCAGCTGGCCGAGGCCCACCCCCAGGTCGGGGAAGGACGCGATGATCTCGGCGGCCATCAGCGACCGCCAGGAGAAGGCCCAGCCCTGCTTCAGGCCCGCCACGTAGCCCGGCAGCGCGGCCGGCAGCACGATGTGCCAGGTTCCCTTCAGCCCCGTCGCGCCCAGCGTGCGGCCGGCCCGCAGGAACAGCGGGGACACCTGGTCCACGCCGGACACCAGGCCGTTGGCGATGGACGGCACCGCGCCCAGCAGGATGACGGCGTACATCATCGTGTTGTTCAGGCCCAGCCAGATCACCGCCGGCGGCACCCAGGCCACCGACGGCAGCGACTGGAGCCCGGACAGGATCGGCCCGATCGCCGCCCGCACGAACTTCACCCGCGCCACGAGCAGCCCCAGCGGGGTGCCGATCACCAGGGCGAAGCAGAAGCCGAGCAGGCCGCGCGAGACGCTGGTCCAGATGTAGCCGAGCAACTCGCCCTTGAGCCAGGCCTGGTGGACGACGTCCCACACGTCAGACGGGGCCGGCAGCTTGGTCGGGTCGTCGACGATGCCGAACGAGACCAGCCCCTGCCAGACCGCCAGCACCAGGAGCACCGCCACGGTGGGCGGGAGGATCTTCTCGACGAACGTCTGCCGGAACGGCTTGCGGCCCTGCTGCACCGTCTCCAGTGCGTCGAGTCCCGCCTCCAGACCGGCGAGGTCGCCGCCGTCCTTCGGCGGGCTGGTCGTCTCAGTGCTGGCCATGGCGGCGGATCTCCCCACGCAGTTCTTCGGTGATCTCGACGGACAGTTCCGCCACGGCGGTGTCCTCGATGCGGCGCGGGTGCGGGATGCCCACCGTCCACTGGCGCGCCACGCGCCCGGGGCGGGAGGACAGCAGCACCACGCGCTCGGCGAGCCGCACGGCCTCGCGCACGTTGTGCGTGACGAACAGGACGGACAGCCGCGTCTCCCGCCAGATCCGGGTGAGTTCGTCGTGCAGCACGTCCCGGGTGATCGCGTCGAGCGCCGCGAACGGCTCGTCCATCAGCAGCAGCTTGCTCTCCTGCGCGAGGGCGCGCGCCATCGCGACGCGCTGGCGCATACCGCCCGACAGCTCGTGGACCCGCTTGCCGTACGCGCCCTTCAGCCGGACGAGTTCGAGCAGCTCCTCGGCCTTGTCGCGGCGGTCGGTCTTCGGCACGCCGCGCAGCTTCAGGGCGAGTTCGATGTTCTTGCCCGCGGTCAGCCACGGGAACAGGGCGTGCTCCTGGAACATCAGGGCGGGCCGCCCGTCCGTGGTGATGGCGCCGGCGCTGGGCCGGTCCAGGCCGGCCACCAGGTTCAGCAGCGTGGACTTTCCGCAGCCGGAGGCCCCCAGGAGGGTGACGAACTCGCCGGGCGCGACATCGAGTGTGATGTCGTCCAGCACGAGCTGCTGTCCGGCGGGGCCCGCGAACGACTTCGAGACGTGCTCGATCCGGGCGGCGTGCGTGGCCGCCTCGGTGCCGTCGGCGGCCTTGGCGAGGGTCGTGGCCATGGTCGTCACCTCCTGGGGAATGGTCGGATCCGGGCTTACTTGACGCCGAGACCGGCGTCGTCGACCGCGGGCTCGCCCTTGGCCGCGAGGACCTTGTTGAGCAGCGTGAGGTCGTAGATGCCCTGCAGGTCGGGCTTGTCCAGCAGACCGGCCTTCACGGCGTGCTCGGCCTGGGCGTCGAGGGTGGCGGCCAGCGGGTCGTCGGTGACCGCGATCGACTTCCACGCCGGGTCCAGGACCTCGGCCGGCAGCGCCTTGCCCGTGTCCTTCTCCAGCTGCTTGTTGGCCGCGGCCTTCGCCTCGTCCGGGTTGGCCTCGATCCACTCGTTGGTGTCCACCGAGGCCTTCAGGACGGCCTCGACGGCCTTCGGGTGCTCCTTGAGGAACTTCTGCGACACGATGATGTTCGTGATCACGAACTTCTTGCCGGGCCACAGCGTCGACTCGTCCAGCAGCACCTTGCCGCCCGCGGCGACCAGCTTGGACGCGGTCGGTTCCGGCACCCAGGCGCCGTCCAGGGAGCCCGACTTGTAGGCGTCCGGGGTGACCTTGTTGTCGCTGCGGACGACGGTGACGTCGCCCTTGCCGCTCTGCGCGTCGACCTTCCAGCCCTGCTCGGCGATCCAGTTGAGGAACGCGACGTCCTGCGTGTTGCCGAGCTGCGGGGTGGCGATGCGCTTGCCCCTGACGTCCTCCAGGGACTTGATCCGGTCCGGGTTCACCACCAGCTTGACGCCGCCGGAGGCCGAGCCGCCGATGATGCGCAGGTTCTTCCCGTCCGACTTGGTGTAGCCGTTGATGGAGGGGGAGGGGCCGATCCAGCCGATGTCGATGGAGCCGGAGTTCAGCGCCTCGATCTCGGACGGGCCCGCGTTGAACGTCGCGTACTTGGCCTCGGTCGCGCCCAGCGCCTTCTGGAAGAAGCCCTTCTGGTTGCCGACCAGGGCGGTGGCGTGGGTGACGTTCCCGAAGTAGCCGATGCGGACGGAGTCCAGCCCGTCGATCTTCTCGGCGCCCGCGGCCACCTTGGCGGTGTCCTCGTCCTCGGACTCGGAGCCGTACCCGCAGGCGGCGAGGGCGAGGAGCGGCAGGGCGGCTATGACCGCGAGGGTGCGGCGCAGAGCGGTGTTGGCAGGCACGGGAGGCTTTCCTCTCGTTGGCCCGGCGGTCACGCCTGTCGGTTCGTCCGATGGGTCAGGTCGTGGCCGGGAGGTCGGCAGGTCTTCGGCTGTGCGGGTGGGGGGTGTGGGCGCGCATGCGGTGCGCGTACGTCACCGCGCACATCGCGCCACCCCGCCCTGCCCGCTGCCGAGAGCACCGCTGCCGACGCGGCCGCCCTCCTTCGCGAACGTGGAGTAGATGTCGGGGGAGTTCATGCTCAGAAGTCCCACCCGTCCTCGTCGTCGGCGTCCTTGACCGGCGCCGGGGCGGCGAAGGACTCGCCGGCCATCCCGGCGGTGAGCGTGGTGCCGTCGCTCGGGTCGATCAGGATGAACGAACCGGCGCGGCGGGAGTCCGCGTAGGAGTCCGCGGGCAGCGGCTCGGCGGTACGGATCTTCACGCGGCCGATGTCGTTGGCGACGAGCTGTCCGGGGTGCGGGTGCAGGGACAGGTCGTCCAGCGTGAGCCGGGCCGGTATGTCCCTGACGATGGCCTTGACCGTGCGCGTGCCGTGCTTGAGCAGCACCCGGTGACCCACGGTCAGCGGCGCGTCGGCGACGTGGCAGACGGTGGCCTCGACGTCCTGGGTGGTGGCCGGGGCGTCCTTGCTGGGCACGATCAGGTCGCCGCGGGAGACGTCGATGTCGTCCTCCAGCAGCAGCGTCACCGACTGCGGCGTCCAGGCCGCGTCGACCGGCTCGCCGAGCAGGTCGATGCCGGCCACCGTCGAGGTGCGGCCCGACGGCAGCACGGTGACCGGGTCGCCGACCCGGAAGGTGCCCGCGGCGATCTGGCCGGCGTAGCCCCGGTAGTCGGGGTGCTCGGTGGTCTGGGGCCGGATCACGTACTGCACGGGCAGCCGGGCGTGGCAGTGGGCCAGGTCGTGGCTGACCGGGACGGTCTCCAGGTGCTCCAGGACGGTCGGGCCGCCGTACCAGTCCATGACCGCCGACGGCTCCACCACGTTGTCGCCCGCGAGCGCCGAGATCGGGATCGCGGTGACCTCCGGGACGCCCAGTTCCGTCGCGTACGCCGTGAACTCCTCGGCGATGGCGGCGAACACGGACTCCCGGTAGTCGACCAGGTCCATCTTGTTGACGGCGAGCACTACGTGCGGCACCCGCAGCAGCGCGGCGATCGCGGCGTGCCGGCGGGTCTGCTCGACGACGCCGTTGCGCGCGTCGACCAGAACCACCGTCAGCTCGGCCGTGGAGGCACCGGTGACCATGTTCCGGGTGTACTGCACGTGCCCGGGGGTGTCGGCCAGGATGAACCGGCGCCTGGGCGTGGCGAAGTAGCGGTAGGCCACGTCGATGGTGATGCCCTGCTCGCGCTCGGCCCGCAGGCCGTCGGTCAGCAGGGCGAGGTCCGGGGCCTCCTGGCCGCGGCTCGCGGAGGCGCGCTCCACGGCCTCCAGCTGGTCCACGAGGACCGACTTGGAGTCGTGCAGCAGGCGGCCGACCAGGGTGGACTTGCCGTCGTCGACGGACCCGGCGGTGGCGAACCGCAGCAGGGTGGTCTCCGACAGCTGCTCGACCGACAGCGGCTCGGTGGGCTCGGTGGTGCTGGTCATGTCTAGAAGTACCCCTCGCGCTTGCGGTCTTCCATCGCGGCCTCGGAGAGCTTGTCGTCGGCACGCGTGGCGCCGCGCTCGGTGAGCCGGGAGGCGGCGATCTCGGCGATCACCTTCTCGATGGTGTCGGCGTCGGAGTCGACCGCGCCGGTGCAGGACATGTCGCCGACGGTGCGGTAGCGCACCCGCCGCCGGACCACCATCTCGTCGTCCTTCGGGCCGCCCCACTCGCCGGCGGTCAGCCACATGCCGGCCCGCGCGAAGACCTCGCGCTCGTGGGCGTAGTAGATCTCGGGCAGCTCGATGCCCTCGCGGGCGATGTACTGCCACACGTCCAGCTCGGTCCAGTTGGACAGCGGGAAGACCCGTACGTGCTCGCCGGGGGCGTGCCGGCCGTTGTACAGGTTCCACAGCTCGGGGCGCTGGCGCCGCGGGTCCCACTGGGAGAACTCGTCGCGCAGCGAGAACACCCGCTCCTTGGCGCGGGCCTTCTCCTCGTCGCGGCGCCCGCCGCCGAAGACGGCGTCGAACTTCTCCGCCTGGATCTTCTCGGTCAGCGGCAGCGTCTGCAGCGGGTTGCGCGTGCCGTCCGGGCGCTCCTTGAGCACCCCCCGGTCGATGTAGTCCTGCACGGAGGCGACGTGCAGGCGCAGCCCGTGCTTCTCCACCGTGCGGTCGCGGTAGTCCAGGACCTCGGGGAAGTTGTGCCCGGTGTCGACGTGCAGCAGGGAGAACGGCACGGCCGCGGGGGCGAAGGCCTTCAGCGCCAGGTGCAGCATGAGGATGGAGTCCTTGCCGCCGGAGAACAGGATCACCGGCCGCTCGAACTCGCCCGCCACCTCGCGGAAGATGTGCACGGCCTCGGACTCGAGGGCGTCGAGGTGGGAGAGGGCGTACGGGCTGCTGGTACCGCCCTCGCCCTCCTTGACCGTGGCGACGGTCGTCGTCATGCCAGTCCCCTTTCGCTGAGCAGGGCGTACACCGCCGCGGCGGACTCCTGGACGGTCTGGTCCTGCGACTCGATGCGCAGGTCGGGCGCGACGGGCTCCTCGTACGGGTCGTCGACCCCGGTGAGCCCCGTCAGCTCACCCGCGGCCTGCTTGGCGTACAGGCCCTTCACGTCGCGTACGGAGCAGACCTCGACCGGCGTGGCCACGTGCACCTCCACGTACGCCGTCCCGTGGGCCTCGTGGCGCTTGCGCACCGCGTCCCGGCTGTCCGCGTACGGCGCGATCACCGGGACCAGCGCCGTGACGCCGTTGCGGGCGAGCAGTTCGGCGACGAAGCCGATCCGCTGCACGTTGGTGTGCCGGTCCTCGCGGCCGAAGCCGAGGCCCGCCGAGAGGAACTCGCGGATCTCGTCGCCGTCGAGCACCTCGACGCGGTGGCCCTCCTCGCGCAGCCGGCCGGCCAGCTCGTGCGCGATGGTGGTCTTGCCGGCGCTCGGCAGACCCGTGAGCCAGACGGTGGCTCCGGTCGTCACGTGGTTCTCCTGAATCTCGGTGGTCGTCGTCATGTCAGCCGTGCAGTCCGCACTCGGTCTTGGAACGGCCCGCCCAGCGGCCGGCACGCGCGTCCTCGCCCTCCAGCACACGACGGGTGCAGGGCGCGCAGCCCACGGAGGCATAGCCGTCCATCAGCAACGGGTTGGTGAGGACTCCGTGCTCGGCGACGTACGTTTGCACATCTTCCTGTGACCACCGGGCGATGGGGGAGATCTTCACCTTGCGGCGCTTCTCGTCCCAGCCGACCACGGGGGTATTGGCCCGGGTCTCGGACTCGTCGCGGCGCAGTCCCGTCGCCCAGGCCAGGTAGCCTTTCAGGCCCTCCTCCAGCGGCTTCACCTTGCGCAGCGCGCAGCACAGGTCGGGGTCGCGGTCGTGCAGCGCGGGGCCGTACTCGGCGTCCTGCTCGGCGACCGTCTGGCGCGGGGTGAGCGTGATGACGTTCACGTCCATCACGGCCTCCACGGCGTCCCGGGTGCCGATGGTCTCCGGGAAGTGGTAGCCGGTGTCGAGGAACACCACGTCCACGCCGGGCAGAGCGCGGGAGGCGAGGTGGGCGACGACCGCGTCCTCCATGGACGAGGTCACGCAGAACCGGTCGCCGAAGGTCTCAGCGGCCCACTGGAGGATCTCCAGCGCCGAGGCGTCCTCCAGTTCGCGGCCCGCCCGCTCGGCCAGCGCCTTCAGCTCGTCCGTCGTCCGCTCTTTCCGAGTGGCCGTCATATCGCTTCCCCTCCCGTGGAGTTGGGTCGAAGTCCACGGGCCATCAGCCCGAGGAACCTCAACTGGAATGCGCGGTTGCACGCCGCGCATTCCCAGGCGCCGTGACCCTGCTCGCCCGGACGCAGGTCCTCGTCGCCGCAGTAGGGGCAGTAGAAGGGCGCGGCGCGCTCGCTCACGACAGCGCCTCCTCCGAGGCGCGGGCCGCCCAGGTGGCGAACCTCTCGCCGTCCGCGCGCTCGGCCTGATAGCGCTTCAGCACCCGCTCCACGTAGTCCGGGAGCTCCTCCGCCGTCACCTTCAGGCCGCGCACCTTGCGGCCGAAGCCGGCCTCCAGGCCGAGCGCGCCGCCCAGGTGCACCTGGTAGCCCTCGACCTGCTCGCCCCGGTCGTTCAGGACCAGCTGGCCCTTGAGACCGATGTCCGCGGTCTGGATGCGGGCGCAGGCGTTCGGGCAGCCGTTGAGGTTGATGCTGAGGGGCTCGTCGAACTCCGGGAGGCGGCGCTCCAGCTCGTCGATGAGCGAGGCGCCGCGGGCCTTGGTCTCGACGATGGCGAGCTTGCAGAACTCGATGCCGGTGCACGCCATGGTGCCGCGCCGGAACGTCGAGGGCCTGGCGCTGAGGTCCAGCGCCTCCAGGGACTCCACCAGGGAGTCGACCTGTCCCTCCTCGACGTCGAGGATGATCATCTTCTGCTCGACGGTGGTGCGGACCCGGGTCGAGCCGTGCGCCTCCGCGAGGTCGGCGACCTTCGTCAGGGTGGTGCCGTCGACGCGGCCGACGCGCGGGGCGAAGCCGACGTAGTGGCGCCCGTCCTTCTGCCGGTGCACACCGATGTGGTCGCGCCAGCGGCCGGCCGGGTCGGCGGGCGCCGGTCCGTCGGTCAGCTTGCGCTTCAGGTACTCGTCCTCCAGTACCTGGCGGAACTTCTCCGCGCCCCAGTCCGCGACCAGGAACTTCAGGCGGGCGCGGTTGCGCAGGCGCCGGTAGCCGTAGTCGCGGAAGATCGAGATGACGCCCTCGTAGACGTCCGGCACCTCGTCCAGCGGCACCCAGGCGCCCAGGCGGACACCGAGCTTGGGGTTGGTGGACAGGCCGCCGCCGACCCACAGGTCGAAGCCGGGCCCGTGCTCGGGGTGTTCCACGCCGACGAACGCCACGTCGTTGATCTCGTGGACAACGTCCTGGACCGGCGAGCCGGAGATCGCGGTCTTGAACTTGCGCGGCAGGTTCGAGTAGGCCGGGTTGTTGAGCACCCGGCGCTTCATCTCCTCCAGGGCCGGCGTGCCGTCGATGATCTCGTCCTCGGCGATGCCCGCGACCGGGGAGCCGATCATCACGCGGGGCGTGTCGCCGCAGGCGGTGACGGTGGACAGGCCGACGGCCTCCAGGCGGTTCCAGATCTCGGGCACGTCCTCGATCCGGATCCAGTGGTACTGGACGTTCTGCCGGTCGGTGATGTCGGCCGTGCCCCGCGCGAACTCCTGGGAGATCTCGCCGATGACGCGGAGCTGAGCGGTGGTCAGCGCGCCGCCGTCGACGCGCACGCGCAGCATGAAGTAGCTGTCGTCCAGCTCCTCCGGCTCCAGGATCGCGGTCTTGCCGCCGTCGATGCCCTGCCTGCGCTGGGTGTACAGACCCCACCAGCGCATCCGTCCGCGCAGGTCGCCGGGGTCGATGGAGTCGAACCCACGCTTGGAGTAGATCGTCTCAATGCGTGTCCGCACATTGAGACCGTCGTCGTCCTTCTTGGTCTGCTCGTTGCCGTTGAGCGGGGTGAAGTGACCCATGGCCCACTGACCCTCGCCACGGTGACGGCTCACCTTGCGGCGGGGAGTCGCGGCGTCTGGATTCGGCGGGTTGGCGGCCATGGTGGACACGTCCTTCGGGACAGCGACGGATACGCCGGCGCGCGGCGCCGTCGTTGACGGGCGGTGGTCGGGTGGCGGGTGGGAGCCTCTGACCTGCGCGTGGGCGCATGGACATACGTGCGCGTCATTGCGCGGGGGTGAGGCGAATGCAGAGGATCCGGGTGGTGCTGGAGGGTCTCTCAGCGCGTACGACAGATGGCGCTGGACATGCGGCCGAGGTCGACGTGCCGCCGACTCACCAAGGCAATTCCAGTTCCGGACATGGCGGAAGCCTGGCACGGCGATCTGGACACAGTCCAGCTTCATCCAAAATGCGGACGCCCCTGTCCCGAGGAACGAGACAGGGGTGTCGTGGGTCACATAGACCGAAAAGAGGCGCTTCGGAGCAGGTCAGGACGGGAAGGCGCCGGGCCACGGGCCCGGGGTATCCACCTCCGGTTCCTCCTCGACCATGGTGTCGAACAGGCGGAAGCCGCGACGCCGGTAGTTGTCCATCGCGAACTCGCCGTCCTTGCTGCACGTGTGCAGCCACACCCGCTTGGTCGTGGCCAGTCCCGGCCAGCGGTCCGCGAGGTCCCAGGCGCGGGCGGTGCCGTACGAGAGCAGGTGACCGCCGATGCCCCGGCCGCGGAAGGCCGGAATCAGGCCGAAGTACTCGATCTCCACGACCCCGTCGTCCCCGGGCGTCAGCTCCACGTACCCGGCGGGTGTGCCCCGGTCGTAGGCCACCCAGGTCTCCACGCCGGGCCGCCGGAGGTGCTCCTGCCACCGCGCGTAGGACCAGCCCAGCCGGTCCGTCCAGCGGATGTCGCCGCCGACGGAGGCGTACAGGAAGCGGCTGAACTCGGGGGAGGGCACTTCGGAGCGGACGATCCGCACGTCCCCCTCCGGCGCTGCGGCCGGCAGCAGATCCGTCGGCGCGGTCTGCTCCAGGGACCAGGTGGTCACGGCGATGTGGGTCATGCCGGTCAGGGAATCATCCGGTCGCGAGATCTGTCGATCCCGGTTCCGCGCCGGTGCGGGCCCGGCCGCCCTCAGGCCACCGAGGAGGCGCGGCCGTCAGTCGAACGCCTCGTCCATCGAGGTCAGCGGCACCGCGAAGAGCATGCGGTCCGACTGGGACCAGACCTCACCGGTTCCCGCCCCGTAGGACAGGGAGCCCGGCGGCCCGCTCCAGCACCGGCGCGAGCGGTCGGCGCCGCACTCCGCGGCCCGGGCGCCCTCCGTGTCCTGCCGCCACAGCGTCCCGTGCCCGGCCCCGTCGCCGGCCGGCCGGCCCAGGTACCAGTCGGCGCGCCCGGCGCCGGCCGGACGGTGCGCCAGCACGCCCCCGACCTCGGCCACCCCGGTCTCGTACGCCTCCCGCGCGTCCACGTGCCCGGCGGAGTCGGTGGCCGGCAGCGCGTCGCCGTCCGGGTCCGCGCCGAGCGCGTAACTCCACAGGCGGGTGGGCCGCTCGGCGTCGGCGGGCACGTACTCGCTCGCCACCAGGGAGGCGGGGACCGTGCCGCGGTCCAGTGAGATCGCGGCGGGCCGCGCGGCGTCCGGTGTGCCGGCGAGGCGGTAGGAGGCGACGGCGGGCAGCACGTACCGGTGGCCGTACGCCGCCCAGCCGCCGGGCACCCGGCCGACCGCGCCGGCGTCGGCGGTGGCGCGCTGGACGCGGTCCACGTCGTACACGTACAGCGCGTTGCGGTCCCCGGAGCCGGCGGTGACCAGCAGCTTGTCCCCGTACCAGACCATCCCGGAGACGGGGGAGGAGAGGGCGCGGTAGTCGCGTCCGCCGTCCACCGGGACGGCGAGGAGCGCCGAGGCGTAACCGGGACGGCCGGGATCGTCGGCGTCGACGAACGAGACCCGGGCGAGGGCCCCCCCGGGCGTGCCGCCGTCGCGGCTCCACGCGGCCAGGACGACCCGGTGGGAGCCCCGGAGGCCGTCCGCGCCGGCGTCCCCCGAGGTGGTGACCGCGCCCGGGCGCCAGCCCCGCGTGTCCTCGTCGTCCCAGCAGTAGGCGCGCGTGGCCGCGGGGGAGACCGGCAGCGCCTCGCGCTCCCCGTCCGTGCAGTCGGCGGCGTCGCGCAGCGTGTGGTCGGCGGAGCCGAGGACGGTGTCGACGCCCACCGGCTCGCCCATCGCGGCGGAGAGCCGGTCGAGCCAGGGCCCGGGCACCCGGTGCTCCGTCAGCCGCAGCGCGCCGGTCGGGGCGAGCGGCTTCAGCGCACCGGGGTCGCCGGCGACCTCGGCCTGCGAGGCGCTGATCATCGTGGCGGCGCCGGTGAGTGCGAGCGCCGCCCCGGTCAGGGCCGCGCGCAGCGCCCTGCCCCGACGGCGCCGACGGTGTCTGCCGCGCTGCTTCATAGAACCTCCACGGGCCCCGATCCAACTGCGCCCGTCGTTCCGTGCGTTGACCGTGGAGCAGAGGGGGCGGTCCGTGGAGGATGCTACGGCAGGCGGAGGGGCCCGCGGAGCCGGACGCTGCAAATATGCGGCAACGAACCACCTTTCGGGGGCTTCCCGGGACCCGTCCGCGTGCTCGGGGGACGGTGTCCGGGCCGGCTGCGTCCGGCCCGCGCCCCGCGCCCGGTGCTCCGCCGGCCCCGGGGCGGTCGAGCCGGGCAGCGGGTCGCGGGGGTCGTCCGGCGCGACCACCTCGACCTCGGCGTCGTCGCGGAAGCGGTACGGCCGGTGCCGCGGACAGGCGGACGGACACAGTCCGCACACAGCCGGCGGCAACTTGCAACCCCCTGCGACCCTGGTGGCCGGCCGAGCCGGTGTCCGAAACTAGAGCCACGCCGTCCCGAGCGGCGTGCGCGGCCTGAACGGGCCTGTGTGACGGGGGCGGTGCCGTGTCGGCGCGGCACCACCCCCGTGTCCGCCCGGCCGCGTGCAGCCGATGGGAGACGCCGGGGTCGGATCAGGCCACCGGACGGGCCCGCTCGACCACCGACTCCAGACCCAGGGTCGGCGGCAGCGTGCCGAAGGCCGCACCCCCGTCACCGCCCAGCCGTGAGGCGCAGAACGCGTCGGCCACCTCCGGCGGCGCGTACCGCACCAGCAGCGACCCCTGGAGCACCAGCGCCAGCCGCTCCACCAGCCGCCGGGCCCGTCCCTCGGCGGCCTCCAGGTCGGCGAGCTCCGTCAGCAGGTCCCTGATCGCCGCGTCCAGGCGGTGGTCGGCGCCCCGGGCGAGGCCCACCTCCGTCAGATAGGCGTCCAGGGCCAGCGGCTCCCGCCCCAGCGCGCGCAGCACGTCCAGCGCCTGGACGTTGCCGGCCCCCTCCCAGATCGAGTTCAGCGGCGACTCGCGCACCAGCCGGGGCAGGCCGGACTCTTCGACGTAGCCGTTGCCGCCCAGGCACTCGGCGGCCTCCACCGCCACCGGCGCACAGCGCTTGGTCACCCAGTACTTCGCCGCCGGCACCGCCAGCCTGAGCAGCGCCCGCTCCCGCTCGCTCCCGTCGTCGTACGCCGCCGCCAGCCGCAGCCCCAGCGTGGTGGCCGCCTCCGACTCGATCGCGAGGTCGGCCAGGACGTTGCGCATCAGCGGCTTGTCGATCAGCTTCCCGCCGAACGCCTCCCGGTGGGCGCAGTGGTGCACCGCCTGCGCGACGGCCTGCCGCATCAGCCCCGCCGAGCCCAGTACGCAGTCCAGGCGGGTCGCCGCCACCATGCCGATGATGGTGCGCACCCCGCGCCCCTCCTCGCCGACCCGGCGCGCCCAGGTCCCGGCGAACTCGACCTCGGCGGAGGCGTTGGACCGGTTGCCCAGCTTGTCCTTCAGCCGCTGGATCAGGAACACGTTGCGGGTGCCGCCCGCCAGCACGCGAGGCACCAGGAAGCAGGTGAGTCCGCCCGGAGCCTGCGCCAGCACCAGGAAGCCGTCGGACATGGGCGCCGAGCAGAACCACTTGTGCCCGGTCAGCTCGTACGTCCCGTCCTCGGCCAGCGGCCGGGCCGAGGTCGTGCCCGCCCGGACGTCGCTGCCGCCCTGCTTCTCCGTCATGCCCATCCCGAACAGCACGCCCGCCTTCAGGTGCGCCGGCCGCAGCTCGCGGTCGTACACCTGGGCGGTCAGCCGGGGCTCCCACTCGGCGGCGAGGGCGGGGTCGGTGCGCAGGGCGGGCACCGCCGCGTGGGTCATCGACAGCGGACAGCCGTTGCCCGCCTCGGCCTGCGTCCACAGCAGGAACCCCGCGGCACGCCGGACGTGCCCGCCCGGCCGGGTCCAGGCCCCGGTGAGGCCGGCCGAGACGCCCTTGCCCAGCAGCCGGTGCCAGGCCGGGTGGAAGTCGACCTCGTCGACGCGGTGGCCGTAGCGGTCGTGCGTGCGCAGGACCGGCGGGTTGGTATTGGCCTGGGCGCCCCACTCCAGCACCTGGACGGAGCCGCAGCTGCGTCCAAGACCGGACAGCTCGGCCAGCGCCTCCTCGTGCAGTCCGGGTTCCAGATGCCGTTCGACCGCCGCCACGAGGGCCCGGTCGGTGCTGAAGACGTCGTAGCCGGCCAGCGGCGGGGCCTGGTTCGTCACGGTGTGCGTGCTGCCTGCCATGACGGCGAACCTACCGCGCCCGAGGGCCGGGGAGGGCCCCGCCGGCATCCGGGGCCGTCCGCGGATGAGTGGGGGTGCCCGCGGCGGATACCTTTAGGGCGTGCAGCCAGCAAGTGAATCCCCCGAACGGCCCTCGGGCCGGCTCCACCGCGCCCGGGTCCTCTACCGGAACGTCTCCAAACGCAGGACCGCCTGGCTGCTGCTGAAGGACACGGTCAACTCGTGCATGGAGTACCGCATCCTCGGCCTGGCCGCCGAGGCCGCGTTCTTCACCCTGCTCTCGGTGCCGCCCCTGCTCCTGAGCGTCCTCGGACTGCTCGGCTACGTCGACTCCTGGATCGGCGCCGACACCACCGAGAGCCTGCGCACCAACATCCTGGACGCCTCCCGCACGGTGCTCTCCGAGCGGGGCGTCAAGCAGATCACCGAGCCGATCCTGGACGACGTGATGAAGGGCGGCCGACCCGACGTCATCTCCATCGGCTTCCTGTTCGCCCTGTGGTCCGGCTCCCGCGCGGTCAACGTCTTCATAGACACCATCACGGTGATGTACGGCCTCGACGGGGTCCGGGGGATCGTCAAGACCCGCCTGATGGCCTTCCTGCTGTTCATCGTGGCCCTGCTGATCGGGTCGATCGCGCTGCCCCTGATGGTGGCCGGGCCGGACGCCGTGGTGCGGGTCGTGCCCTGGTCGACGACCGTCGTGCAGGTCCTGTACTGGCCCGTCGTGATCGTCCTGTCCGTGGCCTTCCTGACCACGCTGTACCACGTGTCGGTGCCCGTGCGCTCCCCGTGGATCGAGGACGTGCCCGGTGCGCTGGTCGCCCTCGCCATGTGGGTGCTGGGCAGCTTCCTGCTGCGCATCTACCTCACCAGTACCGTCGAGGGCCCGACCATCTACGGCTCGCTCGCCGCGCCCGTGGCCGTGCTGCTGTGGATCGGTGTGTCCGCGTTCGCCGTGCTCGTCGGGGCCGCGGTCAACGCGGCCATCGACCGGGTCTGGCCGGCCGCCGCCACCGCCGCGGCCCGCGAGGCCAACGAACGGCTGCGGCAGGCGCAGGTCGCCGAGTACGTGGCCCGGGCCGCCGCCAGCGGCGAGGCGGACCCCGACATGCCGTCCGAGTTCCCGGAACGCTGGTCCCGGTTCCTGCCCCCGGAGGACGTCACGGCCCGCCTGCGCTCCCACGGCAAGCACACACCGCCCACCGACCACGACAAGCCGGAGGCCTCGTAACCGGCCCGGTCCTCCCCGGGCAGGGCAAGCGGGTGTACGGCGTCGGCCCGCCAGGGCGGCGTAGCCTGGCCGGCGTGTACGCGGAACGAGCCTCCCGGCTGCCCGGCGCGGTGGTGTGGACCAGCGAACGGGCCGGGTCCGGCCCCGGGCGGGTGCTGCCCGACGGCTGCATGGACCTGCTGTGGCACGACGGCCGGCTGCTGGTCGCGGGCCCCGACACCCGCGCTCACCTCACCGACGGCGCGCCGGGCCGCTGGGCGGGCGTCCGCTTCTACCCCGGCACCGCGCCGGCCCTCCTCGGCGTCCCCGCGCACGAACTGCGCGACCGGCGCGTCGACCTGGCCGACCTCTGGCCGGCCGCCCGGGCGCGGCGGCTGACCGCGCGGGTGAACGCGGCCGCCGACCCGGCGAGCGGGCTGGAGGAGGCCGCGCTGGCCCGGGCGGCCGGCAGCGAACCCCCCGACCCGTTGCTGCGGCGGATCGTCACCGCCCTCGACGCGGGCCGCCCGGTCGGCGCCACCGCCGGGGAACTCGGCCTCGGGGCGCGCCGGCTGCACCGCCGCTCACTGGCCGCCTTCGGCTACGGCCCCAAGACGCTGGCCCGCGTGCTGCGGCTGCAGCGCGCCCTCGCCCTGGCGCGGGGCGGCACACCCCTCGCGGAGACGGCCGCCCGGGCCGGGTACGCGGACCAGGCGCACCTGGCCCGCGACGTGCGGGAGCTGGCGGGCGTGCCGCCGGGCGAGCTACTCGGACGCCGCCGGTAGCGCGGCGAACAGGTCGACGCCGTTGCCGTCGGGGTCGAGCACCACGGCGTACCGCTGCCCCCAGAAGGCGTCCCAGGGCGGAAGCTCACCGTGGTGCCCGGCGCCGGTCAGCTCCTCGTACAGCGCGTCCACCTCCTCGGGCGCGTCGCACAGCAGCGCGAGGGAGGCCCGCCCGCCGCCGGCCGGGGGCTGCCACCCGGGGAGGAAGGAACGGACGGTCTCCTCGGTGTCCAGCAGCAGCCGGATCCCGCCGGGCAGTCCCGCCTCGGCGTGCGGCCGCGTCCCGGCGTCGTCGGGAAAGGCGAAACCGAGCCGGCGGTAGAAGGTCACGGAGGCGGCCATGTCGGAGACGACCAGGCCGATGGCATCGAAGCGTGCGGTCATGGCGCCACGGTAGGCAGGCCGGCCGGAGCGCGTCTTGAAGGAATCGGACACCGGGAGCGCCGGGCACGACGGCTCAGAACGACCTCAAGTCCCTTGATCCGCACGGCGGGCGGCGCCGACCATGGAGCCATGCTCAGACGACAGGAGATCGGCGTGCTGGTGCTGCGGGACTCGGACCTCGTCGGCGCCCGCCTGCGCGAGGCGCTCGCCGAGGCGCCCCCGGAGGAACGGCCCGGCCTGGAGCGCGCCGCCGCCCTGGTGGAGCGCGCGGCGGCGGTGCCCGACGCCGCCCTGCGCGCCCGCTGGGTGCACCAGCACCTCGAGGCCGCCGGGCACGACGGCCCGGCCGACTCCGTACGGGCCGTCAAGGTGCTGCGCGAGGCGGTACCCGGCCTCAGCCTGCGGGCGGCCGTCCAGCTGTCCAGGGAGGCGGCGGCGCACCGTCCCTGACCCGGGCGAGACCGCGGCGGCCGGACGCGGGTCCGGCCGCGGGACACCGGTGCGGCAGGATGGGCGCATGACTCGCCGCGCCCGCTTACTGCCGCTGTTGCTGCTGTCCACCGCGCTGCTCGCCGCCTGCGGCACGGAGGGGCCGGACGGCGACCCGGTCGCCGCCGCGGCCTCCGCCGCGGCCGCCTCGGCCCGGGCGGAGGACGCCCCCCTCGTCCCCGGCGAACTCGAGGAGCGGGCGGGGGCGCTCGGCATCGCCCCCGAGCTCGTCTACGTCACCAGGGCCCCCGGGCTCACCCTGGCCCAGCAGTCCGTCGGCGTGCTCGGCGACGACGGCTTCTCCGCCGTCTACCTGACCGGCACGGGGGCCCAGGTCCGCCTCTCCGTCGAGCGGGGCTCGATGACCGGGGAGACCTGTCCGGGCCGGCCGGTCGGCGACGGCACCGCGGGGCGGGCCACGTGCGAGCGCGACGCGGAGGCCTGGTACCGCACCGGAGGCGGACAGCACGAGTACGCCCTGCCCAAGAACGGGCACGTCGTCCGGTTGTCCGCCGGCAGCGACGCCGTGACGCGCGACGTCCTGCGCGAGGCCGCCGTCTCGGTCCACCGGCCCGACGCCGCCGAGGCCGCGGCCACCCTGCCCTCGCCCCGGCCCGCCGCCGGCACGCCCGTGGAGCGCGGCGACCTGCCCCCGGTGGGCGACGGCGCGCCCGACAACAGCGTCGACATGGGCGGCTGACCGACGGCGGCACGGGGCCGCTCCCGCGCCGCCTGCCGACCGGGCGGGCGGAGGAGCCCGAAAAAAAATCCGCCGGTGGTGTCGAGAACGCTTGACCGGCTCCGTCCCCGGGGTGAAGGCGGCCACAATGGGCCGCACGGCACCGAGGAGAGACACCATGGCCAAGTACCTGCTGCTCAAGCACTACCGCGGCGCCCCGGCCGCGGTCAACGACGTCCCCATGGACCGGTGGACGCCGGAGGAGATCTCGGCCCACATCCAGTACATGAACGACTTCGCGGCCCGGCTGGAGAAGAGCGGCGAGTTCGTCGACGGGCAGGCGCTGGCCCCCGAGGGAGCGTGGGTCCGCTACGACGGCGAGGGGCGCCCGCCCGTCACCGACGGACCGTTCGCCGAGACCAAGGACCTCATCGCCGGCTGGATGGTGATCGACGTCGACAGCTACGAGCGCGCCGTCGAGCTGGCCGGGGAGCTGTCGGCGGCGCCCGGGGCCGGGGGCGAGCCGATCCACGAGTGGCTCGAGGTGCGCCCGTTCCTGGCGGCGCCGCCCACCGTCCCGGAATGCCCTCACGGATGAACGAGGCCCTGCTCAGGAGCCTCACGCCGAGCGTCCTCGGCGTCCTCGTCCGCCGCGGAGCCGACTTCGCGGCGGCCGAGGACGCCGTGCAGGACGCCCTGCTCGAGGCCGTCCGCGTCTGGCCGGCCGGCCCTCCGCGGGACCCCAAGGGCTGGCTGGTCACCGTGGCCTGGCGCCGGTTCCTCGACGCGACCCGCTCGGACGCCGCCCGCCGCCGGCGCGAGGACCTGGTCGACGAGGAGCCGGCCCCCGGCCCCGCACCCGCGGCGGACGACACGCTCCGGCTCTACTTCCTGTGCGCCCACCCCTCGCTGACGCCGGCCTCCGCGGTCGCGCTCACCCTGCGCGCCGTCGGCGGCCTGACCACCCGCCAGATCGCCCGGGCCTACCTGGTGCCCGAGGCGACGATGGCGCAGCGCATCAGCCGGGCCAAGCGCACCGTCTCCGGGGTGCGGTTCGACCGGCCCGGCGACGTCGCCACCGTGCTGCGCGTCCTCTACCTGGTCTTCAACGAGGGCTACTCCGGCGACGTGGACCTCGCCGCCGAGGCCATCCGGCTCACCCGGCAGCTCGCCGCCTCCGTCGACCACCCCGAGGTGGCGGGGCTGCTCGCCCTCATGCTGCTCCACCACGCCCGGCGCGCCACCCGGACCGCGCCCGACGGCAGCCTCGTGCCGCTCGCCGAGCAGGACCGGTCCCGGTGGGACACCGCGTCGATCGCCGAGGGCGTCGGGATCCTCCAGGCGGCCCTCGCCCGCGACCGCCTCGGCGAGTTCCAGGCGCAGGCCGCCGTCGCGGCCCTCCACGCCGACGCGCCGACCGCCGAGGAGACCGACTGGGTGCAGATCGTCGAGTGGTACGACGAGCTGGAGCGCCTGACGGACAGCCCCGTCGTCCGGCTCAACCGCGCGGTGGCCGTGGGCGAGGCCGACGGACCGCGCGCCGGCCTCGCGGCGCTCGCGGAGCTGGAGGACTCACTGCCCCGCCACACCGCGGTGGCCGCCTATCTCCACGAACGCGACGGCGACCGGGAGACGGCGGCACGGCTGTACGCCGAGGCGGCCCACCGGGCCCCCAGCCTCGCCGAGCGCGACTACCTGACCCGCCGGGCCGCCCGCCTCAACGCCGGCCGGTGACGCCGGGCGGGACCGGCCGGCGTCGCGGGGTCCGGCGGGCAGGGGCGCCCGGTTGAGGGGATCATGGGAGCGGGGCCGGAATACATCCGGACGGCGTGACGCTCTGTCCTGAGCGGTGCGCGGTGCGGTGGCACGACGGTCCGGTGGCGCGGCGAAGGGCGGGTGAGGGCATGACGGCAGACCCGGCGGATCCTGTGGTCGCCACGCCCCACGGGGCGGTACGCGGCAGACACGAGAACGGGATCGCGGTGTTCCGGGGCATCCCGTACGCGGCGCCCCCCTTCGGCCCCCGCCGGTTCCGGCCCCCCGTGCCGCCCGAGCCCTGGGACGGGGTGCGCGACGCGGGCGCCTTCGGCCCGACCGCGCCGAAACCGCCGTACTCCGAGGCGTTCGCCCAGTACCTGTCCGACCCGGCGATCCCCGGCGACGACTGCCTCAACCTCAACGTCTGGACGCCGGAACCGGGCCCCGGAGCCCGCCTGCCGGTCCTGGTGTGGCTGCACGGCGGCGCCCTGACCAGGGGCTCGTCCGCCGTACCCGTCTACGACGGCAGCACCTTCGCCCGCGACGGCGTGGTCTGCGTGTCGGTCAACTACCGACTGGGCGTCGAGGGCTACGGACTGTTCCCGGACGCCCCCGCCAACGCCGGACTGCGCGACCAGATCGCCGCGCTGGAGTGGGTGCGGCGGTCGATCGCGGCCTTCGGCGGCGACCCCGACAAGGTGACCGTCGCCGGTCAGTCGGCCGGCGCGATCAGCATCGGCGCGCTGCTCGCCGCGCCGCGGGCCCGCGGACTGCTGCGGCGGGCGGTGCTGCAGAGCGGGGCGCCGGAGGCGGCCGACCGCGACAAGGTGCGCCGCATGGTGCGCCGCATGGCCGCCCGGCTGAAGATCCCGGCGACCGCGGAGGCCTTCGCCACCGCCGACCGCGGTCAGTTGCTGCGCGCCCAGGCCGAGGTGGGCAGGCTCAGCAGCCCGGTGCTCGGCGGGCCCGCCTTCGGGATCGTCGTCGACGGGGACGTGCTGCCGGGCGACCCCCTCGAGGCCCTCGTCGACGGCGGGGCGGCATCCGGCGTCGACCTCATGATGGGCTGGACGCGCGACGAGTACCGGCTCTGGCTGGTCCCCGGCGGCCTCCTCGAACGCGTCGACCGGCTCGGCGCCGTCGCCCTGGCGGGCGCGCGGGCCCGCTGCCACTGCGGCAACGAGGTGGTACGCGGCTACCGCGCCCTGCGCCCCGGCGCCGGCCCCGCCGAGATCGTCGGCCAGCTCGTCACCGACCATCTGCTGCGCATCCCGCTGCACCGGCTGGCCGACGCACGGCCGGGTTCGTCCCACGTCTACGAGTTCGCCTGGCCGTCCGGCCTGCCCGGCCTCGGCGCCTGCCACGCGCTGGAGCTGGGCTTCGTCTTCGACTCCGGCGACGGGCCGGACGCGCGCAGGCTCGCGGGCGAGGGCGCTCCGCAGGAGCTGGCCGACGCGATGCACGGGGCGTGGGTCCGGTTCGCCGGGTCCGGGGACCCGGGCTGGCCGGCATGGGACGCCACGCATCCCGTCCAGGTCTTCGGCGACGGCGTCCCGCACACGGTGTACGGGCCGCACGACACCGAGTACGGCCTGTGGAAGGACGACGTCGCCCCGCGCGGCACGCGCATCGGGCGTCCGGCGCGGCGGTGACGTGACCGGCGGACGGTGCCGCGTCAGGGCCGGGCGAGCGCCGCCGCGACCGACGCGATCGCCTCCGGACCCACCCGGCAGCACCCGCCGATCAGCCGCGCCCCGGCGTCCCGCCAGGCCCGCACCCCGCCGGGAGCGAACGTGGAGCGGCCGGTCCAGCCGCGGGCACCGGCGTCCCAGGACTCGCCGCTGTTGGGATAGACGACAACGGGTTTGCCGGTGACCCGGGCGGCCGTCCCGATCGCACCCGCCGCATCCCGCGGGGCACAGCAGTTCACACCGACCGCGACCACCTCGTCCGCGTCCGCGGCCAGGGCAAACGCCTCCTCCAGCGGCTGCCCGGCGCGGGTGCGGCCGCCCGCCACGGTGTACGACAGCCAGGCCGGCACGCCCAGTCCGCGCACCGCCCGCAGCAGCGCCGCGGCCTCGTCGGTGTCGGGGACCGTCTCCAGCGCGAGCGCGTCCGGCCGGGCGGCGGCCAGGACCTCCAGGCGGGGCCGGTGGAAGCGCTCCAGTCCGTCGACGGTGAGCCCGTACCGGCCCCGGTACTCGGAGCCGTCCGCGAGCATCGCCCCGTAGGGGCCCGCCGACGCCGCCACCCACAGTCGGCGGTCCGTCTTCGCGCGGCGGGCCGCCTCCCGGGCCGCCTCCACACTCGATGCCATGAGTTCGGCGGCGCGCTGCCGGCCGACACCGCGCCGGGCGAAGCCCTCGAAGGTGGCCTGGTAGCTCGCGGTGATCGCCACGTCCGCGCCCGCCTCGAAGTAGGCGAGGTGCGCCCGGGTGATCGCCTCGGGGTCCTCGGCGAGCAGCCGCGCGGACCACAGGCCGTCGCTCAGGTCGTGGCCCGCCGACTCCAGCTGGTTGGACATGCCGCCGTCGAGCACGAGGGGGCGGCCGGAGCCGAGGGCGTCGGCGAAGTCGCTGGTCATGGCACGAGGTTAGCCAGTCCCCGGGCACCGGCCGGGCGGTTGTCCCCCGTGCGAGCTACGGCCAGGTGTCCACCCGGAGGTGACGATCTCCGGCTCCCGGATCCGTAGCGTCCGGTGCAGTTCGTGCGGCACTCGGCCGCCGGCCCGACAAGGGGGTCCCCGTGAGGTTCGTCTGGCAGTTCCTGGCCGTCATGGCGATGTACGCCGTCGCCGGCAACGCCGTCAACGCGGTGAAGGGCAACGACGCGCTCGCGCTGGTCCTCGGCGTCGCGGCGGCGGCGCTGGCGGTGCTGGTGTACGCATGGGTGGTCCGGCGCACCGAGCACCGGCCCGCCACGGACGTGGCCCGGGAGGGCGCCGTGTCCCGGACCGGCTGGGGCGTTGTGATCGGCGCCGGGATGTTCGGCGCCGTCATCGTGAACCTCTACACCGCCGGGTACTACGAGGTCGACGGCCTCGGCTCGGTGACGGGCGCGCTGGGGCTGGCCGGCTTCATGGCGGGCGCCGCCGCGACGGAGGAAGTGGTGTACCGCGGTGTGCTGTTCCGCGTCGTCGAGGAGCACATCGGCACCTATCTCGCGCTGGCGCTGACCGGCCTGGTGTTCGGCCTCTCCCACCTGCTCAACGAGCACGCGACCCTGTGGGGCGCGCTCGCCATCGCCATCGAGGCCGGCTTCATGCTCGCCGCCGCGTACGCCGCCACCCGCAGCCTCTGGCTGACCATCGGCGTGCACTTCGGCTGGAACTTCGCCGCGGCCGGCGTCTTCAGCACCGAGGTGTCCGGCAACGGCGCCAGCGACGGGCTGCTGGACACCGTGACGTCCGGTCCGGAACTGCTCACCGGTGGCGAGTTCGGGCCGGAGGGCAGCGTGTACTCGGTGGGCTTCGGGGCGCTGCTGACCCTCGTGTTCCTGTGGCTGGCCCACCGGCGCGGCAACGTCGTGCCGTTCGGCTCCCGGCGTGCCGCGGTCGTCGACTCCGCCGCTAGGCTTTCCCGGTGACAGATCGTCGGCGGGTTCAGGAGTCGTGGCACCGGCTCGATGTCACGTTCCGGGACCTCCCGCTAGGGGTACTGCTCTTCGTCGCCTCGGTCACGCCCGTGTTCCAGGGCAACGGCACGGAGATCGGCGACCTGCCGACGCGGTCCGCCGACGCGCTCACGGGCGTGGCCGCCGCCCTGCAGTGCCTTCCGCTCGCCGTGCGGCGGCGGTTGCCGCTCGTCTGCCTCACCCTGGTGTCGCTCGGCTTCGCCCTCGACCAGCTGCGCGGGTACCACCTCGTCGCGGGCACCGCGCTGCCCGTCGCCCTGCTGAGTGCCGGGTCCTACCTGGAGCGGTACCGGCGCACCACCCTGGTCACCGCCTCCGCGGCGTACTCGGTGCTGGCGGTCGCGCTCCACGAGCGCGGACCGGGCGAACCGGCGGCCGAGTTCGTGACGTTCTACCTGGCGCTCGCCCTCGCGTGGGGCATCGGCGTGTGGATGCGGTCCGCCCGGGCCGCGGAGGCCGAACGCCGCAGCCGCGTCGCCGAGGACGCCCGCAGCGCCGAACGCACCCGGATCGCCCGCGAGCTCCACGACGTCGTCACCCACCACGTGACGGCGATGGTCGTGCAGTCCGAGGCGGCCCGGTACCTGACCGCGACGCCCGACCGCCTCGACCGGACCCTGACCGCCGTCAGCGACACCGGCCGGCGCGCCATCACCGATCTGCGGCACCTGCTGGACCTGCTCAACCCCGACCACGGCACCGGTCAGGGCGGCGAGGACAGGACGCCGCCCGTCGGCAGGCTGCTCACGCTCGTCGAGCAGACGCGGCGGGCCGGGCAGCCGGTGGAGTTCACCGAGGAGGGCACGCCGCCGGCCTCGACGGGCAGCGCCGACCTCGTGGCCTACCGGGTCGTGCAGGAAGCCCTGACGAACGCCCTCAAGTACGACCACGGCGGCCGGACCTCGGTCCGGGTGCGCCATGGCGAAAGGGAGATCACCGTGGAGGTCGGCACGGACGGCTCCGGGTCACGGGACGCCGCCCCCGGCGGCAGCGGGCGCGGCCTGGAGGGTCTGCGCGAACGGGTCGGCGTCCTGGGCGGCGACTTCAGCGCGGGCCGCGGCGCCGCCGGTGGCTTCCTGGTCCGGGCGCGGATACCCGCGGGGGGACCGGCGTGAGCGCGCCCGTCCGGGTCCTGGTCTGCGACGACCAGGCGCTGATCCGCACCGGACTGGCGACGATCATCGACGCGCAGCCCGACCTGGAGGTGGCGGGCGAGTGCGGGGACGGGCGGAGCGCGGTCGAACTGGCCGGCCGGCTGCGCCCGGACGTCGTCGTGATGGACGTGCGCATGCCGATCCTGGACGGCATCGAGGCCACCCGGCTCCTGGCCGGCGCCGGTGTGGAGCACCCCGTGAAGGTGCTCGTGGTGACGACGTTCAACCTGGACGAGTACGTCTACGAGGCGCTGCGGGCCGGAGCGAGCGGGTTCCTGCTCAAGGACGCGCCGCCGGACCGGCTGCTGCACGGCATCCGGACCGTGGCCCTGGGCGCGGCGCTGCTGGATCCCGAGGTGACGCGCCGGCTCGTGGGCCGGTACGCCGCCCGCATCCGGCCCGCAGCGGGCCGCGCCCAGGACATCCCGCTGACGCCCCGCGAACTGGAGGTCCTCCGCCTCATCGCGGACGGCCTGTCCAACAGCGAGATCGCCGCGGCCCTCGTGATCAGCCACGAGACCGTCAAGACCTTCGTGTCCCGCATCCTCACCAAGCTCGGACTGCGCGACCGCGTCCAGGCCGTCGTCTACGCCTACCGGCGGGGCCTGGTCACCTGAGAACCCGCGGCCCGCGGTTCAGCCCTGCAGGCGACGGCGCATCTGCGTCAGGCGCCGGTCGTAGTGGAAGTGGTACCAGACCATCCACGTCATGGAGACGACCGCGGCGGCCAGCATCCAGCCGCCGGCGGCCACCGCCCCGGAGGCGAGCCATAGGGCCGCGGTGCCGAAGAAGATCACGGCGAGGAGGGGGAGCGCCCACCAGCGGTGGCGCCGCAGCCGCCGCTGGCGGGAGTCGACCAGCGCCGCCAGCGCCCGCCGTCGCGCGGGCTCCTCGGGCGGCGGCGCGCCCTTGAGGATCTGCCGCTCCATGACGGGTACGTCGTCCGGTTCGGTACCGGTGGTGCGGGCGTCGCGGTTGCGGCGCCGGCGTACCAGCCACACGACGAAACAGCTCGTCAGCGCGGCGCTCACCAGGGCCGGCAGCCATCCCGAGGCTCCGTTCAGGGCCATGCGGGTCACGAGCCCGATGACCAGGACCATCAGGCCCATCACCCATAACTTGTCCTGCCACCGCCGCTCGGGGCGGCCGTCCCGTCGCTCGATGCTCGCCATGTCCACCTTCCGGCCGGTCGAAGTAGCCGATGACTCGGGGTGACCCTCCGGGTACCCGCCCGAAGGCCCGGGACACTTCGGCGGGGACCGAAGCAACGGGACCGTAGCGTCGGGGACATGAGCGACACGAACACCGTCACCGAGACCCTCGCGCCCGCCGACGCCGTCACCGGCATGGTCGACCACGTCCTCGCCCTGGCCGCCACCTGGACCGGCTGGGACGGGGAACCCGCCCACGTCGACGACCGGGTCTACACCCCGCACAAGGCCGTCCGGCGCGTCACCGACCACCTGATCGACCATCTCGCGGAGCTGGAGGCGCGGTTGGCGGGGGAGCAGCCGCAGCCCGACCACTGGCACGCCTCCGGCATCACGACGGACGCGGACCGCGCGCCGTTCACCCAGGAGGATCTCGAGGAGGCCCGCAGCCGCCTCACCCGGCTCGCCCGGATCTGGGCCAACCGCCTCGACGCGCTCAGCGGCGAACAGCTCGACGACTCGCCCGGCGAGGGCTGGAGCTTCCGCGAACTCGCCACGCACGTCGCGGAGTCCGCGTACTACGCCGATGCCGTGGGAGACCTGTCGTGACCGCCTTCGCCGACCTGCACCGCGAGGGGGAGCCCCTGCTGCTGCCGTGCGCCTGGGACCACGCCTCGGCGCTGCTGCTCGCCGGCCAGGGCTTCGCGGCCGTCGGCACCACCAGCCTGGGTGTCGCGGCGGCGCACGGGCTGCCCGACGGGGCGTCGGCGACCCGCGAGGAGACGCTCCGGCTGGCTCGCGACCTGGGAGCGGGGCCGTTCCTCCTCTCCGTCGACATGGAGAGCGGCTTCAGCGACGATCCCGACGAGGTCGCGGAGCTGGCACGGCAGTTGGCGGCCGCCGGCGCCGTCGGCGTCAACCTGGAGGACGGCCTCGGCCCCGTCGACCGGCATGTGGCGAAGATCGCCGCGGTCAGGGCGGCGGCCCCCGGCCTCTTCGTCAACGCCCGCACCGACACGTACTGGCTCGGCGACGGCGAGGGGACGTCACGGCGCCTCGACGCCTACCGGCAGGCGGGCGCCCACGGCCTCTTCGTCCCCGGGGTGGCCGACCCGCGCACGATCTCCGCGCTGGTCCGGCGGCTCGACGTCCCCCTCAACGTCCTCTGGACACCGGCCGGCCCCTCCCTGCCGCACCTCACCGACCTCGGGGTGCGCCGGGTGAGTCTGGGCTCGCTGCTGTACCGGCGCGCGCTCGGCGCCGCCCTGGACGCCGTGGCCGACATCCGGTCCGGGCGGGCTCCCGGCGGCACGGTGCCGAGCTACGACGACGTGCTGAAGCTGGGTAGTTGACCCCCTGGGGTGTCGCTCTGTGTGAAGCTGTCCCCATGGATCACCCGCGTGATGAAGTCAGGGCCAGGCTGCAGACCGATCGCCCGCACTCCGCCCGTGTCTGGAACTACCTGCTGGGCGGCAAGGACAACTACCCCGTCGACAGCCAGGTCGGCGACGTCATCCTGTCGACCTTCCCGGAGTTCGCGGCCGTCGCCCGGCTGCAACGGAAGTTCCTGGGGCGCGCCGTGCGCTTCCTGGTCGAGGAGGCCGGCATCCGCCAGTTCCTCGACATCGGCACCGGTCTGCCCACCGCGGACAACACCCACGAGCTGGCCCAGCGCATCGCGCCGGAGAGCCGCATCGTCTACGTCGACAACGACCCCCTCGTCCTGACGCACGCCGAGGCGCTGCTCACCAGCAGCGAGGAGGGGGCCTGCGCCTACATCGACGCCGACGTGCGCGACCCCGACCGGATCCTCGCCGAGGCCGCCAGGACCCTGGACTTCGACCGGCCGATCGGCCTGACCATGCTGGGCATCATGGGGCAGGTCGCCGACGAGGAGCGGCCCGGCGAGCTGGTGGCCCGGCTGGTGGCGGCACTGCCGCCGGGCAGCTACCTCGCCCTGAGCGACGGCACGAACAGCAACCCCGCGCTCAACACGGCCGTCGAGACCTACAACGGGCAGTCGGCCAACACCTACCACCTCCGCTCCCCGCAGGAGATCGCCGGCTACTTCGCCGGGCTCGACCTCGTCGAACCCGGTGTGGTCGCGACCGCCTCCTGGCGCCCGGACGGCATCCCGTCCACGGAGTCCACCGCCGAGGTCGCCGTGTCCGGCGTCGCGCTCAAGGCCTGAGCGGGCGCCCGGTCAGCCGCCGGACGGCCAGTGCTCCAGCGCGACGTGCAGCGCGTCCACGGCCCTGTCCCACGACGCCTGGACGTCCCGCGGGGCGCCGAAGGCCCCGGCGGCCTCCAGGGCGCAGTAACCGTGGAAGGTACTGCGCAACAGGCGTACGGCATCGGTGAGATCGGGCTCACCGAGGCCGTACGCGCGCAGCATCCCGTAGGTGATCTCCGCGGTGCGGCGCAGCGCGGGGGAGTCGGCGGCGACTGGCCGGTCGACCCGGACCTGGGTCGCGGCGTACCGGCCGGGGTGGCTCAGCGCGTACGCCCGGTACGCGCCGGCGAAGGCGGCCAGCGCCTCCTTGCCGGCCCGCCCGGCGACCGCCTCCGCGATCTCCTCGATCAGCTCGCCGCCCGCCAGCAGTGCCATCCGCACGCGCAGATCCCGCAGAGAGCGGACGTGGGTGTACAGGCTCGCGTCCTTCACCCCCAGGCGCCGGGCCAGCGCGGAGACGGTGACGCTCTCGAAACCCGTCTCGTCGGCGAGGTCGGCGGCGGCCGCGACGACGCGCTCGGTCGTGAGGCCGGCTCGGGGCATGGGTCCACCTCTCCGGCGGGTGCGCGTGCTTCGCGGGGTTTCCAGCCCGCATCCTAGGACAGGCGCGGGTCCGCGCCCCGGCCCGGCCGACCGGCCCGCACCGGCCCCCGGATCTCTCGCGAAGGCGCGGCGGCTGTGGCAGATTGACCGGCATGGACCCGTCGACGATGAGCACCGAGCAGCGCAACGAGCTCAACCGCCAGGTCGCCGAGCAGTTCCGCGCGCAGCGGGGCAGCGGGAAGATCGGCGAGATGATGCACGCCGACCGGATGCTCCTGCTCACCCACACCGGGGCCCGCAGCGGCACGCGCCGCACCACCCCGATGGGCTTCTGGCGGCTCGACGGCGACCGCGTGACGGTCGTCGCCTCCAACATGGGGGCGCCGCGGCACCCGGACTGGTTCCACAACGTCGTGGCCCACCCCGACGTCACCGTCGAACTCGGCCCGGACACCTATCCGGCCGTCGCCACCGTCCTGGACGCACCCGAACGCGACCGGCTGTGGCCGCTGCTGCTCGAACAGGCGCCGTTCTTCGCCCGGCACCAGGAGCAGGCCGGCCGCGCCATCCCCCTGGTGGAGCTCCGCCGCACCGCGGGCTGACCGCCGACCGCCCGCCTCAGCCGGCCAGCACCCCGCGCACGAACGCGTTGGTGAACTTGCCCCGCGGGTCCAGGTCCGCGACGAGCGCCCCGAAGTCGCC
Source organism: Streptomyces sp. NPDC127100 (assembly GCF_042724095.1). Classification (NCBI taxonomy): domain Bacteria; kingdom Bacillati; phylum Actinomycetota; class Actinomycetes; order Kitasatosporales; family Streptomycetaceae; genus Streptomyces; species Streptomyces sp. NPDC127100. The sequence continues at coordinate 53,520 of NZ_JBHXFL010000009.1, forward strand.
GAGCCGCGGATACCGGGCGCGCAGCACGGCCGCCGGAGTGGTGAACACCTTCCCCCAGTGCGGCCGGGCGCCGAACGCGTCCAGCGCCGCCTCCACCCGCCGCACCACCGGCAGCACCGCCTCCGTGTCCGCCACCCAGGTGAAGTGCACGGCCACGGTGTCGCGCCCGTACGCGGGGCCCAGCCACTGCTCGTCGGCGGCGACCGTGCGGACCTCGCAGGTCTGGAGCACCGGCGCGACACCGTCCCGTATCGAGTCCAGCGCGCGCAGGGCGTCCACGGCGTGCTCGCGCGCCATCAGGTACTCCGACTGGAGCTCGTCGCCGCTGCTGGGCACGAACTCCGCGCGGAAGTGCGGCAGCCGCTCGTGCCAGGGCCCCGCCACCCCGAACTGGTCGGTGCAGTTCACCGCGGGCATCCCCGGCACCGGATGCATCTTCCCGGCGGCCGGCGCCGCCCACGGGAAGCCGGGCAGCGGCCGGTCGGTGCGCCGCTTGAGCCACACCTGCCGGAAACCCGGCTCCCGCCAGTCCGTGAACAGGCTCACGCTGTACGCAGCCGCCATCACCGTGTCGAAGCCCGGCCCGTCCACGGCGGCCGGCGGCAGCTCGGTGAAGACGTGCTGCTCGACCTCGTACGCCGGCTCCAGGTCCAGGGTGAGGGCGGTCACGACGCCGAGCGCGCCGAGCGAGGTGACCGCGCCGCCGAACCGTTCCTCCCCGCGTGCCAGGGTCAGCGCCGAGCCGTCCGCCGTGACCAGTTCCACCTCGCGCACCGCCGACGCCAGCGGCCCGTTGCCCACGCCGGAGCCGTGCGTGCCGGTCGCCACCGACCCGGCGACCGAGATGTGCGGCAGCGAGGCCATGTTCGGCAGGGCCAGTCCGCGCGCGTGCACCAGCCGGGCCAGCTCCGCGTACCGGACGCCGCCGCCCACCCGCACCGTGCGGGCGGCCGTGTCCACGTCCACCTCGGGCGGCAGTGCGGCCAGGGAGAGCAGCGCCCCCTCGGCGCCCGGGTCGGCGATCCCGTTGAAGGAGTGCCCGCTGCCCAGCACCCGCACCCGCGGGCTGCGCGCCACCGCGCTCCGCAACTCCTCGGCCGACCGCGGCCGCAGCAGTTCGCCGGCCCGGTAGGTGATGTTGCCGGCCCAATTGGTCACGGCGGTGACGGTCATACCGCTGCCCTCCCGAAGCTCCACGAGGACCAGGAGTCCTCCCGCCGGAAACCTACCTGGCGCGCCGGGAGGGGCCCCGGGCGGCCGGACGTCCGGCCGGGGGCATACCGTGAGAAGTCGAACGCCTGAGCCGGGAGGAGACAACGGGATGGACAGCCGTACCGCGCTGGTCGAGGATCTGATGGAGCGGTTCCCGCACGTGCCGCGCGAGGCCGTCTTCAAGGAGGACCTCCTTCGGGGCGGTGTGGCCTTCGACCCTTCCGCGCTGAGTGACAACGAGGACGGCGAGGTCAAGCCGAAGTCGTACTTCATCTTCTCCTTCGACCACGGCACCCTGCCCGAGCTGGGCGAGGCCGCGCTGCGCCGCCCGCCCGAGGAGATCATCCTCACCGGCGGCCCCTACGACCTGCGCCGCACGGTGGTCTCGGTCCGGGTGAACCCGGCCTCCCCCTACCGCGTCGCCGCCGACGAGCACGGCCAGCTCGGTCTCTACCTCGACGGCAGGCGGATCTCCGACGTCGGCGTGCCGCCGATGCCCGAGTACTACCGGCACACCCTCTCCAACGGGAAGTCGGTCATGGAGGTGGCCCCGACCATCCAGTGGGGCTACCTGATCTACCTGACCGTCTTCCGGGTCTGCCAGTACTTCGGCGCCAAGGAGGAGTGCCAGTACTGCGACATCAACCACAACTGGCGCCAGCACAAGGCGGCCGGACGCCCCTACACGGGTGTGAAGGACGTCGAGGAGGTGCTGGAGGCCCTCGAGATCATCGACCGCTACGACACGGCGAAGACCTCCACCGCCTACACCCTCACCGGCGGCGCCATCACCAAGACCGTCTCCGGACGCGACGAGGCCGACTTCTACGGCCACTACGCCAAGGCCATCGAGGAGCGCTTCCCCGGCCGCTGGATCGGCAAGGTCGTCGCCCAGGCCCTGCCCAAGGCTGACGTGCAGCGCTTCAAGGACTACGGCGTGCAGATCTACCACCCCAACTTCGAGGTGTGGGACGAGTACCTGTTCAAGATGTACTGCCCCGGCAAGGAGCGCTACGTCGGCCGCGACGAGTGGCACCGGCGCATCCTCGACTCCGCCGACGTCTTCGGCGCGCGCAACGTCATCCCGAACTTCGTCGCGGGCGTGGAGATGGCCGAGCCCTTCGGCTTCAAGACGGTCGACGAGGCCATCGCGTCCACCACCGAGGGCCTGCGCTTCTTCATGTCGCACGGCATCACGCCCCGCTTCACCACCTGGTGCCCCGAGCCCACCACACCGCTGGGCAAGGCCAACCCGCAGGGCGCGCCGCTGGAGTACCACATCCGGCTGCTCCAGGCCTACCGGCAGACGATGGAGGACTTCGGCCTGTCCTCGCCCCCCGGCTACGGCCCGCCCGGCGCCGGCAACGCGGTCTTCTCCGTCAGCTCCTTCATGGACAGCCTGCCGGCGGACGAGCCCGTCCAGGCCTGACCCGACGAGCTCCGGGGGGGCGGGGCCGGGCGCCGAGCCGGCCCCCGCCCCCCCCCCCCCCCCCCCCCGCCCCCCCGGGGGGGGGCCCGGGGGGGCGCCCCCCCCGGGACCCCGCCCCCACAAGCGCAGCGGGAAAGA
>NZ_JBHXFL010000009.1:56308-134139 GCF_042724095.1 Streptomyces sp. NPDC127100
TCCTGGCCTTCGCCCTGACCCTGGCGCTGCCGGAGACCGCCCCCCCCCCCCCGGCCCGGCCCCCCGCACACGTCCCCATCGTCCAGCCGGGGTGGGGACCGTGGTGCGCGCGACCTCGTGCACGGCGCCCTTCACTGCGAAGCGGAAAAGCGATGGCGCCCGGAGGGCGTGCCCCTCTATGGTTGCGGCGTGAACACGCGGCGCCGATCGGCTGCCGCGGTCGGCTCGAGCGAGGACGGAGGTGTGACCGATGGCCGTGTCTGTGACGGGTGCTTGCCGCACCCACGAGTCCGTCCACTCCACCTCCCTGGCCGCCGGCTGACCTCACCTCATTTCTCCGCCGCGCCCGCACCGCACCGGTGCGCGCGGCCGCCGGGGCCACCCTTCGAAGGGTCACCCTTGACTTCCACGTCCGCTTTCTCCGCTTTCTCCGCCCACTCCGCCCTGGCTCCCTACGGCTGGGACGAGGACTGGGCCGACGCGTTCGCCCCCCACGCGGCCGAAGGGCTGCTGCCCGGCCGCGTGGTCCGGGTCGACCGCGGCCAGTGCGACGTCGTCACCGCCGACGGAGTACTGCGCGCCGACACCGCGTTCGTCACCCCGCACGACCCGCTGCGCGTCGTCTGCACCGGTGACTGGGTCGCCGTCGAACCCGACGGCAACCCGCGCTACGTCCGCACGTACCTGCCGCGCCGCACCGCCTTCGTGCGCTCCACCTCCTCCAAGCGGTCCGAGGGCCAGATCCTCGCGGCCAACGTCGACCACGCCGTGGTCGCCGTGTCGCTGGCCGCCGAGCTCGACCTCGCCCGGATCGAACGGTTCCTCGCGCTCGCCTGGGAGTCCGGGGCACAGCCCGTGGTCGTCCTCACCAAGGCCGACCTGGTCACCGACCCGGCGACCCTGGCGTACCTCGTCCAGGACGTCGAGACGACCGCGCCGGGCGTGCCGGTGCTGTCCGTCAGCGCCGCGCACGGCGAGGGACTCGACGTCCTCGCCGCCGTCGTCGCCGGCGGCACTGCCGTGCTCCTCGGACAGTCCGGCGCGGGCAAGTCCACCCTCGCCAACGCGCTGCTCGGCGAGGACGTCATGGACGTCCGGGCCATCCGGGACGTCGACGGCAAGGGACGCCACACCACCACCACCCGCAACCTCCTCGCCCTGCCCGGCGGGGGAGTGCTGATCGACACCCCGGGGCTGCGGGGCGTCGGGCTCTGGGACGCCGGCGACGGGGTCGGACAGGTCTTCGCCGAGATCGAGGAGCTGGCGCGGCGGTGCCGGTTCCACGACTGCGCCCACGAGAGCGAGCCGGGCTGCGCCGTCCTCGCCGCCGTCGACGGCGGCGAGCTGTCCGAGCGGCGGCTGGAGAGCTACCGCAAACTGCTGCGGGAGAACCAGCGCATCGTCGCCAAGACCGACGCCCGGCTGCGGGCCGAGATCCGCAAGGAGTGGAAGCGCCGCGGCGCCATCGGGAAGGCGGCGATGGAGGCCAAGCGGGGACGCGCCCGGTAGCGGCCCCCGCACGGCCCCGCGCCACGGCCTCCCGCGCGATGTCCGATTTCCGCCAGCCCGGCCCGCCGGACTGGCGGAGACTGGACGGTGTGACGGAGAACCCGAGGCACCCCGAAAACCTCCCGGACGAGGACAGCCGGTACGAGGCCGTCCGCAGCCGGGACGCCCGGTTCGACGGGGCGTTCTTCTTCGCCGTCGAGACCACCGGCATCTACTGCCGGCCGAGCTGCCCGGCCGTCACGCCGAAGCGGCGCAACGTGCGGTTCTTCGCGACGGCCGCCGCCGCGCAGGGCTCCGGTTTCCGGGCCTGCCGGCGGTGCCGCCCGGACGCCGTTCCGGGCTCGGCCGACTGGAACGTGCGCGCCGACGTCGTCGGCCGGGCCATGCGGCTCATCGGCGACGGCGTCGTCGACCGCGAGGGCGTCGCCGGACTCGCCGGCCGGCTGGGCTACAGCGCCCGCCAGGTCCAGCGCCAGCTCACCGCCGAGCTCGGCGCCGGACCCGTGGCCCTGGCCCGCGCCCAGCGGGCACACACCGCGCGCGTCCTGCTCCAGACCACCGGCCTGCCCGTCACCGAGATCGCCTTCGCCTCGGGATTCGCCAGCGTCCGCCAGTTCAACGACACGATCAGGGCCGTGTACGCGGCCACCCCGAGCGGCGTCCGCGCCGCCGCCCCGGCCCGCGACCGGGCCACCCGGGCGGCCACCCCGTCCGCCGGCATCCCGCTGCGGCTCGCCCACCGCGGCCCCTACCGCGCCGGACCCGTCTTCGACCTGCTCCAGCGCGAGGCGGTCGCCGGGATCGAGGAGGTGAGCGGCCCGCCCGGCCGCCGCGTCTACCGGCGCACCCTGCGCCTGCCCTACGGCACCGGGATCGTCGCCGTCGAGGAACGGCCCGGCCGCCCGGGGACCGGCAGCGGCGGCTGGCTGGACGCCCGCCTGCACCTCACCGACCTGCGCGACCTGACCACCTCCGTGCAGCGGCTGCGACGGCTGTTCGACCTCGACGCCGACCCCTACGCCGTCGACGAGCGGCTCGGCGCCGATGCCCGGCTCGCCCCGCTGGTCGCCGCCCGCCCCGGTCTGCGCTCACCGGGCACCGCCGACCCCGACGAACTCGCCGTGCGCGCCCTCGTGGGACGGACGGAGGCCGAGCGGCTGGTCCAGCGGTACGGCAAGGCACTCGACGCGCCCTGCGGCGCCCTGACCCACCTCTTCCCGGAACCGGCCGTCCTCGCCGGGGCCGAGCCGCACGGCGCCCCCGGTGCCCTCGCCGCCGCCCTCGCCGACGGCGCCGTGCGCCTGGACCCGGGCGCCGACCGGGACGACGCCGAGCACGCGCTGCTCGCCGTGCCCGGGGTGGACGCCCGTACGGCCGCCGTCATCCGCACCCGCGCCCTCGGCGACCCCGACGTCGCCCCGCCCGGCCCCGCCGTCCCCGACACCTGGCGCCCCTGGCGCTCGTACGCACTGAACCACCTGCGCGCAGCAGGAGAGTGGGAGCAGCAATGACCACGACGGCCACCTCCGTCACGTACTGGAGCGAACTCGACAGCCCCGTCGGCAGGCTCCTGCTCACCGCCGGCCCGGACGGGGCGATCACCTCCCTGTCCGTGCCCGGGCAGAAGGGCGGCCGCAGCGTCCAGGACGGCTGGCGGCACGACGCCGGGCCGTTCCGGGAGGCCGCGGCGCAGCTCGCCGCCTACTTCGCCGGGGAGCCGGTGGAGTTCCGGCTGCCGCTGCGCGCCGAGGGCACCGCCTTCCGGGAGCGCGTGTGGGCCGCCCTGGACACCGTGCCCCGCGGGACGACCACGACGTACGGCGAGATCGCCGCGCGCATCGGCGCACCCCGCCCCGCGGTGCGCGCCGTCGGCGGTGCGATCGGCGCGAACCCCCTGCTGATCCTGCGCCCCTGCCACCGCGTGATCGGCGCCGACGGCTCCCTGACCGGGTACGCGGGCGGCCTGGACCGCAAGACGCGGCTGCTCACCCTGGAGGGCGTCCGGCTCCGGGTTCCGTAACCGCCGGCCGGCGCGGGTCCGGGCGGGAATGTCCGCGATGCCGTACGGCGGGCCGATAAACCGCATTCAACTGACTGTCACTGCTTCGAGGTAAGCATCTCGTCTCCCCGGCGGACGGGGCCGGTCCAGGGGCTAGCTTCGGCACGTGGAGGGATTCCCGTGATCCCTCCACCGTTGCCCACCCCTCCCTGTCTCCCGGCCGGCGCACCCGTGTGCGCCGGACGCCCCGCCGTGCAAGGAGAAAGCCCCTCGATGTCCCTCGACAGCATCCCGGAAGCCCGGACCGCGTCCGGCGCGCCGCAGCAGTCCCTGAGCACCGCCGCCGCCCGCAACCTCGCCACCACCACCAAGTCCGCCCCGCAGATGCAGGAGATCACCTCCCGCTGGCTGCTGCGGACACTGCCCTGGGTCGAGGCCGAGGGCGGCACCTACCGGGTCAACCGGCGGTTGCGCCACACCGTCGGCGACGGGCGCGTCGAGTTCGTCCAGGAGGGCGCCAGGGTCCGGGTGATCCCCCTGGAGCTCACCGAGCTGGCGCTCCTGCGCGGATTCGAGGACACGGACGTCCTGACCGCCCTCGCCGACCGCTGCACCCAGCGCGACTTCGCGGCGGGCGAGGTCCTCGCCGAACGCGGCGGCCCCGCGGACGGCATCCACCTGATCGCCCACGGCCGGGTCGGCCGCACCTCCGAGGGCAAGTACGGCGGGGAGATCGCCGTCGGGGTGCTCGCCGACGGCGACCACTTCGGCGAGAGCGCCCTGACGGACCCCGACGCCCGCCACGACTGCACGGTCACCGCCGAGACGGCCGGCACCCTCCTCACCCTCTCCCGTGCCGACTTCGCCGCGGTCCGGGCCTCCGCGCCCCACCTCGGGGCCCACGTCGACGAGGCCGGCTCCCGCGCGCGGCGGCGGCAGAACAAGCACGGTGAGGCCGAGATCGCCCTGTCGGCCGGCCACGTGGGCGAGGCCGACCTGCCGGGCACCTTCGTCGACTACGAACTCGAGCCGCGCGAGTACGAGCTCTCCGTCGCGCAGACCGTGCTGAGGGTCCACACCCGGGTCGCCGACCTCTACAACGGCCCGATGAACCAGAGCGAGGAGCAACTCAGGCTCACCATCGAGGCCCTGCGCGAGCGTCAGGAGCACGAGCTCGTCAACAACCGGGAGTTCGGGCTGCTGCACAACGTCGACTTCAAGCAGCGCATCCAGCCCCGCTCCGGCCCCCCGACCCCGGACGACATGGACGAACTGCTCTGCCGCCGGCGCGGCACCAAGGTGTTCCTCGCCCACCCCAGGACCATCGCCGCCATCGGGCGCGGACTCAACTCCCACGGTCTCCACCCGGACCACGTCGACCTCGGCGGGCAGTCCGTCCCCGCCTGGCGCGGGGTCCCCATCCTGCCCTGCAACAAGATCCCGGTCAGCAGGGAGCAGACCAGCTCCATCATCGCGATGCGCACCGGCGAGGAGAACCAGGGCGTCGTCGGCCTGCGGCCGACCGGCCTGCCGGACGAGTACGAGCCGGGCCTCTCCGTGCGCTTCATGGGCATCAACGAGCAGGCGGTCGTCTCCTACCTCGTCAGCACCTACTACTCCGCCGCGGTGCTGCTGCCCGACGCCCTCGGCGTGATGGAGAACGTGCAGATCGCCCCCGGGCCGCGCTGACGCCCCGGCCCGCCGCGGGCCGACACCCGACGCACCCCCACGCACCACGGAGCCCTCACCGCAGCAAGGAGCCGTCGATGCCCGACTCCGGGCCCCTCGGAGCAAGCCCTCCCGAACGCCCGCCGACGCCGCCCACGGCCGTGCCGGACGCCGCCGCACCGCTGCCTCCGGCCCCTCCGGCCACGCCGGGCGTCCCCGGCTTCCTGGCGGCACTGCACCCGCCGGTCACCGTCCCCGGCCCGCCCACGCCCCCGATGCCCGCCCCCGCCGTACCGGACACACCGCACGCCACCGCGGACGGCTCCGCCCTCCGGCGGATCCTGCGGGGCGCCGGACCGGGCACGGCCCCGCCCACCCCGATCGGCGGCTACGGAGCCCGGCTTCCGGCATCGGCGCCCCCGGCACCCGCGCCGTCCGCCGCCGGGCGAGCCGTCCCCGGTCTCTACCACCACCCCGTCCCGGAGCCCGACCCCGTGCGCGTCGAGGAGGTGAGCCGGCGGATCAAACGCTGGGCCGAGGACGAGGTGCAGCTCTATCCCGAGGAGTGGGAGGGGCAGTTCGACGGCTTCTCCGTCGGCCGCTACATGGTGGCCTGCCACCCCGACGCACCGACGGTCGACCACCTGATGCTCGCGACCCGGCTGATGGTCGCGGAGAACGCGGTGGACGACTGCTACTGCGAGGACCACGGCGGCTCACCCGTCGGTCTCGGCGGGCGCCTCCTCCTCGCGCACACCGCGATCGACCCCTTCCACACCACCGGGGAGTACGCGCCGGCCTGGCGGGAGTCGCTCACCTCGGACGCCCCGCGCCGGGCGTACCGCAGCGCGATGGACTACTTCGTCCGCGCGGCGAGCCCCTCCCAGACCGACCGCTACCGGCACGACATGGCCCGGCTGCACCTGGGCTACCTCGCCGAGGCCGCCTGGGCACAGACCGGTCACGTCCCGGAGGTGTGGGAGTACCTGGCGATGCGCCAGTTCAACAACTTCCGCCCCTGCCCCACGATCACCGACACCGTCGGCGGCTACGAACTGCCCGCGGACCTGCACGCCCGGCCGGACATGCAACGGGTCATCGCCCTCGCCGGCAACGCCACCACCATCGTCAACGACCTCTACTCGTACACCAAGGAACTCGACAGCCCCGGCCGTCACCTGAACCTGCCGGTGGTGATCGCGGAACGCGAGCAGCTCTCCGAGCGCGACGCCTACCTGAAGGCCGTCGAGGTCCACAACGAACTCCAGCACGCCTTCGAGGCCGCCGCGGCCGGCCTCGCCGAGGCCTGCCCCCTGCCCCCCGTGCTGCGCTTCCTCCGGGGCGTGGCCGCCTGGGTCGACGGCAACCACGACTGGCACCGCACCAACACCTACCGCTACAGCCTGCCCGACTTCTGGTAGAGAACGGACGTATCTGTGACCACTGAGACCACCCCCACCGCCACCGCGAAGATCCCGGCCCCGGCGACGCCGTACCAGGGGGACATCGCCCGCTACTGGAACGACGAGGCGCGGCCGGTCAACCTCCGCCTCGGTGACGTGGACGGGCTCTACCACCACCACTACGGCATCGGCGCCGTGGACCGGGCAGCGCTCGGCGACCCGGGGCACAGCGAGTACGAGAAGAAGCTCGTCGCGGAGCTGCACCGGCTGGAGTCGGCACAGGCGGAATACCTCATGGACCACCTCGGGCCCGTCGGTCCCGACGACACCCTCGTCGACGCCGGCTGCGGGCGCGGCGGGTCCATGGTCATGGCCCACCGCCGCTTCGGCTGCAGGGTCGAGGGCGTCACCCTGTCCGCCGCCCAGGCCGACTTCGGCAACAGGCGCGCGCGGGAACTGCGGATCGCGGACCGCGTCCGCTCCCGTGTGTGCAACATGCTCGACACCCCCTTCGACAAGGGCAGCGTCACCGCCTCGTGGAACAACGAGTCGACCATGTACGTCGACCTCCACGACCTGTTCGCCGAGCACTCCCGCTTCCTGAAGGTCGGCGGCCGGTACGTGACGATCACCGGCTGCTGGAACCCCCGCTACGGCCAGCCGTCGAAGTGGGTCTCCCAGATCAACGCCCACTTCGAGTGCAACATCCACTCCCGGCGCGAGTACCTGCGCGCCATGGCCGACAACCGGCTGGTGCCGCACACCATCGTCGACCTCACCCCCGACACGCTGCCCTACTGGGAGCTGCGGGCCACGTCCTCGCTGGTCACCGGCATCGAGGAGGCGTTCATCGAGTCGTACCGCGACGGCTCCTTCCAGTACGTCCTGATCGCGGCCGACCGGGTGTGAGCCCGGCCTCGCGGGGCCGGGTCCCCACCGCCGGACCCGGCCCCGCGAGGTGCGGCCAGCCCGGCGCCGGCCGGCGCGAGGCACCTAGCCGGCCAGCACCGCCCCGAGCCACGCGCCGGTCACCAGCAGGCAGGCGAACAGCTCCGTCAGCACGCTCGCGCCGCCCGAGCGCATCGCGGTCCGCAGGGCCGCCACCGCCTCGCCGTGCCGGCCCAGCCGCAGCCGTTCGGCCAGGTAGATGCCGCCCATGAAGCCGGGGACCGCCCCGATCACGGGGATCAGCACGAAGCCGAGGAACGCCCCGGCACCCGCGTACGCGGCCATGCGGTGGGTGACCTCGTCCGAGCGCGGCGAGCGGGCGGGCAGCGTCCAGCGCACCGCCCGAGACAGCAGCAGCACGGCCGTCGAACCCACCAGGACGAACCAGGAGACCGGCTGCGGATCCTTCAGCGACCACCACAGGACCCCGGCCCACACCAGCCAGGACCCCGGCATGCCGGGCAGCAGCACGCCGCACAGCCCGAGCAGAATGACCAGGCCGGACAGCAGGAGGTCCCACGCTCCCATCTGTCCAGGGTGCAGGAGGTCCGCCCGGTCCGCAGATCTGCGCGCCGAGCGCGTTCCGCGCGGGCCCGTCAGCGGGTCCGGGACACCCAGCCCCGCTCGTACGCGTGCCAGCCCAGTTGCAGCCGGGTCGTCACCCCGGTCAGCTCCATCAGCCGCTTGACCCGGCGCTGCACCGTCCGCAGCCCCAGGTCGAGCTGCTTGGCGACGCTCGCGTCGGTCAGGCCGGCCAGCAGCAGGGAGAGTATCTCCAGATCGGTGCCGTCGGGTCCGTCGGGACCGTGCTCCGTCACACCCGCCGCGCCGAGCCGCAGCGGCAGCGCCTCCCGCCACACCGAGTCGAACAGGCCCGACAACAGCTCCAGCAGCCCGCTGGCGTGCACGACCAGCGCGGCCGGTTCCGCGGAGTGCGCGGTGAGCGGCACCAGGGCGAGTGCCCGGTCGGCGATCACCAGCTTGGTCGGCACCCGGTCCACCACCCGCACCTGCTCGTCACGGCCCAGCGCGGCGGTGAGCTCGGTGATGCCGGTCGGCGCGTCCAGGACCGACCGTTCGACCACCACCCGGTAGCGGACCCCGCGCTCGGTGGCCTGCTCCTCCGCGTCGTTCTCCATGCCCGTGACGGCGACGGGCCTGCCGGTGACCAGCGCGCACACCTCCTCGCTCGCACCGAGCTGGAGCTGCAGGAAGCGCCGCGCCACCGCCGCCGCGCCGATCACCACCTCGACCAGGTCGTGCACCGCCGGTTCGCCCGCCGCCACCCGGTACTCCTCGGCCAGCAGCGCCGCCGCCACCTCCGCCCGGTCCAGCTCGTGCCGCTGCTGGGTGAGCAGCGCGCCCAGCGCCACGCCCGGCGGCGCGGCGACCCAGCGGCCGGGCCGGGCCGAGGACTGGGCCACCAGACCGTTCTGTTCCAGCCGCCGCAGCGCGCGCTCCGTGTCCTGCTCGCCGAGCGCCAGTCTCCGTGCCAGATCGGGCACGTCGGCCGCCCCCACGGACACCAGCGCCCGGTAGGCCGACTCGTGCGTGTCCTCCAGCCCCAGCACTCCCAGCATCAGGCGCCGCCCCTCCCCGAAGATCACCTGCATTCTGCCGTGCCGGCCCATGGCGGAAAACAGCCACGGCACAAACCCGCCTCCGGACATCATCGCCGTACCGCCGGGCACTCTGCCAAGGTGGCGTCGCCGGGCGGTCCTCCCGTGGGGGGTGGGGCCGCCCGGCCACCCCGTCCGCCCCACCGTTCGACTCCGTCACGCGACACTCCCTCCGGCGCACGACGGCCCGGCGGAATTTGCCGATGCCCCGTTTTCATCCGGCCCCATCGGTGGACAATCGGGAGCATGAGCCAGCAGGGGGGAAGGCCCACCGGTCCCGAGGACGACTGGTGGGGGCAGCTGTACGACGACTCCACCGGCGACACCGGTCCCACGGCCGCGCCCGATTCCCTGGACGACCGGTACGCCTCGGCGGCGGGGACGGTGGGCCGGCCCGAGGGGGACCCGGGCGGGGAGCCCCCGGCCGACGACCGGCCGCCCTGGTGGGCGGCACCGGAACGCCGGGACGTCCCGGAACCGCGCGGCCACCGCGGGCAGCGGAGCGTCCCCGGCCCCCGTACCGGCGCCGCGGCCGGGGCGACCGGCGCGGACGGCGCCGCGACGGACTCCCGGCCCGGTGGGGGTCTCAGCGCCGCGGGGCCGCCGCGGGACCTGCCCGACCCGGAGGTCCCGCCGCCACCGCCTCCGGACGCCGCCTCCGCCCTCCCGCCGCCCCCGCCCCAGTTCCTCCCCTCGCTCCCGCCGCGGGCGCGACCGCCCCGCGACGACGCGAACCGCGTGCCCCGGGCCGCCTCCGACGCGCCCGCGCCCGCCCCGGGTCACGTCGGCTCGGGACCACCCACCTACGAGGCCGAGCCCGCCGCGCTGCCGCCCGCCGACCCCGACGCGCTGGACGGCCTGGTGGCGGACACCGTGCTGGAGGGCGCCCGGTACGGAGCCTGCACGCTGCGGGCCGTCTCCACGCGGGGAGACGCCGCGCGCCACCGGGGCGACCCGCGCCGCGACGCACTGCTGGTCGCCCGGTTCGGCGCGGGGGAGCAGGCACTGGTCCTGGTGGCGATGGCCACCGGCGCCCGGGCGACGGCCGGGACGCACCGTGCCGCCGCCCAGGTCTGCCGGTGGATCGGCCGGGCCGTCGGCCGCAGCCACGCCCGCCTCGCCGAGGACCTGCACGCCGCCCGGCGCGGCGACCTGAAGTCCGGCCTGCACCGTCTCACCGACCGCAGTCTCGGACGGCTCCGGGGCGAGGCCGCCGAACAGGGCCTCGCCCCGCACGAGTACGCGGCCAGCCTGCGCTGCCTGCTGCTGCCCGCCGCCCCCGGGTGCCGCACCCGCGTGTTCTTCGGCGTCGGGGCGGGCGGACTGTTCCGGTTGCGCGACGGCGTCTGGCAGGACCTCGAACCGCGCTCCGGCGAGGTCACCGGCGACCCCGTCGTCGGCTTCGGCTCTCCGCCGAGCCAGACGCCCCACGGCGACCGGCTCACCATGGACCTGGGCGTCACCGCTCCGGCCGGCCCCCACGCCACGGGGCCCGGCGAGCCGTCCCGCGAGCCGTTCCGCTTCCGTGCCTCCGTAGCCCGGCCGGGTGACGTGCTGCTGATGTGCAGCACGGGCCTGGCCGAGCCGCTGCGCGGCGAGCGCGAGCTGGGCGAACTCCTCGCGCGGCGATGGGCCGACGCGGAACCGCCCGGCCTCGCCGCGTTCCTCGCCGACAGCGGGGCCGGGGTCGAGGGCTACGCCGACGACCGTACGGCCGCCGCCGTTTGGGAGGCGTGACGCCGCGCGCTGTGCCTCCATGGACCCATGGCCAAACAGAACGTCGCGGAACAGTTCGTCGACATCCTCACCCGTGCCGGAGTGGAACGCCTCTACGGAGTCGTGGGCGACAGCCTCAACCCGATCGTGGACGCGGTGCGCCGCCATCCGGGCATCGACTGGGTGCACGTGCGGCACGAGGAGACCGCCGCCTTCGCCGCCGGCGCGGAGGCCCAGATCACCGGGAAGCTGACCGCCTGCGCGGGCTCCTGCGGCCCCGGCAACCTCCACCTCATCAACGGGCTGTACGACGCCCACCGCTCCATGGCCCCGGTCCTCGCCCTCGCCTCGCAGATCCCGTCCAGCGAGATCGGCCTCGGCTACTTCCAGGAGACCCACCCCGAGCAGTTGTTCCGCGAGTGCAGTCACTACTGCGAGCTGATCTCCAGTCCCCAGCAGATGCCCCGGCTGCTGCACACCGCCGTCCAGCACGCCATCGGCCGCTCCGGCGTCAGCGTGGTCTCCCTGCCCGGCGACGTCGCCGGGCAGCCCGCCCCGGAGAAGGCCGTCGAGACCGCCCTGGTCACCTCGCGGCCGACCGTCCGCCCCGGCGACGAGGAGATCGACCGGCTGGTGCGGCTGATCGACGACGCCGACAAGGTCACCCTGTTCTGCGGCAGCGGCACGGCGGGTGCCCACGCCGAGGTCATGGAGTTCGCCGGCCGGATCAAGGCGCCCGTGGGCCACGCGCTGCGCGGCAAGGAGTGGATCCAGTACGACAACCCGTACGACGTCGGCATGAGCGGGCTGCTCGGGTACGGCGCCGCCTACGAGGCCACCCAGGAGTGCGACCTGCTGCTCCTGATCGGCACCGACTTCCCGTACAACGCCTTCCTGCCCGACGACGTGCGGATCGCCCAGATCGACGTGCGGCCGGAGAACCTCGGCCGGCGGTCCAAGCTGGACCTCGCGGTGTGGGGCGACGCGCGGGAGACCCTGCGCTGTCTGATCCCCCGGGTGAAGGAGAAGACGAACCGCCGCTTCCTCGACCGGATGCTGAAGAAGCACGCGGACGCGCTGGAGGGCGTCGTCAAGGCGTACACCCGCAAGGTCGACAAGCACGTGCCGATCCATCCCGAGTACGTCGCCGCCGTGCTGGACGAGGTCGCCGACGACGACGCGGTCTTCACCGTCGACACCGGCATGTGCAACGTCTGGGCCGCCCGCTACATCTCGCCCAACGGCCGGCGCCGCATCATCGGCTCCTTCTCGCACGGCTCGATGGCCAACGCGCTGCCGATGGCGATCGGCGCCCAGCTCCCCGACCGGCGCCGGCAGGTCGTCTCGATGTCCGGCGACGGCGGGTTCACCATGCTGATGGGCGACTTCCTCACCCTCGTCCAGCAGGACCTGCCGGTGAAGGTCGTCGTGTTCAACAACTCCTCACTCGGCATGGTCGAACTGGAGATGCTGGTGGCGGGCCTGCCCTCGCACGGCGTGGCCAACCGCAACCCCGACTTCGCCGCCGTCGCCGAGGCCTGCGGTGCCTTCGGGGTGCGGGTGGAGAAGCCGAAGGAGCTGGCCGGGGCGCTGAAGGCGGCCTTCAAGCACAAGGGCCCCGCCCTGGTAGACGTCGTCACCGACCCCAACGCCCTGTCCATCCCGCCGAAGATCAGCGCCGACATGGTCACCGGCTTCGCCCTGTCCGCCTCGAAGATCGTCCTGGACGGCGGGGTGGGCCGGATGCTCCAGATGGCCCGGTCGAACCTGCGCAACGTGCCGCGGCCGTAGGCGCGGGGCCGGCCGCTGGATCGACATGACTGCCCGGGCGCCCATCGGGCAAGGATTCCCCCGTGAACGTGTTCGATCAGTAGAAGGGGAAATGACATCGGCACGCCGACGGGGGACACGGAAAGGAAGACGGTGCCGCAGCTCAGGCGCAGTCTGGGCCGGGCGGATCTGCGGGCGGTGCCCGAGGCCCGCCGGGCGCTGCGCGAGCTGCTGCGGCACTGGGGCGAACCGGGACAGTCGGAGGTCGCGGAGCTGCTCACCAGCGAGCTCGTCACCAACGCGCTCGTGCACACCGACGACGACGCGCTGCTGACCGCCACGGTCTCCGAGCGCGGGCTGCGGGTGGAGGTACGGGACCGCGCCGCCCGGCTGCCCCGGCAGCGCGCCCCGGCACCGGACGAGAGCACCCACGGCAGGGGCCTGGTGCTGGTGCGGTCCCTGGCGGACGCGTGGGGCGTGCGGGCGCACGACGGGGGCAAGGCGGTCTGGTTCGAGCTGGGCGCGGCGGCCGCGTGAACGCCGCAGGGGCGCGACACGCGGTCACGCCCCTGCGGCGGTGCGGCGGCCCGGGCCGCCCATGGCGTCCTAGCCGAACTGCTGCTCCAGGTCCTTGAGCTTGCGCTCCAGGGAGTCCAGGCGCGGCAGGGCCTGGGTGTCGTCCTCCGCGGTGAGGTCGACGGTGAGCGGGTCAGCTCCGCTGCGCACGGGCTGCAGCGAGGGAAGCTGGCGTACGGGCAGCTGCTCCGGAGTGGATATGGCAGGCTCCGCGGCTGCTCGCTCGGAGCCGCGCTCCACCTGCTGGACGTCCACCTCGACCTGCCGGCCGCCGCGGCCGGGGAAACCCCGGTGGCCGTGGCCCCGGCTGATCGCCTTCAACTGGGCCCGCTCCAGGCGCTCCTGCTCGCGACGCCGCTGGCGGGTCTCCTCCTTCTGGCGCCGGTCGTCGCGCACTTCCTCGACGGCCTCGTCCAGGCTGCGCACGCCCTCGAGGAGCATCAGCGACCAGGCGCGGTAGGTCTCCCGGGGGGCCCGCAGCCAGCGGACCATGCGGATCTGCGGCAGCGGACGCGGCACCAGGCCCTGCTCGCGCAGCGCGGCCCGGCGGGTCTGCTTCAGCGCCCGGTCGAACAGCACCGCCGCCGACAGGGACATGCCCGCGAAGAAGTGCGGGGCGCCCGCGTGACCCAGGCCCCGGGGTGCGTGCACCCAGTTGAACCAGGCGGCGGCGAACGCGAAGGCCCACACGAGTATCCGGGAGCCGAGCGCCGCGTCACCGTGGCTGGCCTCGCGCACCGCGAGCACGGAGCAGAACATCGCCGCCCCGTCGAGGCCGAACGGGACCAGGTACTGCCAGCCGTCGCTCAGGCCGAGGTTCTGCTCGCCGAAGCCGACCAGTCCGTGGAAGGAGAGGGCCGCGGCGACCGCGGCGCAGCAGAAGAGCAGCACGTAGGAGAAGGTGCCGTAGAGGGCCTCCTTGCGCCTGCGGCGCTCCTCGGCACGCTCCCACGAGTCGTCCGCGCCCGCGTCCTTCCCCGAGGAGCGCTTGCCGCGCGCGAGCACCGCCACCGCCGCCAGCATGCCCAGGAGCAGCACGGCGCCCGGAAGCAGCCAGTTCAGCGATATGTCGGTCAATCTCATCTGGGGTCCCTTGCCTTGGGATAGGGCGTAACGCCCGCCATGGTGGCCCAAACCCGGCAGCCCTCAGGGGGTTTCGGGGCAAGAGGCCGCCGAGGGAGTGAGGGGGGATGCCCGGGGACGGCGATCTGCTCGAACTGCCGCTTGAGGGACGGGAGTTGAGTTCGAATAAGGATACCCGTACGGGTGGCTCCGCGGAAAGTTCCCGCGACAGGTGGGGAAGTTGTGAAACGTCGTGCGGACGTCGCGGGAACCGGCCCGGGTGATCTTAGCGGAGCGGCGCCGGGCCGTCGTACCGCGGGCGGCTCAACCGGCGGTGGCGAGCAGCTTGTTGACGCGGTCCGCGTCGCAGGTGCGCGGGCAGGTGGCGCACGTGTCCTCGGGGCGCAGCGTGTAGAACATGCAGCAGCTCGCCCGGTCCCGGGTGTGCAGCGGTTCGCCGTCCGGTCCGGTCAGCTCCCGGAACGCGGCCTTGCCGACGTACGGCTTGGTCGCCCCCGGCAGCAGCAGCTCCAGTTCCTCGCGTGCCCGTTCCTGCTCGCCGAACAGGTGGGCGACGTACCAGAGGCCCTCGACGACCTCGTCGGTCGCCATGCCCCACAGGGCCCGCCCGCGGCGGCGCATGCGCGGCCCGAACCCCGCCAGCACCGGCTCCAGGTGTTCGGCGACCGCGGCCCGCACCTCGGCCCGCAGCGCCTCCTCGTCGGCGACCACCCGGGCGCCGGGCAGGGCGGCGGCGGGGTCGCCGGGCAGGCAGGCGAAGCCGCTGGGCCGCACGGCCATGCGGCCCAGCGGCAGTCCCGCGGCGGTGCGGTCGAAGGCGACGTGCGCGGCCGGGTAGCGGGGCACCCTGCGGTGCAGGAACCACGGCACCGTGATCAGCAGACAGGCCGGCCAGGCGTACCGGTGCAGTCCGAAGCTCGCGACCACGTCGGGCCGGGCCCGCTGCCCGTAGTCGCGCACCACCTGGGCGTCGTCCCAGGCGAGGAACGCCTCCAGCTCCGCCCCGCCGGCCGCGAGTGAGGCGGCGGCGACCCAACCGCCCCCGCCGGGCAGCTCCTCCCCGGCGTCCGGCGCGGTGATGCCCAGTCCCGGCAGGACCTCGGACAGGCGGGCGTAGGAGTCCGCGACGGCCGGGTGGGAGACAGGCATGCGGGACCACCGATCCACGTCAGGGCAACGGATTGCTTGAGGTAAGCCTTACCTTACCCAAGATCCTCGGCAGGGGAAGGGGCGGGTGGTGGACGTAGGGTGCTTGACGGACCGGACGGCGACCCGCCGTAATGACCCCGAGTACCGGCACGCCCCGGAGGAGGACCCGTGGAGCAGAGCACACCCGGCTCCGCCGGGCAGGTCCGGGTGCCCGCCCAGCCCGGCGCCGCGGCCCGGGAACGGGACGGCGCTCCGGACCCGGGCGGGAGCGCGCGCGGCGAGCACACGCACGGCGAACGCCCCCTCGACCGGCCCCGCGCCCTCGTGCGGCGATCCTCCGTGCGCGGGCAGGTCCTCGACGCCCTGCGCGCCGCACTGGCCGCCGGGGAGCTGCGCCCCGGCGAGGTCCACTCGGCCCCCGTGCTCGGCGAACGGTTCGGTGTCTCCGCCACCCCCGTGCGCGAGGCCATGCAGCAGCTCGCGCTGGAGGGCGCCGTCGAGGTCGTCCCCAACCGCGGATTCCGCGTCGTCGAGCGGGGCGCCCGGGAACTGGCCGAGCTCGCCGAGGTCCGGGCCCTGCTCGAGGTCCCGGTCCTGCTGCGGCTGGCCCGCACCGTGCCCGCCGAGCGGTGGGCCCGGCTGCGCCCCGTCGCCGAGGCCACCGTCCGGGCCGCGTCCTCCGGATGCCCGGCGACCTACGCCGAGTCCGACCGCGTCTTCCACCGCGAGCTGCTCGCGCTCGCCGGCAACGACCAGCTCGTCCGGATCGCCGGCGACCTGCACCGCCGCGCCCAGTGGCCGCCGGCCGGCGACCCCGCGACGCGGGGCCGGGCCGACCTGATCGCCGACGCGCACGAGCACACGGCGCTGCTGGACGCGCTGATCGCCGGCGACCAGGACGCGGTGCGGGCCCTGGTGGCGGGACACTTCGCCGCCACCCCCTGAGCCGGGCCCGCCCCCGCGGTCCTCCCGCGACCCGTCACGGGACCTCCTGCGACACCTCCCGGGTCTCCTGCTCCCGCGTGCGCTGCCGCGCCGCCGGCCTCCCGCCGGTCCCGCCCGCGCCGCGCGAGGCGCGCCGCCCGGTCCCGCGGCCGTACAGCTCCACGGCGAGCGGGGCGGCGGTGAACACCGACGAGTACGTTCCGACGACCACGCCGATCAGCAGGGCGACGGCGAAGTCGGTGAGCGAGTCCTGGGCGAGCACCGCCAGCGCGGCGAGGATCAGCACCGCGCCCATGCCGGTGTTGACCGTGCGCGGCAGCGTCTGCAGGATCGCCTGGTTCGCGAGCCGGGCGAACGGTGTCCTGCGGTCCTTCCCGAGCAGTTCGCGGACCCGGTCGAACAGGACCACCGAGTCGTTGACCGAGTAGCCGATGACGGTCAGCAGCGCCGCCAGGAACACCCCGTCGATGGGCTTGCCGAGCCAGGCGAACACCCCGACCAGGATGACCACGTCGTGCGCCAGCGCCCCCACGGCCGCGGTGCCGAACAGCCACCGGAAGCGGGCGGCCAGGTACAGCAGCTGGGCGCCGAGGGCCAGACCCAGGGCGATGAGGGCGTCCCGGCGCAGCTCCTCGCCGAGACTGGGGCCGATCAGCTCGTCGCGGACCTTCTCGGTCTCACCGCCGAGCCCGCCGACCGTCTCGGTGACGGTGGCCGCCTCCGCGTCGGTCAGCTCCTCGGTGCGCACCGTGAGGCCGTTGTCGCCGGAGGACTGCACGACCGCCCGCGGGAAGCCCGCGTCGGCGAGCGCGGTGCGGGCCCGGTCGGGATCGACCTCGGTCGCCGTCGTGTACTCGATGAGCCGTCCGCCGGTGAACTCGATGCCGAAGTCGAGGCCGCGGGCCACGATGCCGGAGCCGGCCAGCACCAGGACGATGCCGGAGGCGGCCAGCCAGCGGCGCGGCCGGCGCATCAGGAAGGGGTCGCGGCGCAGCAGGGCGTCGCGGACCGGGCCGGTGGTGGAGATGCCCGTGAGGTGCGGGCGGCGGCGCACCGACGGGCGGCTCACGGCGAACTCGGCGAGCACCCGGGTGATCACCAGCGCGCTGACCATCGAGGCGAGGACACCGATGCCCAGGGTGACGCCGAAGCCCTTGACCGGACCGGAGGCCAGGAAGAACAGCAGGGCGGCGGCGATGAGCGTGGTGATGTTGGAGTCGGCGATCGCGCTGAAGGCGCTGCGGAAACCGGTCGTCAGCGCCGAACGCGTACTCGGCCGGGTCCGCAGGGCCTGCTCCTCCCGCGCCCGTTCGAACACCAGGACGTTGGCGTCCACCGCCATGCCGATCGCCAGGACGAAACCGGCGAGGCCGGGCAGGGTCAGGGTCGCGCCGACCGCGGCCAGGGCGGCGTAGGAGATGACGCCGTAGCAGAGCAGGGCCAGGGTGGCGAGGACGCCCATGAGCCGGTAGACGACGATGATGAACAGCGCGGTCAGCGCGGTGCCGATGACCGCGGCCCAGGCACCGGCCGAGATGGCCGCGTCGCCGAGGGTGGCGCCGATGGTGCGCTGCTCCACCGTGTCCACCGGCACCGGCAGGGCGCCGCCCTTGACGAGCAGGGCCAGTTCGCGGGCCTCGGCGTCGTCGAAGGAGCCGGTGATCTGCGTCGAGCCGCCGGAGATGCCCGCCCCGCAGGCCACCGAGGGGTCGACCTGCGGCGAGGAGATGATCTTGTCGTCGAGCACGATGGCGACCCGGCGCTGCGGGTCACCGGCCGGGTGACAGGCGGCCTCGCCGGTCACCCGGGCCCACCGGTCGCTGCCCCGGTCCTTGAAGTCCACGGTGACGTGCCAGCCGGCCCCGTTCTGCTGGTCGAACCGGGCGTCCGCGCCCTTGACGTCCTGACCGGTCAGTCCGGCCGGCGCCAGCCGCAGCGACTGGCCGGACTCGTCCGGCAGGACCCGCTCCTTCGAGGCGTCGGCGGGCCGCTCGGTGCCGCCCCCCGGCGTCTCGGCGGCGCCGAGCACCGCGTGGACGGTGAGCTGTGCGGTGCGGCCCAGCACGTCGGCCGCCTTCTCGGGGTCCTGCACACCCGGCAGTTCGACGACGACACGGTTGTCGCCGGAGCGGACGATGCTCGGCTCGGCGACCCCGAGCGCGTCGATCCGGCCGCGCAGCACCTCCACGGTGCGATCGGTGGCCGCGCGGTCGGCCTTGGCGGTGGACGTGGATCTGGTCTCCAGCACGATCTGGGTGCCGCCGCGCAGATCGAGTCCGAGGCGGACCGGCAGGGTCAGGGCGACGGCCACCGACACGGCGATCACGGCCAGGGCGACCAGCGCACGCACGCGGAGCGAACGCGACTGCGCACGGGAACGGGAGCGGGGTCGGGGACGGGAACGTTTCACACGGGCCTCCGGCAGGCACGCCGCGGCGGCGGCCTGCGCGGCCGCGGCGGAAGAAGGAAGGGAAAGCAGGAAGAAGGGGAGCGTCAGGTGCCGGAGGGTGCGGGAGGCGCTCGCCCGCGGTCGTGGCGCGTGCGGCCGGGGGAGACGGCAGGGGAGCCGGGCGCCGCCGGGGTCCGTCGCCCGTGGGCGGCCGGGACGGCGCCGGTCCCGTGTGCGGCGACGGCGAGGTGTTCCGGTACCGGGGGGCGTTCGCCCAGGTGGTCGTGGCGGGGCCTGGCCTGGGTGGCGCAGGTGCCCGGGCAGCCGTCGTCGTCGTGGAACCCGGCGTCCGGGTGGGGGACGGCCGTGACCGAGTGGACCGGGAGCTGCCCGCCGGGTGCGACACGGGCGTCCGGCGCGGGCCACGCCGGGAGAAGGACCAGCAGGACGGCCAGCAGCGCGGTGAACGTCGCCGCGAGCCGTCGGCCGCCGGCGCCGGGACGCGCCGGACGGGCCGGCCGAGCGGCGGGCCCCGGTGCTCCGCCCGCACGCCGCGGGGCGGCCCTCGGCACTCCGCCCGCACGCCGGCCGAGTCCCGGGGAGCGCGCGCCGGACTCCGCGGGCCCGGAGGCGTCCGGGTGCCGGGTCCAGGGTGCGGGGCGCATGCGCCGTCCCCTTTCGTGGTGGGCGCGCGGGGGTGAGCCCGGAGCTCCGGCCGGGGAGTGGGCGGCCAGAGCCCCGGGCGGTCCGGGGGAGGGGGTGGCGGGGGTCAGGGCTCGATGAGCCCGGCGCGGATGGCGTACCGGGTCAGCTCCAGCCGGTCGCGCAGGCCGAGCTTCTGCAGCAGGTTCGCGCGGTGCCGCTGGACGGTCTTGATGCTGATGAAGAGGATCTCGGCGATCTCCTTCGACGAGTGGCCCTCGGCGACGAGCTTGAGGACCTCCTCCTCACGGGGGGTCAGGATGTGGTCGGCGGTCTCCTCGCCGTGCCGGACGCGGTCGAGGTAGTTGCGGATCAGGGCGGTGACCGCGCCGGGGTAGAGGAACGGCTCGTCGCGCATCGCGGCCCGGCAGGCGGCGACCAGGTCGCGGTCGGCGACGGACTTCAGGACGTATCCGCAGGCACCCGACTTCAGTGCCTGGAACAGGTACTGCTCGTTGTCGTGCATCGTCAGCATCAGGATGCGCAGCCCCGGCTTCAGCGCGGACAGCTCCCGTGCCGCCTGGAGACCCGTCAGGCGCGGCATCGCGATGTCCAGCACGGCGAGGTCCACGGCGTGGGCGCGGGCCATGTCGATGGCCTCGGCGCCGTCCCCGGCCTCGGCGACCACTTCGAGGTCCGGCTCCCGGTCGAGGATGAGGCGCACACCCCGGCGTACCAGCGCGTGGTCGTCGGCGAGGAGGATGCGGATCCGGGACGGATCGGCGGCGGGCGGCCCGGACGCGACGGGTGCGGACGCGGCGGGCAGGGACGGGTCGGACATGGTCAGGGCTGCTTCCTGGATGCGGGGACGGGTGCGGTGAGCCGGATCCGGGTGCCGGCCCCGGGTGCCGAGGTGATGTCGAGGCCGGCCCCGATCAGCAGGGCCCGTTCGCGCATGCCGCGGATGCCCGCGCCCTCGCAGGCCGCCTCGATGCCGCGGCCGTCGTCGGCGATCTCGAGGACCACCGCGCCGTCGGCCCGGCCGAGACTCACCTCCAGGCGCTCGGCGTCCGCGTGGCGGGCGGCGTTGGTCAGGCTCTCCTGCGCGACCCGGTAGAGGACCAGCTCCGTCTCGTGGTCCAGGGCGGGCAGGTCGGCCCCGAAACGGCGGGTGACCCGCAGACCGGTGTGGGTGGCGAAGTCGTGCGTGAGCGAGGTCAGCGCGCTGATCAGGCCGAGGTCGTCCAGGACCCCGGGGCGCAGCCGGCGCACCAGGCGGCGGACCTCGTCCAGGCTCTCCCGGGTGATCTCCTGCGCCTGGTGCAGTTCGCCGCGCAGCGGCTCGTCGGCGTCGTCCGCCGCGCGCCCCAGCACCAGCAGGATCGCGGTCATGCTCTGCCCGACCTCGTCGTGCAGCTCCTGCGCGATGCGGCGCCGCTCCGCCTCCTGGGCGAGCAGGACACGGGCGCTGCTGGTGACGCGCTCGTGCTCCAGGCGGTCGAGCATGGCGTTGAAGGTGCGGATCAGCTCGGGGACCTCACCGCCGCCGGACACCGGGAGCCGTTGGCCGGGACGCAGCAGGTCGACCGTGGTCATCAGCTTCGTGAGCCGGTCCAGCGGCGACAGGCCCCAGCGCAGCAGGGCGCCGTTGGCGACCAGCATGACGGTCATGCCGCCCACCAGCACCGCGGCCTCGGTGAGCAGGACCGGTACGGAGACGGTCACCGGGGCCCACAGCAGCAGTGCCGTGGCAAAGCCCAGCACCACCGCGTTGAGCCCGAAGATCCGCCAGAACAGGGACACCGGGAGTACGCCTCCTTCTGCGACGTGGCAAGCCTCTACTTTCGGTCATCGCGCACCCCGGTCGGAGCTGCGGCCCTTGACACGACCGAGCCTGGGCCCAGCCTGCTCCTTCCGAACCGCCGGGTCGATGGGGTCCGACCCCCATTTCCAGAGTGCACCGCACCCATACGGCCGCCCCCGGACGCCGTGGAGTGGATGCTGCGCCCCCGGGCAAATGGGGCCTGCGCCCGATGGGAAACCACCGCCGGTCCGGCCAGGGTTGAGGTTGACCAGGACTTCCTCGAGCCGTCGGCCCCGCCGCGGTCACGAGGAGCAGCCGCACCCGCCGTACTCCCGAGAGAAGGACTCATCGTGTCGCTCGACGCCTCCCGCATCGAACCCCGCCCCGAGCGGCTGACCGCTCACGAGGCCCGCCAGCGCCTCGAGCACGCGCGCAACACCCGCATGACCCAGCTGACGGCCCTCGGCGAGAGCAGCCAGGACGACCAGCTCATGTCCGCGCAGAAGACGGCCATCGAGCGGGTGCTCAAGGAGATCGAGGAGGCCTTCGCGCGCGTCGAGAACGGCACCTACGGCACCTGCCTGGGCTGCACCAAGCCCGTCCCGGGCGAGCGCCTGGAGATCCTCCCCTACACGCGGTACTGCGTCGCCTGCCAGCGCCGCGCCGCCGCCTGAGCACCGTCCGTCCAGTTTTCGTCTCCCGCCCTGCTGAGGGGTGAAGTGGTGAATCAACAGATCATCGGCGACCACGACACGCGTCTGTCGCCCGAGGACCTCGCCGCGCTCCGGGACAGCCTCCTCGAGCAGCGGCTGTTCCGCGAGGAGCAGTTGCGGCAGATCGCGGCCGTCCCGTCCCGCGCCGACGACCGGCTCGAGCGGCGCTCCGCCGCGCAGACCGAGGTGCGGGTCCAGCTCGCGGCCTCCGCGCGCATGGTGCTCGCCGACGTGGAGGCGGCGCTGGACCGCATGGCCGAGGGCCGCTTCGGCTCCTGCCACCTGTGCCGGCGTCCCATCGCCCGCGAGCGTCTGATGATCGTGCCGCAGGCCCGCTACTGCGCGCGCTGCCAGCAGGTGCGGGAGGCCGGACGATGACCGTGGTCCGGCGGCCCCGGGCCGCCCTGTCCCGGCACCGGCCGTGGCCGCTGTGCCGGCAGTGCAGCGGCGTCGCACTCGACATGGGCAGCGCCCGCACCCGTGCCTGGGTCGCCGGGCGGGGCGTGATCCTCGACGTGCCGACGGTGACCTTCCCCGGCGCCGGCGCGGTGTATCCCATCCAGCGCGGCTCCATCGTCGACACCGAGGGCACGGCCCGGATGCTGGACCGGCTGCTCGGCAACCGCCTGCCCCGGTTCACCCGTCCGCTGGTCGTGGTGACCGCGCCCGTCCTGGACGGGTTCGCCTACCGCACCGAGGCCCGTACGGCGGTGGAGGTGCTGCGTCCGCGCAGTGTGCTGACCGTCCCCAGCGCGCGGGCCGTCGCGCTGGCGGCCGGGGCGGACCTGTCCCACCCCCTGCTGGTGGTGGACCTCGGCGCCCATCTCACCGAGGTGGTGCTGCTGGTGGACGGCGCCGTCTTCGACGCGCGCCGTACCGCGCTGGGCACGGGCGACCTGGACGCCGCCACCCCGGCGACGCTGATCGCGGAGGCGGTGGTCGACATGGTGACGTCGATGCTGCGCCAGGACCGCACGTCCCTGACCGTGGACGCCCTGGGCCGGGGACCGCTGCTGGCCGGCGGGGGCGCCCTGCGTCCCGAGATCACCTGCCGGCTCACCGCCCGGCTGCACGCGCCCCTGCGGGCGGTGCCGGCGCCGCACACCGCCGCGGTCCGCGGCGCCGCGAGGCTCCTGGAGGCCGCTCACGCCCACCCGTCCACGGACCCCGGCGCGGGCCCCGACACGGGCTCCGGCACCGGGGCGGACCCGCCGCACTCCTGCACCCACTGACCACGGCCGCGGCCCCGCCGCCGGGGCCGGCCGCGGCGGCGCCCCCGTCCCCCGCCGTCGCGGCCGGCCACCGGCACCCACGGCCCCTCCGGCTGCCCGGACCCTGGAAGGAGGCACACCGTGGCCGGCGACATACCGCAAGCACAGCCACCTCCGGCTCCCGCACCACGACAGCACCAGCACCCCTACCTCCTGCTGTGGCGGTGGCGCCGCAACCCCCTGCGGCGCCGTACCGACCGGACGCAGGGCTGGATCGCGCTCGGACTGCTGCTCGCCGTGCTGGCGGCGGCCCCGGCGGCGATGTTCACGGCAGGCGACGCCGCGTACCGGCACTACCGCGACCTCGCCGCGCACCAGGAGAGCACCCGGGACCACGTCCCCGCCGTCCTCGTCCACGACGCCCCGCGCCACCCGGAACCCGGTTCGGACGAGGCACGGCAGACCCGCTATCCGGCGGAGGTGCGCTTCACCGCCCCGGACGGCGGGACGAGGACCGGGAAGGCCGACGTCGAGCCCGGGCTGCCCGCGGAGAGCACCGTCCTGGTCTGGGTGGACGCGGCGGGAGCGGTCACCGGACCGCCGCTGGACGACGAGCAGATCCGCAGCCGCACCATGGGCTGGGCGATCCTCGCCTTCCTGGGCGTCGTCCTCACCGGCCTCGCCGCGCACGGGGTCACCGGCCTGGTGCTGTACCGGCGCAACCTCGCGGCGTGGGACACGGCGTGGGCGGCGACGTCGCCGCGCTGGAGCAGGTCCCCCTGACCGGACCGGCCGCGCGCCCCGCTGTCGCCGCCCCTCGTCAGGCCGTCGCCGCTCCCGTCGCCGGCGGGGCAAGCTGGCGGGCCAGCCAGGTCGGCACGCCGCCGAGCAGGCGCAGCAGTCGCCGGGCCTCCTCGCGCAGCCGTGACGCCTCCGGCTCGGACTCCGCGTCCGCGAGCGACACCAGCGCCGGGGCCGTACCGACCAGGTACCCGAGCTCCTCGCGGATGCGGAGCGACTCGGCGAAGCCGTGCCGGGCGTCCGCCAGCTCGCCCTCCCTCAGGGCGAGTCCGGCCAGGTGCCGCCAGGTGAAGGACTGCAGCAGCGGGTCGCCCTGCGCGGTCGCCCCCGCGTGCGCCCGCCGGTACGCCGCGCGGGCGGCCTGCGGCGAGCGCGTCAGGTTCTCCGCGACCAGGCCGCGCCGGAAGTCCAGCAGCGCCCGGCCCCGCGCCCCCGGCGCGATCAGCGCAGCCGCCCGGCCCAGCGCGGCCCGCGCCTCGTCGGCCCGGTCGCGCACGCCGTGCACGGTGGCGGCGTAGGCGAGCTGACCGCGCTCACAGGCGGCGGCCCCGCGCTCGTCGTCGGTGTGGGCCAGCGCCTCGGCGGTGCGCAGCGCGTCCTCCGCCTCCGCCCAGCCCTGCTCGGTGTACAGGCACCGCTCCACCAGCAGCGCGGTCCGCTGCAGCGCGGTGGCCGCGGTGACCGGCTGCAGCAGGGCCACCGCGTCGGCCCAGCAGGCGCGCGAGCGCAGCCGCCACACCGCGGTCTGGAGCGGATCGTCACCCTCGGTCGTTCCCCAACCAGAACCAGCCATGGCGGAATGCGCCACGTCGCCCTCCCCAAGCACGCCATCGAGCCGTCGAGTGGTGGCGGCATCTCAGCACGAATCGAGGGGCCCGGCCAAGGGGGTGGGTGAAAGATTTCACAAAGTGGCGGGAGTTTCGGGCGGCCGAGGTGGGGGCGCTCCGCGCCCCGCGCCTCAGCTCATGCGCAGGGCCAGGAAGAAATCGAGCTTGTCCTCGAGGCGCGACAGGTCACGCCCCGTCAACTGCTCGATCCGCCCGACGCGGTAGCGCAGCGTGTTGACGTGCAGGTGGAGCCGGGTGGCACAGCGCGTCCAGGAGCCGTCGCAGTCGAGGAAGGCCTCCAGGGTCGGGATCAGCTCGGCCCGGTGACGGCGGTCGTAGTCCCGCAGCGGGTCCAGCAGCCGGGCCGTGAAGGCGCGGCGCACGTCGTCCGGGACGAAGGGGAGCAGCAGCACGTGCGAGGCCAGTTCCTGGTGGCCGGCCGCGCACACCCGGCCGGGCCTGGCCGCGGCGACCCGCCGTGCGTGCCGGGCCTCCTCCAGCGCACCGCGCAGCCCCTCCGCCGAGTGCACGGCCGCGCTGACGCCCAGCGTGAGCCGCCCGTCGCCGTCCAGTCCCGCCGACAGCGGGTCCCGTACGGACGCCAGCAGCGCGTCGGCGAGGATCCCGGCCTCGGAGCCGTCGTGCTCGCTGGAGACCGCCGGCAGCGGCACCAGCGCGATGGCCTCCTCGCCGGTGTGCGCCACGGCGATGCGGTCGGAGGGCTCGGGCCCCGTCGCCGGCGGGTCGACGAGGATCTCCTCCAGGAGCCGCTGGGCGACCGGCCCGTCCTCGGCCCCGCCGTCCTCCCACTCGACGCGGGCCACCACCACCTGCCAGTGCGGAGCGGCGCCCAGGCCGGGCAGGAGCACCGGCGCCGCGACCCGCAGCCGGGCCGCGATCTCGGCGGGCGCGGCGCCCGTCTGCACCAGTTCCAGCACCTCCTGCGCGAGCCGCCGCCGCACCGTGCGCGCCGCGTCCCGCCGGTCCCGCTCGACCGCTATCAGCTGGGTGACGCCGTACAGCAGGTCGAGCCGCTCCTCGGCCCAGTCCCCGGCGTCCGCCTCCACGGCCAGCAGCCAGTCGGACAGCACGCCTCCGCGCACGTCCGGGGCGGCCTGCGGAGCGCGTCCCGCCCCGGCCACCGGCGGCCGCTGCCCCCAGCCGCGCACGGGGAAGAGGCTGTACGCCGTCCCGCCCACCGTCACCCGGTGCGGCGCCCGGCGGCCCGCGCGGGTCGCGGCCAGGTGCTCCGCCGCCAGCTTCGCGCGCACCTCGGCGGGCAGCGCCGGGCCCGAGTCCTTGGGGTCGGCGACCGGCCGCCCGGTCGGGGACAGCACCCAGGCCCGCAGGTCCAGGTCGGAGCCGAGCAGGTCCAGCACCACGTCGGGGCCGCCGCCCGCGGGCCCGGACGTCATCATGCGCCGGTGGCGGTCCACCACGGCCGCCAGGTCCCCGGCCCGCTCGCCGGACACCTGGCGCACGACGTGCTCGGTGATGGTCGCGAACGCCACCGACTCGTGCACCGCGAACAGCGGCAGCCGGTGCCGCGCGCACGCCGTCACCAGGTCCTCCGGCACACTGCCGAGCTCCGCCTCGCCGGCGGCCAGGGCCACCACCCCGGCCTGCACCAGGATCCGGACGAACGGTTCGGAGTCGGCGGCGTCGCGACGCCAGGCCAGGCCGCTGAGGACCAGCTCCCCGCCCGAGAGGTAGCGGCTGGGGTCCCGCAGGTCGGTGGTCATCACGCCCCGGACGGAGCGTTCCAGCTCGTCCTCGCCGCCGAGCAGCTTGAGGCCCAGCGCGTCGGTGTCCAGCAGTGCGCGCAGCCGCATTCTCGTCGCCGCCGTTCTTTCGTCTCGAGATGTTCGCTTGATCGTGGTGGGTCCGGATCGGGTGACCGGCCGGCGGGCCGGCGAGCGCCGCTCACCCGCTTCCGGGACGTGGTCCAGGTCACGCGGCCGTTCCGCCCGCTTCCGGAGGAAGACGAGGAGGCCACCGAGGACCTCCGTTCATACGAATCTACAAGATGCCTGTCGTGGCCAGCCAACTCCTTCATGGTTTCTGCGACTGACCCAGGTGGAGCACCGGGCGGTGTACTGAGCCCACTCCCCGTGAACAGCACATGAACGAACCGGGCCGCCGCACACCCGACCGGCTCGGGCCGCACAGCACCCCAAGACGATGAAGAGAGCCGGTCATGGACTTCCTTCGCCCCGCCAGCTGGGAGGAGGCGCTCGCCGCGAAGGCCGAGCACCCCACCGCTGTGCCGCTCGCGGGTGGCACCGACGTGATGGTCGAGATCAACTTCGGCCACCGCCGGCCCGAGTACCTCATGGACCTGAACCGCGTCGGCGACCTCTCCGAGTGGGAGGTCCGCGAGGACTCCGTCCGGCTCGGTGCCTCCGTGCCCTACACGAAGATCATGGAGAACCTGCGCGCCGAGCTGCCGGGTCTCGCCCTCGCCTCGCACACGGTCGCCTCCCCGCAGATCCGCAACCGCGGCGGCGTCGGCGGGAACCTCGGCACCGCCTCCCCGGCCGGCGACGCCCACCCGGCGCTGCTCGCCGCGGGCGCCGAGGTCGAGGTCGAGTCGGTGCGCGGCGCCCGCCGCATCCCGATCGACGCGTTCTACACCGGCGTGAAGCGCAACGCGCTGGAGCCCGACGAGCTGATCCGCGCCGTGCACGTCGCGAAGGCCGACGGTCCCCAGCAGTTCTCCAAGGTCGGCACCCGCAACGCCATGGTCATCGCCGTGTGCGCCTTCGGCCTGGCCCTGCACCCCGGAACCCGCACGGTCCGCACCGGCATCGGCTCGGCCGCGCCCACCCCCGTGCGGGCGAGGGCCGCCGAGGACTTCCTGAACGCGGCGCTCGACGAGGGCGGCTTCTGGGACAACGGGAAGATCGTCACGCCGTCGGCCGTCAAGAGGTTCGCGGACCTGTGCTCCGCCGCCTGCGCCCCGATCGACGACGTGCGGGGCACCGCGAGCTACCGCCGCCACGCGGTCGGCGTCATGGCCCGCCGGACGCTCACCTGGACCTGGGAGGCGTACCGAGGCGCCCGCCGCGCCACGGAAGGAGCCGCGTGATGCGCGTCAACCTCACCGTCAACGGACGTCCGCAGGAGGCCGACGACGTCTGGGAGGGCGAGTCCCTGCTGTACGTGCTGCGCGAGCGGCTCGGCCTGGCCGGCTCCAAGAACGCCTGCGAGCAGGGCGAGTGCGGCTCCTGCACGGTCCGCCTGGACGGCGTGCCGGTGTGCGCCTGCCTGGTCGCGGCCGGCCAGGCCGAGGGCCGCGAGGTGGTCACCGTCGAAGGCCTGGCGGACCACGCCCGGCGGCGCGCCGCGCGCCGCGCCGGCGGCGAGGGCACCACGCTCGAGGAGGCCCGGCCCCGGCAGGCCCGGGACCCCGGCCCGCGCAGCGGCGAGGACGGCCCACTGGCCCCGGTCCAGCAGGCGTTCATCGACGCGGGCGCCGTCCAGTGCGGCTTCTGCACCCCGGGCCTGCTCGTCGCCGCCGACGAGATGCTGGAGCGCAACCCGGACCCGGCCGACGCGGACATCCGCGAGGCGCTGTCGGGCAACCTGTGCCGCTGCACGGGCTACGAGACGATCATGGACGCGGTCCGCCTGGCGGCGGCCCGCCGGTCCGAGGGGGCCTGAGCATGACTGCCATCGGCGCACCCACCAGGATCACGCAGGGTTCGCGGACGCGGGGCGGCATCGGCGAGTCCACGCTCCGCCCGGACGGCGTCCTCAAGGTCACCGGAGAGTTCGCGTACGCGTCCGACATGTGGCACGAGGACATGCTCTGGGGCCAGGTCCTGCGCTCCACCGTCGCGCACGCCGAGATCGTCTCCATCGACACCGGCGAGGCCCTCGCCCAAGCCGGCGTCCACGCGGTCATGACCTACGACGACCTGCCGGCCGGCGTGCGGGCCTACGGCCTGGAGATCCGGGACACCCCGGTCCTCGCCCACGGCAAGGTGCGCCACCACGGCGAGCCGGTCGCGATCGTCGCCGCCGACCACCCGGAGACCGCGCGCCGCGCCGCCGCCAGGATCAAGGTCGAGTACCGGGAACTGCCCCTCGTCACCGACGAGGCCTCCGCGACCGCCCCCGACGCGGTCCTCGTCCACGAGGACCGCGACGACCACTACCGCCACCACGTCCCGCACCCGAACATCCTGCACCGCCAGCCGATCGTCCGCGGCGACGCCGGCGCGGCCGCCCGGCGGGCCGACGTGATCGTCACGGGCGACTACCGGTTCGGCATGCAGGACCAGGCCTTCCTCGGCCCGGAGTCCGGCCTCGCGGTACCGGCCGAGGACGGCGGCGTCGACCTCTACGTCGCCACCCAGTGGCTCCACTCCGACCTGCGCCAGATCGCCCCGGTCCTCGGACTGCCCGAGGACAAGGTGCGCATGACGCTGTCCGGCGTCGGCGGCGCCTTCGGCGGGCGCGAGGACCTGTCGATGCAGATCCACGCCTGCCTGCTGGCCCTGCGCACCCGCAGGCCGGTCAAGATCGTCTACAACCGCTTCGAGTCCTTCTTCGGGCACGTGCACCGCCACCCGGCGAAGCTCCACTACGAGCACGGCGCCACCCGGGACGGCCGGCTCACGCACGTGAGGTGCCGCATCGTCCTGGACGGCGGCGCGTACGCCTCCGCCTCGCCGGCGGTCGTCGGCAACGCCTCCTCGCTCGGCGTCGGCCCGTACGCCGTCGACGACGTCGACATCGAGGCCCTCGCCCTCTACACCAACAACCCGCCCTGCGGCGCCATGCGCGGCTTCGGCGCGGTCCAGGCGTGCTTCGCCTACGAGGCGCAGATGGACAAGGTGGCCGCGGAACTCGGCATGGACCCGGTGGAGTTCCGCCGGATCAACGCCATGGAGCAGGGCACCCTCATGCCCACCGGCCAGCGGGTCGACTCCCCGGCGCCGGTCGCCGAACTCCTGCGCCGGGTCGCAGCGATGCCGATGCCGCCGGAGCGCCAGTGGGAGTCCAGCGAGGGCGTCGACGTGCGGCAGCTGCCCGGCGGCCTGTCCAACACCACGCACGGCGAGGACGTCGTGCGGGGCGTCGGGTACGCGGTCGGCATCAAGAACGTCGGCTTCTCCGAGGGCTTCGACGACTACTCCACCGCCAGGGTCCGCATGGAGGTCGTCGGCGGCCGGCCCGTCGTCACCGTGCACACCGCGATGGCGGAGGTCGGCCAGGGCGGTGTCACGGTCCACGCGCAGATCGCCCGCACCGAACTGGGCGTCTCGCAGGTCACCATCCACCCCGCCGACACCCGGGTGGGCTCGGCCGGCTCCACCTCGGCCTCCCGGCAGACCTACGTCACCGGCGGCGCCGTGAGGAACGCCTGCGAGCGGGTCCGCGAGCAGGTCCTGGAGATCGGCCGCCGCAGGTTCGGCCCCTCCCACCCTGCCTGGGCCACCACCGGACTGCTCCTGGAGGGCGGCAAGGTCGTCACCGAAGGCGGCGAGGTCCTCGCCGGCCTCGTGGACGTCCTGGCGGGCGAGGCCGTCGAGGTCGAGGAGGAGTGGCGGCACCGGCCGACCGAGCCCTTCGACCCGCGCACCGGGCAGGGCGACGGCCACGTCCAGTACTCCTTCGCCGCGCACCGCGCCGTCGTCGAGGTCGACACCGGGCTCGGTCTGGTCAAGGTCGTCGAGCTGGCCTGCGCCCAGGACGTCGGCAAGGCCCTCAACCCGCTGTCCGTCATCGGCCAGATCCAGGGCGGCACCGTCCAGGGCCTGGGCATCGCGGTGATGGAGGAGATCGTGGTCGACCCGGAGACGGCCATGGTCGGGAACCCGTCCTTCACGGACTACCTGCTCCCCACGATCCTCGACACGCCGACCATCCCCGTCGACGTGCTCGAACTCGCCGACGACCACGCCCCGTACGGGCTGCGCGGCGTCGGCGAGGCACCCACCCTGTCGTCGACACCGGCGGTCCTCGCGGCCATCCGGAACGCGACCGGGCTGGCGCTCGACCGCACGCCGGTACGACCGGAACACCTCACCGGCACGGCGTGACGAAACCCTCCGGGCGGCGCACGGAACGTCCCGTGTCGCGCGCCGCCCGGAGCACACCCAGGGGCCCGTTCGCTCACGGGCCCCGCGGCACCACACCCATGCGTTCGTCTCGGGCCGTCCCCCGGGTCGTGCACGTCCCACATCCCGCGGCCGCCACGGCGGTCGACGCGGGTGCCCCTTTGAACCTTGGGAGACGACCCCATGACCCAGCAGTCAGTCGAGCCCAGGACCACAGCCGAGGACGCGGGCCAGGGCTCCCGCGTCCCCGCCGGCCGGTCCTGGCTCGACCGCTACTTCCACATAACCCACCGCGGCTCCACGGTGGCGCGCGAGGTGCGCGGCGGCATCACCACCTTCATGGCGATGGCCTACATCGTCCTGCTCAACCCCGTGATCCTTTCCGGCAAGGACGCCGCGGGGGACACCCTGGGCCAGAAGGCCCTGATCACCGCGACGGCGCTCGCCGCGGCGGTCACCACGCTCCTCATGGGCTTCGTCGGCAGGGTGCCGCTCGCCCTGGCCGCCGGGCTCTCGGTGTCCGGCGTGATCGCGGGGCAGGTCGCCCCCCAGATGACCTGGCCGCAGGCCATGGGCATGTGTGTGATGTACGGCGTGGTGATCATGCTGCTCGTGGTGACCGGGCTGCGCGAGATGATCATGAACGCGATCCCGCTCGCCCTCAAGCACGGCATCACCATGGGCATCGGCCTGTTCATCGCCATCATCGGCCTGGTGAAGGGCGGGTTCGTGCACAAGGGCGAGGCCACCCCGCTCACCCTCGGTCCCGCCGGTGAGCTCGCGGGCTGGCCCGTCCTGCTGTTCGCGTGCACCCTGCTCCTGATCTTCATGCTCCAGGCGCGCAACATGCCCGGGGCCATCCTGATCGGCATCGTCACCGGCACGGTCGTGGCGGCGATCCTGAACGCCACCGGGGTCATCGACCCCGGGCAGTGGGCCAACGGGGCCCCCGAACTGCACGGCAGCGCGGTCTCCATGCCCGACTTCTCGCTCTTCGGCGGCCTGGAGTTCGGGGGCTGGGGCGAGGTGGGCGCGATGACCGTCGGCATGATCGTCTTCACGCTGGTGCTGGCCGGGTTCTTCGACGCGATGGCCACCATCATCGGCGTCGGCACCGAGGCCGGGCTCGCCGACGACAAGGGCCGCATGCCGGGTCTGTCGAAGGCGCTGTTCATCGACGGTGCCGGCGGTGCCATCGGCGGCGTGGCGGGCGGCAGCGGCCAGACCGTCTTCGTCGAGTCCGCGACCGGCGTCGGGGAAGGCGCCCGCACCGGTCTCGCCTCGGTCGTCACCGGCGCGTTCTTCGCGGCCTGCCTCTTCTTCACGCCGATCACCGCGATCGTCCCGCAGGAGGTGGCCTCGGCCGCGCTGGTCGTCATCGGCGCGATGATGATGATGAACGCCCGGCACGTGGACTGGGCCGACCGGGGCACCGCGATCCCGGTCTTCCTGACCGTCGTCCTGATGCCGTTCACGTACTCCATCACGGCGGGTGTCGCCGCCGGTGTCATCTCCTACGTCGCCATCAAGGCCGCGCAGGGCAGGGCCCGGGAGATCGGCGTGTTCATGTGGGCCCTGACGGTGATCTTCGTCGTCTACTTCGCCCTCAATCCCATCGAGAGCTGGATGGGCGTGCACTAGCCGGTCCCGGGGGAACCCCTTCCGTATCACCGCGGGCAAGGAGACCGACCATGCTGGACATCGCCGAAGAGCTGCACCGGTGGGTCGGGCAGGGGCGCGACGTCGCCGTGGCCACCGTCGTGGCCGTCGGCGGCAGTGCCCCCCGTCCGCCCGGCGCCGCCCTCGCGGTGGACGCCGGGGGGACGGTGATCGGCTCGGTCTCGGGCGGCTGTGTGGAGGGGGCCGTGTACGAGCTGTGCCGGCAGGCGCTGGAGGACGGCCGGGCCGTCCTGCAGCGCTTCGGCTTCAGCGACGAGGACGCCTTCGCCGTGGGCCTGACCTGCGGCGGAGTCATCGACGTCCTGGTGACACCGGTACGGGCGGACGACCCCGCCCGGCCGGCCGTCGCCGCCGCCCTCGCCTGTGCCGCGCGGAGGGAGGCGGCGGCGCTGGCGCGGATCGTGAAGGGCCCGGCGCACCTGACGGGCCGCGCCCTGGCCGTCCGCCCGGACGGCTCCCGCACCGGCGGCTTCGGTGCGCACCCCGAGCTGGACCGCACGGTGGCCGCCGAGGCGGGCGCCTTCCTGGACGCCGGCCGCACGGGCACGCTGGAGCTGGGCGAGGAGGGCTCGCGCTGCGGAGCTCCGCTGACGGTGCTCATCGAGACCTCCGTCCCGCCACCCCGCATGATCGTCTTCGGTGCGATCGACTTCGCCTCGGCCCTGGCCCGCGCCGGGAAGTTCCTCGGCTACCACGTGACGGTGTGCGACGCCCGCCCCGTCTTCGCGACGCGGGCCCGCTTCCCGGACGCGGACGAGATCGTCGTCGAGTGGCCCCACGAGTACCTGCGACGCACGGACACCGACACCCGCACCGTGCTGTGCGTCCTGACCCACGACGCCAAGTTCGACGTACCGCTCCTCGAACTGGCCCTGCGTCTGCCGGTCGCCTACGTCGGGGCGATGGGCTCGCGCCGCACCCACCTGGACCGCGAGGAGCGCCTGCGCGAGGCCGGCGTCACGGACCGTGAGCTGGCCGGCCTCAGGTCCCCGATCGGCCTGGACCTCGGCGCCCGCACGCCCGAGGAGACGGCCCTGTCGATCGCGGCGGAGATCGTCGCCGCCCGGCGCGGCGGCAGCGGCGCACCGCTGGCCGGCGCCCGCACCCCGATCCACCACGACGCCCCGGTCCCGGCCGGACGGGCCGGCGCACACCCCGTCACGGCTGCCTGAGCAGCCGGTTCACCGCCCGTCCGAACACGTACCGCCCCGACCGGCCCAGCACCGCGTCGAAGGGGGACGGCAGCAGCCGGACGCGCAGCTCCTCGCGCCAGACGACGCGGGCCCGGCCGCCGGGGCCCGGCCGGACCTCGATCTCCGCCCAGCCCCTGACCAGCCGGCCCCGTTTCTCCAGCCGGCACCGGCCGGGCCCGCCGTCCCGCGGCGGCTGCCAGGCGGTCACCTCCATCGCGTCGTCGAAGGCGAACGGGCCGACCCCCGAGCGGGCGACGACCACCGTGCCCACCCCGGTGGGCGGGGGAGTGGGCACGGTGACGCGGGTCAGCGGCACCGCGTCGCCGTGCCGGTGCCACGCGGTGAGCCGGCGCCATGCCTCCTCGGGGGAGAGCGGCGCGGTGCGTTCGAGCGAGAAGACGGCCACGCGACGATCGTAGGCAGGGGAGTCGCCCGAGCCCCAGAGGGTGTCGTCCGGTCGTGCCGCGGACCCCGCTCCCCGGCGCCGACCAGGAACCGCCGGTTTCCCGCGACCTGACCCGGACGCTAGCGGTAGACCCGGCCCGGCTCGGCCTTCCCCGGCGCCAGCAGCTGCGGCACCGTCACGAAGACGTAGCCCCGCGCCTTGAGCGCGTCGATGATGCCCGGCACGGCGGGCACGGTGCCGTCGTAGATGTCGTGCAGCAGGATGATGCCGTCCCGGGACGACTGGTCCAGGACCCGCTCGGTGATCAGGTCGGAGTCGTCCGTCGTGTAGTCCTTGGCCGTCACGCTCCACAGCACCTCCGCCAGGCCCAGCTCGCGGCAGATGTCGTGCACGGTGTCGTCCGTGCGGCCCTGCGGCGGGCGCATCAGCGTGGGGCGCCGGCCGGTCAGGCGCTCTATCTCCTTGTTGGGGCGCTCCAGCTCGTCGCGTATCTCGTCCGGATCGGCGTCCGTGAGTATGCGGTGGGTCCAGGTATGGCTGGCCACCTCGTGCCCCTCGGCGGCCATGCGCCGCACCAGCTCCGGATACGTGTCGATGTGCCGCTTGCCGAGCAGGAAGAAGGTCGCCGGGACCTGCTTCTCCTTGAGTATGTCGAGCAGCCGGGCGGAGTTCTCGCTCGGCCCGGCGTCGAAGGTCAGCGCGATGCACTTGGCCCGGCGGCAGTCGACGGTGCCGAATCCGGCCGCCCGTGCCTGGGCCCCGGCCGCGCCCCGGACGGAGCTGGGGGAGGCCGTCTCGAGCTTCGTGCAGCCGGACAGTGCCAGTGTCAGCGAGGCGGCCGCCGCGAGAATCGCGGCTCCGCGCAACCTGGTCCCCGTTTTTGTCATCTTCCCGGTCAGCGAAGGCATGCGAGGACTATACACAGCGTGTATATACGTGGTTTATAGTGTCTTCTCGCCTGTTTGTTCGAGGTAGTGGGCGGTTTGTCCGGGTTACTCAGCCGGCACGTACGTGTCGGCGAGAGTGAGGAGAGACCCGTGAGCGAGAGCCCCGTGAGCGGACGCGCCTGGCGCCGGGCCCTGGTGACCGGCGGCGCCGGATTCGTCGGATCCCACCTGTGCGGCCGGCTGCTGGACGCCGGCACCGACGTCGTCTGCCTCGACAACCTGGCCACCGGCTCCCGCGGCAACGTGGCCGACCTGGAGCGGCGCCGCGGCTTCCGCTTCGTCCGGGCCGACGCGACCGACCCGGCGGCCCTGCGCGGGCTGCCCGGCCGCTTCGACCTCGTGCTGCACTTCGCCTGCCCCGCCTCGCCCGCCGACTACCTCCGCCTGCCCCTGGAGACCCTCGACGTCGGCAGTACCGGCACCCGCAACGCCCTGGAGCGGGCCCGTACCGACGGCGCCCGCTTCCTGCTCGCCTCGACCTCCGAGGTCTACGGCGATCCGCTCGAACACCCCCAGCGCGAGAGCTACTGGGGCAACGTCAACCCCGTCGGACCGCGCAGCGTCTACGACGAGTCCAAGCGCTTCGCCGAGGCCCTGGTCACCGCCCACCGCCAGGTGCACGGCACCGACACCGCCATCGTCCGCATCTTCAACACGTACGGCCCCCGCATGCGCACCGGCGACGGCCGCGCCGTGCCGACCTTCATCGCGCAGGCCCTGGACGGCATGCCCCTCACGGTCGCCGGGGACGGCGGCCAGACGCGCTCCCTGTGCTACGTCGACGACACCGTCGCCGGCGTCCTCGCCCTCGCCGCCTCCGGGGAGAGCGGCCCCATGAACATCGGCGGCTCCGACGAGATCACGATGCTGGAGCTGGCCCGGCACGTCATCGGACTCACCGGGTCCGGCTCCCGCATCCGCTTCGTCGAACGCCCCGTCGACGACCCCGGCCGGCGCAGGCCCGACACCACCCTCGCCCGGGAGCGGCTGGGCTGGCGGCCGCGGGTCGGCTGGAGCGAGGGGCTGGAGCGCACCATCGGCTGGTTCGCGCACTCCGTCGCCGCCTGAGGGCTGTCGTCCGGATCGGACCAGGGCCGGGCGCGGACCGGGCGCCGACCGGGCTCGACCGGGTGCGGGCCGCGTGCGGGTCAGGCGCGGCCCGACACCGTCACCATGCGTGAAATGTCCGTTCCTATCCGGAATTGAGTTGTCTCTAAGTGTTTGAGGCAGTTGTCCCGCGGCACCCGCGACGCCAGACAGACCTCAGCAGTAACCCGGGACGGAGCACACCCCATGCGCATCCTTGGTATCAACGCCCTGTTCCACGACCCGGCCGCCGCTCTCGTCGTCGACGGCCGGACCGTTGCGGCCGCCGAGGAAGAGCGCTTCAGCCGCCGCAAGCACGGCAAGCGCCCGGTGCCCTTCTCCGCCTGGGAGGTTCCGGAGCTGTCGGCGCGGTGGTGCCTGGAGCACGCCGGGGTACGGCCCGGGGAACTCGACGCCGTCGCGTACTCCTTCGACCCGCGGCTCGCCCGGCCCGCCCGCGACATGGGCCTGGACGACCCCTGGGACCCGCTGCGGCTCGAGTACGCCCGCCGCGCCCCCGAGTTCCTCGCCGACGCGCTGCCCGGGCTCGACCCCGACCGGGTCGTCTTCGTCCCGCACCACGTGGCGCACGCCGCCTCCGCAGGACCGGCCTCACCGCACCCCGACAACGACGTCCTCGTCCTCGACGGGCGCGGCGAGTCCGCCTCCCACCTGGCGGGCCGCTACCGCGACGGCAAGCTCGACACCCTCGCCACCCAGGCGCTGCCGCACTCACTGGGCCTGGTCTACGAGGAACTGACCGAGCACCTCGGCTTCCTGCGCAGCAGCGACGAGTACAAGGTGATGGCCTTGGCCTCCTACGGCACCCCCCGCCACCTCGACCGGCTGCGGGAGCACGTCCACGCCACCGGCGACGGCGGCTTCCGTGCCCACGGCGTCGACTGGGCGGCCCTCGCCCCGGCCCGCGCCCCGGGCGAGGACTGGACGAGGGACCACGCCGACCTCGCCGCCAGTACGCAGGCCGTGCTGGAGGAACTGCTCCTCGATCTCGTCCACTGGCTGCACCGCGAGGCCGGGGGAGAGGCGCTGACCATGGCGGGCGGCGTCGCCCTCAACTGCGTCGCCAACTCGGCGATCGCCGTCCGCGGCCCCTACCGGCACGTGTGGGTGCAGCCCGCCGCCGGCGACGCCGGCACGGCCCTCGGCGGTGCCCTGCACGTGGCCGCCGCACAGGAGGGCACCGCGCCCGAGCCGATGCCCGGCGCCGACCTCGGCCGCGGCTGGAGCGACGAGGAGATCCGCGCCTGGCTGGAGACCGCCGCGATCCCCTACGAGGAACCGGACGACATCGCCGAGACGGTCGCCGAGGAACTGGCCCGCGACGGTGTCGTCGCCTGGTTCCAGGGCCGCAGCGAGTTCGGTCCGCGCGCCCTCGGCCACCGCTCGCTGCTCGCCCACCCGGGCCGCGCGGAGAACCTGGAGCGGCTCAACCACGTCAAGGGCCGCGAGGAGTTCCGTCCCGTCGCGCCGATGGTCCTGGCCGACCGCGCCGCCGAGCTCTTCACCGGGCCGGTCCCCAGCCCGTACATGCTCTTCGTGCACGACGTCGCACCCGCGTGGCGCGACCGGATCCCGGCCGTCGTGCACGTCGACGGCACCGCCCGCATCCAGACCGTCGAGGAGCGCCGCGAGCCGCTCGTGGCGCGCATGCTGACCTCCTTCGAGAGGCGCACCGGGCTGCCCGTCGTCGTCAACACCAGCCTCAACACCGCCGGACGGCCCATGGTCGACGACCCGCGCGACGCGCTGGAGTGCTTCGGTTCCGCACCCGTGGACCTGCTCGCCATCGGCCCGTTCGCGGTGCGCCGGGGGAGGGTCTTCGCATGACCGGCGCACCTTTGACCGGCTACGCCGTCGTCGTCCCCACGCTCGCCCGCGACACGCTGAGCGACTGCCTGGCCGCGCTGGCCGCGGCGCACGGGCCCCGCCCCGACGAGATCGTCCTCGTCGACGACCGGCCCGAACCCGACGCCGACCCGGCGGCGCTGGAGCACGCCCTGAGCGTCCTCGGCGACCTGCGGGAACGCACCGTCGTGCTGCGCAGCGGGGGCCGGGGCCCCGCCGCCGCCCGCAACACCGGCATCCGCGCGGTCACCTCGCCGTGGACCGCCTTCCTCGACGACGACGTCCAGGTCGGCCCGCACTGGTGCGACCAGCTGGTCGAGGACCTCGCCGAGGCCGCCCCCGACACCGGCGCCGTCCAGGGCGTCATCGCCGTCCCCCTGCCCGGCGAACGCCGCCCCACCGACTGGGAGCGAGGCACCGCCGGGCTCGCCCGGGCCCGCTGGATCACCGCCGACATGGCCTACCGCACCGACGTGCTCAAGGAGGTCCGCGGCTTCGACGAACGCTTCCCGCGCGCCTTCCGCGAGGACGCCGACCTCGCGCTGCGCGTCCTCGACGCCGGCTGGCGCATCCGGCTGGGCCGCCGCACCACCCGCCACCCGGTGCGGCCCGCCTCCCGCTGGGTGTCCCTCGGCCAGCAGCGCGGCAACGCCGACGACGCCCTGATGCGGCGCCTGCACGGCCCCGACTGGTGGTCCAAGGCGGTCGCCCCCCGGGGACGGATCCGCCGCCACGCCGCGATCACCGCCGCCGGCGCCGCCGCCCTCCTCCTCGCGGCCGCCGGACGCCCCCGGGCCGCCGCGCTCGCCGGGCTCGGCTGGGCCGCGGGCACCGCCGAGTTCGCCTGGGCCCGCATCGCCCCCGGACCGCGCACCCGCCACGAGGTGACGACCATGCTGGTCACCAGCGCCCTCATCCCGCCCGCCGCGACCTGGCACCGGCTGAGCGGCCTGTGGCGGCACCGCGGTGCCCGCGCCTGGCGGGAGGTGGCCGCATGAGTCCCGTGAAGGCAGTGCTCTTCGACCGCGACGGCACCCTCGTCCACGACGTCCCGTACAACGGCGACCCCGAACGGGTCCGCCCCGTCGACGGCGCCCGCGAGGCGGTCGCGCTGCTGCGCGCGCACGGCATCGGCGCCGGCGTCGTCACCAACCAGTCCGGCGTCGCCCGCGGCCTGATCAGCGACACCGACGTCCGCCGCGTCAACCGGCGGGTCGACGAGCTGATCGGCCCCTTCGACGTCTGGGCGGTCTGCCCGCACGGCCCCGACGACGGCTGCCGCTGCCGCAAACCGCGGCCGGGCCTCGTCCTGTGGGCGGCCGGACGCCTCTGCGCCGCGCCCGCCGACTGCGTGGTCGTCGGCGACATAGGCGCCGACGTCCAGGCCGCGGAACGGGCGGGAGCCCACGGCGTCCTCGTCCCGAACGAACGGACCCGCCCCGAGGAGACGGCCGCCGCGCGCCACGTCGCCCCCGACGTCCTGACCGCCGTACGCGCGCTGGTCACCGGCCTGCCGGAGGGCCGGATCCTGGCGGACGAACGGCCCGTCGGGGCGGCGTTCGACCCGGGCGGCGGCACCGCGGGTCCCACCACGGCGGACCCCGCCGGTCCCGCGGCGGCAGGCACCGGCACCGGCACGGACACCGGCCCCGGTGGGCACGCCCCCGCCCGCCGCACCGCCGCGTCGCGCGCCGCCGGCGTCGACACCCGTGGGAGGCCGCGATGAAGGCACTGGTCACCCGGCTCGACAGCTTCGGCGACGTACTGCTCGCCGGTCCCGCCGTACGGGCCGTCGCCGCCCGCGCCGACCACGTCACCCTGCTGTGCGGACCGCGCGGCGCCCCCGCCGCGCGCCTGCTGCCCGGCGTGGACGAGGTCCTGGTCTGGGACGCCCCGTGGGGCGGATTCGAGCCGCCCGGCGTCAGCCGGGACGACATCGACGCCCTCCTGGACCGGATCGACGCCGACACCGCGCTGATCCTCACCTCCTTCCACCAGTCCCCGCTGCCCACCGCCCTGGTCCTGCGCCTGGCCGGCGTCCGGCACATCGCCGCGGACAGCGAGGACTACCCCGGCTCCCTGCTCGACCTGCGCCACCGGCGCGCCCCCCACGCCCACGAGGCCGAGGCCGCCCTCGACCTCGCCGAGGCGGCCGGATTCCCGCGGCCCGACGACGGGCGGCTGCGGGTGCACCCGCCACCCCCCGCCGGCGACCTCACCGGACCCGGGCCGTACGTGGTCCTGCACCCCGGCGCCAGCGTGCCCGCCCGCGCCTGGAGCCCCGATCGCAGCGCCGAGGCCGTGCGCGAACTGGCCGCCGCCGGGCACCGCGTGCTGGTCACCGGCGGCCCCGACGAGCGCGACCTCACCGCCCACGTCGCGGGCGCCCACGGCACCGACCTCGGCGGACGCACCGAGGCGCCGGAACTGGCCGCCGTCCTCGCGGGCGCCGGTGCCGTCGTCACCGGCAACACCGCGCCGGCTCACCTCGCCGCCGCCGTCGGCACCCCCGTGGTGTCCCTGTTCGCGCCGGTCGTACCGGCCGAGCGCTGGCGGCCGTACGGCGTCCCCTACGTCCTCCTCGGCGACCAGGACGCGCCCTGCGCCGACAGCAGGGCCCGGGACTGCCCCGTCCCCGGCCACCCCTGCCTGAACACCGTCACGGCCACCGACGTGGCGGCCGCCGTCGAGAAACTCCTGGGGGAGGCATGAGGATCCTCATCTGGCACGTGCACGGGTCGTGGACCACGGCCTTCGTGCGGGGCCCGCACACCTACCTCGTCCCGGTCACCCCCGACCGCGGGCCCGACGGCCTCGGCCGCGCCCGTACCTGGGACTGGCCCGACTCGGTGGTCGAGGTCCCACCGGAGAAGCTGCGGGAGGAGGACATCGACCTGGTGATCCTCCAGCGCCCCCACGAACTCGGCCTGGTCGACCGGTGGCTGGGCCGCCGCCCGCCCCTGGTCTACCTCGAGCACAACGCCCCCGGCGGCGACGTGCCCGACACCCGTCACCCCGCCGCCGGCATCCCCGGCGCCACCCTCGTCCACGTCACCCACTTCAACCGGCTGATGTGGGACAGCGGTCCGGCCCCCGCCACCGTCATCGAGCACGGCATCGTCGACCCCGGCCACCGCTGGACCGGCGAGCTGGACCGGGCGGCCGTCGTCGTCAACGAGCCGATCCGGCGCGGCCGCACGACCGGCACCGACCTCCTGCCCGCGTTCTCCCGCGCCGCCCCGCTCGACGTGTTCGGCATGCGCACCCGGGGACTCGCCGAGCATCTCGGCCTCGACCCCGCGCGCTGCCGCACCCGGGACGTCGTCCAGAGCGAGCTGCACACCGAGCTCGCCCGCCGGCGCGTCTACGTCCACCCCGTCCGCTGGACCTCCCTCGGCCTGTCCCTGCTGGAGGCCATGCACCTGGGGATGCCCGTGGTCGCGCTCGCCACCACCGAGGTGACCGAGGCCGTGCCCCCGGGCGCCGGAATCGTCTCCAACCGCATCGACGTACTGACCGACGCCGTACGCGACTTCGTCGCCGACCCGCTGCTTGCGCGGACGGTCGGCGAGGGTGCCCGTGCGGCGGCCCTGTCCCGCTACGGGCTGTCCCGCTTCCTGGACGACTGGGAGCGGCTGCTGAAGGAGGTGACCCGATGAGGATCGCCATGGTGTCCGAGCACGCGAGTCCGCTGGCCGCGCTCGGCGGCGTCGACGCCGGTGGACAGAACGTCTACGTGGCCCGTCTCACCGAGGAGCTGGCCAGGCGCGGCCACGACGTCACGGTCTACACCCGCCGTGACTCGCTGGACCTGCCCGACCGGGTGCCGCTGCCCGGCGGCGGCACCGTCGAGCACGTGCCGGCCGGTCCCGCCGAAGTCGTCCCCAAGGACGACCTGTTCCCGCACATGCCGGCCTTCGGCGCCCA
This sequence comes from Streptomyces sp. NPDC127100, assembly GCF_042724095.1. NCBI lineage: Bacteria > Bacillati > Actinomycetota > Actinomycetes > Kitasatosporales > Streptomycetaceae > Streptomyces > Streptomyces sp. NPDC127100. The sequence goes on from NZ_JBHXFL010000009.1 coordinate 98,254, forward strand.
TCTGGCGCGCGCGTGGAGCCGGGAGCGCCCCGACGTGGTCCACGCCCACTTCTGGATGTCCGGCCTGGCCTCCCAGGCCGGCACCGGCCCGCACGGCATACCGCTCGTGCAGACCTTCCACGCCCTCGGCACCGTCAAGCGGCGCCACCAGGGCATGCGGGACACCAGCCCGCACGAACGCATCGGCATCGAGCGGCAGATCGGCCGCACCTGCGAACGGGTGCTGGCCACCTGCACCGACGAGGTCGTCGAACTCGGCGACATGGGCATCCCGCCCCGGCAGGTGTCCGTCGTGCCCTGCGGTGTCGACGCCGAGCAGTTCCGTCCCGGCGCCGCCTCCGGCCGCACCCCCGCCCGACGGCAGCGGCACCGTCTGCTGGCCTGCGGCCGCCTCGTCCCCCGCAAGGGCTACGACCGGGCGATCCAGGCGCTCGCCGACGTCCCCGACACCGAACTCCTCATCGCGGGCGGCCCGCCGTCCGACGCCGTGGAGGCAGATCCCGAGGCCCAGCGGCTGACCGCGCTCGCCCGCCGCGCCGGCGTCGCCGACCGGGTCCGGCTGCTCGGCGCGGTCGACCCGCGCGACATGCCCGCCCTCATCGGCAGCGCCGACCTGGTCCTGTGCACCCCGGTCTACGAGCCCTTCGGCATCGTCCCGCTGGAGGCCATGGCCTGCGGTGTGCCCGTCCTCGCCACCGACGTCGGCGGCCACCGCGACTCCGTCGCCGACGGCGTCACCGGCCGCCTCGTCGCCCCGCAGGACCCGGACGCGATCGCCGAGGCCGCCTGCGAGCTCCTCGCGGACGAGGAACTGCGCCGCCGGTACGGCACGGCCGGCCGCGAACGCGTCCTCAGGCACTACACGTGGCGGCGCGTCGCCGACGGCGCCGAACAGGTCTACCGCCTGACGCTCGCCGACCACGCCCTGTCCAAGGAGGTCGCGTGATGACCGTCCACCCGCCCGTCGTCGGCCACTGCGACGAACTCGAGTCGGCGCTGGCCGCGTTCCGTACCTCCGCGCACGTCACCGAACGCTGGGGCGAGCGGCTCGCCGCCGTCCTGTCCGGCGGCGGGCGACTGCTCGCCGCCGGCAACGGCGGCAGCGCCGCCCAGGCCCAGCACCTCACCGCGGAACTCGTCGGCCGCTACCGCGACGACCGGCCGCCGTTCTCCGCGATCGCCCTGCACGCCGACACCTCCAGCACCACCGCGATCGCCAACGACTACGGCGTCGACGAGGTGTTCGCCCGCCAGGTGCGCGCCCACGGCCGCGCGGGCGACGTCCTGATGCTGCTGTCGACCAGCGGCGCCAGCGCCAACCTGCTCTCCGCCGCCGACGCGGCCCGCGCCGCCGGAGTCCGGGTCTGGGCCCTCACCGGCTGCGCCCCGAACCCGCTCATGGCGGGCAGCGACGAGTCGCTGTGCGTGGACGCCCCCGCCACGGCCACCGTCCAGGAGATCCACCTGGTCGCCGTGCACATGATCTGCGCGGCCTTCGACGCCGCCCTGGAACGGGGCGTGCGCGGCAAGAGGACACGGAGGTGACGCGCCGCACGGCCGGCCGGGCCCCGCTGGTGGTGGTCGGCGACGCCCTGCTGGACCGCGACCTGACGGGTTCGGCCGACCGGCTGGCCCCCGACGCGCCCGTACCCGTCGTGTCCGGGTGCGCCGAACGGGTACGGCCCGGCGGCGCCGCACTCGCCGCCTACCTCGCCGCCCGCGACGGCCGCGACGTCACGCTGATCACGGGGCTCGGCGACGACCCCGCCAGCCGGATCCTGCGCGGACTGCTCGCCCCGTGGCTGACGCTGGTCGCCCTTCCGCTGGCCGGCACGCTGCCCGAGAAGACCCGCGTGCTCGCCCAGGACCGTCCCGTCGTCCGCCTCGACCGCGGCGGCGGCCGGGCCCGCGAGGCCACCGACGAGGCCCGGTCCGTGCTGCGGTCCGCCCGGGCCGTGCTGGTCTCCGACTACGGCCGCGGCACGGCGGACGCCCTGCGGGACGTCCTGTCCGCCCGCCCGCCCCTGGTCTGGGACCCGCACCCGCGCGGGGACGTCCCGGTGCCCGGCACCCGCCTGGTGACGCCCGCCGAGAAGGAGGCGCACGGCTTCGCCTCCCCGGACGGCGCGGCCGGCGGCGGCCTGCGTGCCGCCGCGCACCACGCCGCCGCGCTGGTGCGCGACTGGCGGGTGGCCGCGGTGACGGTGACCCTCGGTTCGCGCGGCGCCCTGCTGTCCTACGGGGAGCACCCGCTGCTCGTCCCCGCGCCGGCCTCCCACCACGGTGACTCCTGCGGCGCCGGCGACCGGTTCGCCGCGACCGCCGCCGGGCTGCTCGCCGACGGCGCGCTGGTGGGGGAGGCCGTCGAGGGCGCGGTGGGCGCCGCGACGGAGTTCGTCGCCGCGGGCGGCGCAGGCGCCCTGCCGCCCGCCGGCTCCGGCCCGGCACCGGCCCCCGGTTCCGACACCGGCGACCCGCACGCCCTGGCCGCCCGTGTGCGCGCCCGGCACGGCACCGTCGTCGCCGCGGGCGGCTGCTTCGACCTGCTGCACGCCGGACACGTCGGCCTGCTCCAGGCCGCGCGGCGACTCGGCGACTGCCTGGTGGTGTGCGTCAACTCCGACGCCTCGGTACGGCGCCGCAAGGGCGACGGCCGCCCCGTGAACCCCCTCGCCGACCGCGTCCGCGTCCTGCGCGCCCTCGCCTGCGTCGACGCGGTCGCCGTGTTCGACGAGGACACCCCGGAACGCCTCCTGGGCGACCTGCGCCCCGACGTCTGGGTCAAGGGCGGCGACTACGCGGGCGCCGACCTCCCCGAGGCGGCCCTGCTCCAGGAGTGGGGAGGCCAGGCGGTCCTGCTGCCGTACCTGGACGGCCGCTCCTCCACGGCCCTGATGGCCCGTGCCGCGGAGGGAGTCCGGTGAGCGGCCCCACCGCACCCCGCTCCCCGGCCCCGCCGTCCGCCGGGGGACCGGTGACCGGAGACCCCGTCCACCCGGCGCCCACCGCGCCGGACGCGTTCGGCGGCGGGACGCGGGGGCGGCCGAGGGTCCTGGTCCTGCGGGCCCTCGGGCTAGGGGATCTCCTCGCCGCTGTCCCCGCGCTGCGCGCCCTGCGCCGGGCGTACCCCGGTCACGAGCTGGTGCTGGCCACCCCCGCCGAACTGGCGCCGGTCGCCGCGGCGACCGGCGCCGTGGACCGGGTGCTGCCCGCCGCCGAGCCCGGCCGGGCCGTGCCGCGCACCCTCGACTGGACCGGCCCGCCCCCCGACGTCGCCGTCGACCTGCACGGCAACGGACCTCCCAGCCACCGGCTGCTGATGAGCCTGCGCCCACGGGAGCTGCTGGCGTTCGCCCACCCCGGCACCCCGGAGGTCGAGGGCCCGCCCTGGTACCCGGACGAACACGAACGCGACCGCTGGTGCCGGCTCCTGACGGCCTACGGCATCGACGCCGACCCCGCCGACCTGCACCTGCCCCGCCCGCACACCCCTTCACCGGCGCCCGGCGCGACCGTCCTGCACCCCGGCGCCGGCGCCCCCTCCCGGTGCTGGCCCGTCGAGCGGTTCGCCGCCGTCGCCGAGGCGCTGCGGGCCCGCGGCCGTCGGGTCGTGGTCACCGGAGGAGCCGACGAGGGCGACCTCGTGGCCCGCCTCGCCAAGCTCGCCGACCTGCCCGACGCGGACGTCTTCGCCGGCGGCCTGCCCCTCGACCGGCTCTCCGCCCTGCTGGCCGCCGCCCGCGCCGTGGTCAGCGGCGACACCGGCGTCGCCCACCTCGCCGTCGCCCACGCCGTACCCTCCGTCACGCTCTTCGGCCCCGTCCCGCCCAGCCGCTGGGGCCCGCCGGACCACTTCCGCCACCGCGCCCTGTGGCACCCCGGTCCGGACGGCGACCCGCACGGCCACGAGACCGACCCCGCGCTGCTGCGGATCGGCACCGACGAAGTCCTCGAGGCGCTCGACGCCCTGGACCCCCTCTGCGAGGCACCATGAACCACGGCACCCACCGCGGCACCGGCCACGCGCCGGACGACGGCGCCGGCCACGGCGCGGACCGGGACGCCGGCCGCACGGCGCGGCGGGACGCCGGCCGGGCCGCCACGGGCACCCGGGAACGGCCGCACACCGACCCCGCGAGGCACGCTCCCGTCGGCGTCGTCATCGCCACCCGCAACCGCTCCGCGAGCCTCGCCGTCACCCTGCGCCACCTGCTCGCGCTCCCCGAGCGGCCCGAGGTGCTGGTCGCCGACAACGCCTCCACCGACGACACCCGCGCGATGCTCGCCCGCGACTTCCCGCGGGTCCGCGTCCTCGCGCTGCCCCTCAACCGCGGCGCCCTCGCCCGCACCCACGCCGTCCGCGCGCTCGACACGCCGTACGTGGCGTTCAGCGACGACGACTCCTGGTGGGCGCCCGGCGCCCTCGGCACCGCGGCCCGCCTGTTCGACGAGCATCCGCGGCTCGGCCTGCTCTCCGCCCGCACCCTCGTCGGCCCCGCCGAGGACCCCGACCCGCTCGACGACGTGCTCGCCGGCTCCCCGCTCGGCCGGGCCGCCGACCTGCCCGGCACCCAGGTGCTCGGCTTCCTCGGCTGCGCCGCCGTCGCCCGCCGCGAGGCCTATCTCGACGCGGGCGGCTACCACCCCCTGCTGTTCTTCGGCGCCGAGGAGACCCTCCTCGCCTACGACCTCGCCGCCCGCGGCTGGGGCGTAACGCACTGCCCCGAGGTGGTCGCCCACCACCACCCGGACCCCGGCCCGCGCACCGGCCGCCCCGTCGTCGTCCGGCGCAACGAAGTCCTCACCGCCTGGCTGCGCCGGCCCCTGCCGCACGCCCTGGCCCGCACCCGTGCCCTCGCCGCCGATGCCCGCCGCGACCCGCACGCCCGCCGGGCGCTGCGCGAGACGCTCACCCGCCTGCCCTCCGCACTGCGCGCCCGCAGACCCCTGCCCCCGCACGTGGAACGGGGCGCCCGCCTCCTTGACGGAGCGACCTCATGACGGACCCCCGCACGACCGTCGTCGTCATCACCCACAACCGGTGTCCCGAACTCCTGCACACCCTGGACCGCCTCGCCGAACTGCCGGAGAAGCCGCCGGTGATCGTCACCGACAACGCCTCCACCGACGGCACGGCCGCCGCCGTCGCCCGCCACCACCCCGAGGTACGGCTGCTGCGCCCCGGCCGCAACCTCGGCGCCGTCGGCCGCAACCTCGCGGTCGGCCGGGTCCGCACCCCCTACGTGGCCTTCTGCGACGACGACTCCTGGTGGGCGCCGGGCTCGCTGTCCGGGGCCGCCGACCTGCTCGACCGGTACCCCGCGGTCGGCTCGGTCACCGCCCGCATCGTCGTCGAGCCGGAGGGCACCGAGGACCCGATCGTCAGGGAGCTGCGCGACTCGCCCGTGCCCCGCCCGGACTGGCTCCCGGGACCGGCGCTCGGCTCCTTCCTGGCCGCGGCGACCGTCCTGCGCACCGACGCCTTCCGCGCCGCGGGCGGCTTCCACCCCCGCCTGTGGCTGGGCGGCGAGGAGGAGCTCCTCGCCGCCGACCTGGCCGCCGACGGCTGGTGGCTGACGTACGACGACGACCTGACGATCCATCACCGACCGTCCGAGGTGCGGGACTCGACGCTCCGGCGGGCGCACGGCATCCGCAACACCCTGTGGTTCACCTGGCTGCGCCGCCCGGCCGGACACGCCCTGCGCCGCACCCTGCACCTGGCCCGGACCGTCCCGCGCGACACCGCGTCGCTGCGGGCCTTCGCCGAGGCGGCGGCCGCCCTGCCGTGGGTCCTGCGCGAACGCCGGGTGCTGCCCGCCGAGGTGGAGGCGCGCCTGCGCGCCCTGGAGCCGGCCCAGCGCGCGTCGACGGCGCGCAGTTACACGGGCTGAGGACCACGCGCACCCGGCCCCCGCCGAGGGGACGGGAGGCCGGTTGCGCGTGCGGCGCCGTACGGGAAGCCCGGACGCCGGCGTCAGCCGTGCGAACACCGGAGCAGCCGCCGGAGCACCGCGAACAGCGCGAGCGGCCACACGGCGGCGAACGCCCAGATCACGGCGGGTTCGGAGGTGACGACGCCGGTCACCATGAGGGTCACGGAGAGGGCGAGCAGCAGGAAGACCGTCAGGGTGCGCGGACGGTAGGACGCCAGGCGCGTGAGGTCGGGACCGCGGCGCAGCCGCAGGGTGCGCAGCCGCCGGTCGAGCCGGCGGTCGCGGCGCAGGGCCCGTTCGACCTCGTCGAGTATGCGCTGTTCGTGATCGGGGAGCCGGCCGATGGTCACGATGATTCCTCCTGGGCGCGGACCGACCGTCACCGGGTGCCCCTCGGCGCCGGGGTCAATCGGCCGGCCGCACTCCCAGTGCCGCCACGAGACCGTCGGCGCCGTCCGGTCGCGCGTCCGCCCGGAATCCGGCGCCGATCCGCCGGGCGGCCTCCCGCCCGTCGGTGAGGCACCACTGCCACCAGCGGTCCAGCACGTCCGCCCCCAGCCGTTCGGCGGCCACCAGCGCGGGCCAGCCGCAGGCCCGGGCCTGCGCCGTCACCTTCGCGCCGCCCGCGACCGGATCCACCGCGAGCGCCGGCGTCCCGGCCCGCAGCGCCAGCACCAGCCCGTGCAGCCGGTCGGTGACGACCAGGTCGAGCCGGGACAGGACGGCCTCCAGCTGGGCCGGTGTGCCGCACAGCCGCCAGTCGTGCGCGTCCAGACGGGTCTCCAGTTCCAGGCGCGCGCAGTCACGTGCCGACAGCCAGCGGGTCACGCCCGCGGCGACCTGGTCGTGCCGCCGCTGGGGCCCGTACTCGTGCTGCCCGTGCGTGAGCACCACCCCGACGACGGGACGGGCGGGCAGGGCGGGGGCGCGGGCCGCGAGGTCGAGGGTCGGCTCGCGGCCGGCGGCGTCCCGGGCGAGGACGCGGTGGAAGCCGGTGACGGCCGGGGAGCCGGGGTCCACGACGGAGACGCCCACCGCGATCCGCACGCAGTGCGCGAACCGCCGGTGCAGTTCCTCGACCTGCGGCCCGTGCGCCGGCCCGCACACGAACACCAGCTGGGAGTAGGCCGCCGGGTCCACGTCGGCGAAGTGCCGCGCGTCCGCCCGGAACCCGGGGCTCCATACGACGTCGTGAGGGAGTCCCGCGTCCCGCAGCACCTCCTCGACCCGGTGCAGCGCCAGGACGTCCCCGGCGGTCGCCTCCCCGTCCAGGAAGCTGAACCACCCGGTCACCAGCACCCGTCCCGGCCCGCCCCGGCCCCCGGGGCCCTCGCGTGCGCCGCGTCCGTCCGGTCCGTCGTGTCCGCCCAGTCCCTGCACAGTGGCCCCGGGTGCCCGGCCGGCCGGAGGACAACCGCCGGGTCCCCCGTTCGCCCCACTTCCCTCCGGCATCTAGGACAGATGCTGACCGCCTGGGACGCTACGGTGCGGGCATGACGTCCAAGGCATCCACGACGGCCCCCGTGCTCGGCATCCGCGCGCTCAACCGCGCGACGCTCGCCCGGCAGCTCCTGCTGCGCCGCGCGCCGATGTCCGCCGAGGACGCGGTCGCGCACCTCGTCGGCCTCCAGGCCCAGAACGTGAAGCCCCCGTACTACGCGCTCGCCGCCCGCCTGGACGGCTTCCGCCCCGGGGACCTGGCCGCGCCGATGGCCGACCGCCGGGTCGTCCGCATCGTCACCCTGCGCTCGACCATCCACACCCACACCGCCGACGACGCCCTGACCCTGCGTCCCCTGGTGCAGGCGGCCCGGGACCGCGAGCTGCGGACCTTCCGCAAGGGGCTGGCGGGAGTCGACCTGGACCGGCTCGCCGTCGTCGCACGCGAGCTGGTGGAGGCCGAACCGCGCACCATGGGGGAGCTGCGGCAGGCGCTGCTCGCCGAGTGGCCCGACGCCGACCCGCAGGCCCTGTCCGTCGCGGCGCGCTGCCGGCTGCCGCTCGTGCAGGTGACCCCGCGCGGACTGTGGGGCCGCAGCGGCCAGGTCACGCTCACCACCGCCGAGCACTGGCTCGGGCGCCCCGCACGCCCGGTGCCGGCCCCGGACGACACCGTGCTGCGCTACCTCGCCGCCTTCGGCCCGGCGTCCGTGAAGGACATGCAGGTGTGGGCCGGTCTGACCCGGCTGCGGGACGTCTTCGAGCGGCTCCGTCCCGGGCTCGTCACCTTCCGGGACCCGGACGGCACCGAGCTGTTCGACCTGCCCGACGCGCCGCGCCCCGGCCCGGACACCCCGGCCCCGCCGCGCTTCCTGCCCGAGTTCGACAACCTGCTCCTCTCCCACGCCGACCGCTCCCGCGTGGTCCCGCCGGAGCACAAGGGCCGTACCTGGCGGGGGAACATGGCGTACCGCACCCTGCTCGTCGACGGCTTCGTGGCCGGACTGTGGAAGCTCGAGGACGGCGCCCTCGTCGTCGAGGCGTTCGACCGGCTCACGGCAGCCCGGCGGGACGAGGTCCTGGAGGAGGGAACGCGGATGCTGGCGGTCATGCACCCCGGGGAGGGTCACGACATCCGGTTCGGGACCGTGCGCGGCTGACCGGGGGCGCCGTCCGGCGGGCATGGAGAGGGGGCGCTGCGGGCCGCTCGTGGTGGCTCGCAACGCCCCCCGGTCTTGCACCTGAGGGATGCTCAGGAGTCCTGCTGGGGCGGGGCTACGAGGTGACCTGCGCGGTCACCAGGTCCGAGAAGGTGGTCAGCCGGGTGTAGACCCCCGGGTAACCGGCTCGGGCGCAGCCCTCGCCCCAGGAAGTAATCCCTGCCAGGACGCCCCCCACGAGGAGGGGACCGCCGCTGTCGCCCTGGCAGGTGTCCACGCCGCCGGAGGTGTATCCGGCGCAGACCATGTCGCTCGCGACGAAGTCGGAGCCGTAGGAGGTGCGGCAGCCGCTGTCGGACACGACCGGCACGGTCGCGGTCCGCAGCTGGTTGGAGGAGCCGCCGTTCTCCCGGGTCGTCCCCCAGCCGAGGACGCGGGCGCCGGTGCCGGCCGCGTAGACGGAGGTGTCCGAGGAGGAGACGTACGTCGCCGGTGTGTACGGCATCGGCGTCGACAGGGTCAGCACGGCCACGTCGTCGCCGTCGGTGGCGTCGGTGTACCCCGGGTTCACCCAGATCCGGCTGACCCGGGCGACCGTGCCGTCGGTGCCGTTGAGGTAGGTGCGCCCGCCGACGACGCGCACGCTGCGGGTGGTCTCGCCGGTCATGCAGTGGGCGGCCGTGACCACCTTGGTGGGGGAGACGAGGGTGCCGCCGCAGAACTGGTCCTGGGAGGCGTCGGTGATCTGCATGACGAACGGGTACGCGGCGGTCGTGGTGGTCGTGCCGCCGACGACCGGCTGGGGTGCGGCGCCGGCGGCGGGGGCGGTCAGCAGCGCGGTCGCGGCGGCGGCCGCGGTGGCCAGGGCGGCGGTGACCGATCTTGCGCGAGTGAGCTCGAACATGAGTCTCCTCAGGTTGCCGGTGGGGGGTCGCACGGGCGTGGGGGGAGCACGGGGGTCTCGGGACAGACCCCCGTATGCCCGGGCGAGCGGCACGCCCTCACGCTAGAACCGGCGGCACCGGCCGCCCAATGAGGGAAGCCCCTAGGGGAGTCGGGCAGGGATAACCCTCGGTGAGTCCCCGTCAAACCCGCCGTCCCGGCCTCGGCACCGGTCTCCTCCACGGACGTGCCGCGGGGCGGACCGGTTCTGCTTGACAGCGACCGGCTAACGGCATTAGCTTCTAGCTAACAACGTTAGCCATTCGGAAACCGGGGGATGTCATGACCGAGTACCTTGCCGTCGACGGCGGCACGCTCGCATACGAGGTGGCGGGGACCGGGCCCCTGATCGTCCTCGCCCACGGCGTGGGCGACAGCCGTGCCGCCTACCGTGCCGTGATGCCCGCCCTGGTGGCGGCGGGCCACCGGGTCGCCGCGGTCGACCTGCGCGGCTGCGGCGAGTCCAGCACCGACTGGCCGGCCTGGAGCCGCACCGACATCGCCGGCGACCTGCTCGCCGTGATCCGCCACCTGGGCGGGCCGGCCGTCGTCGTCGGCCACTCGGTCTCCGGCGGCGCCGCCACCATCGCCGCCGCACAGGAGCCCTCACTGGTCACCGCCGTCGTCGAGCTCGCGCCGTTCACCCGCAAGCAGTCGATCCGCCTCGGCGACCTGCGGGTACGGCGCTTCAGGCGGGGCATGCTGCGGCTGCTCGGCGCGGGTGCGCTCGGCAGCCTGCCGCTCTGGCGCTCATACCTCGACGAGGCCTACCCCGGCGTCAAGCCGGCCGACTGGACCGAGCGCCTCGGCCGTTTCGACGCCTCGCTGCGCGAACCGGCCCGTATGAAGGCCATGCAGGCCATGGGCCGCAGCGCCCCGGTCGACGCGGGGGCGCGGCTCGCCGACGTCCGGTGCCCGGTCCTGATCGTGATGGGCACGCTCGACCCCGACTGGGCCGACCCGCACGCCGAGGGCTCGGCGATCGTCGACGCCCTGCCGCCCGGCCTCGGCCGGCTCGAGATGATCGAGGGCGCCGGGCACTACCCGCACGACCAGTTCCCCGACCAGGTGGTGGCGCTCACCCTCGGTTTCCTCCGCTCGGACGCCGCCCGCGCCTGAGCCCGCCCCGGCCTCCGACGGCCGGCCGGCTAGGCCTTCCGGCCCGCCGCCAGCCTGACGATGTCGACCCGGGACCGGATCCCGAGCTTGCGGTAGACCCGGGTGAGCGTCGCCTCCACCGTCTTGACACTGACGAACAGGCGGGCGGCGATCTCCCGGTTGGTGGCCCCCTCCATGACGAGCGACGCCACCTGACGCTCCATCGCGGCCAGACCCGCCAGGCAGTCGGGGGCGGCGGCGGGCCGCGCGGGTGCCGGTTCGGCCGCGGCCGCCCGCGCCGCGACGGCCGCCTCCACCTGCCGCAGCCAGGGCAGCGCACGGCAGCGCCGGAAGAGCCGCGCCGCCTCGTCGTACGACGCCTGCCCCGGCCCGTCCGCCCGCAGCTCCGCCAGGGCGAACGCCGCCCGTGCCTCCTCCAGTCCGAAGCCGAGCTCGCCGAGCCGGTCCCGTGCCGACACCAACCGCGCGACAGCCGAGCGGTGTTCGCCCCGCGCCGCCCGCAGCCGGGCCTCCGCCCGGTCCAGCACGGCCAGGACGCTCCCGCGGCCCAGCCGCAGCGCGTGCGCCCGCGTGACCTCGATGACCTCCTGCGCCTCGGCCGGCTGCCCGGTCCGGACCAGCGCCTCCGCGAGATCGCCCTGCCACCGGCCGCGCGCCGGGTCGGTGATGCCCGCGCCGGCCTCCAGCTCCCGTACCCGGCGCAGCGCGTCGACGGCCGCCGGGGCGTCGCCCACCACCAGGTGGGCGTGGCCGAGCACGGCCAGCGCGCGCGAGAGGTACACGGCGTCGCCGTCCTCCTCGGCCCGCCGGACCGCCTCCCGGGCCAGCGTCAGCGCACGCTCCACGTCCCCGCCCGCGGCCTCCGCGAGCGCCGCCTGCATCGCCCCGGCGGCCTCGCCGATGCCCGCGTCCCGCGCCAGCGTCAGGCTCTCCCGGGCCAGTTCCAGGGACCGGCCGCAGTGCCCGGCGTGCAGTTCCGTCTCGGAGAGGAAGCGCAGGTAGTGCAGCTCGCTCTCGGCCATGCCGCGCCGCCGCACCTCGCGCAGCAGCCCGGTGGCGGTGGTCCGCGCCTCGGTCAGCCGGTCGCTCATCACCAGCCAGCGGAACCGGGTCGAGCCCGCCCCGTTGTGGTGGCACGCCACCCTCGGGTCCTGCGGCTCCTGCCGCGCCCGCTCGATGGTCGTGGGCGCGTCCGGATGCCCCATCAGGGTCTCGGCCTGGGCCTGGAACGCGAGCGCGAGCAGCTCGGTGCTCCGGTCCCCGGCCCGCGCCGCCAGCCGGGCCGCGTGCGCCGCCTCCTCCCGGCCCTGGGCGAAGTCGCCCTGCACCACCAGGCCGCGCCAGGCGAGCTGGTAGTGGACCAGGGCCAGCAGCCGCGGGTCGTCGCCCGCGTCGGCGAGGGCCTGCGGGAAGACGACGTCGACGTCGCCGATGGCCTGCCCGGCCGCCTCGATGACCACCATCCAGGCCCGCACGCGCTCGCCCGGCGCGGTGGCCCGGGTCAGCACCTCGCGGGCGACGTCCCGGGCGAGGTCCACCTCGCCCGCGGTGATCGCGTCCTCGGCCGCCTGGAGCCGCCGTTCGTCCGGCCCCGGCTCCCCGTCCGGCGGGGTGTGCCGGGCCGCCAGCAGCCCCAGCGAGGCGGCCACCGACGGCGCGCCGCGGTCCCGGGCCAGCGCGGCGGCCTCCGCGAGCCGCGCGGCCACCTCCGGGTCGGTACCGGTCGTCGCCAGGGCCAGGTGCCGGGCGCGCTCGATCGGGTCGGACGCCGCCGTGGACAGCGCGGCGTGCGCGGCCCGCCGGTCCGGCGCCGGCGCCTCGGCGTACAGCGCGGCCGAGATCAGCGGATGCGCGAACCGTACGGTCGGACCCTCCGGGTCGGTCGCCAGCAGGCCCAGCGCGGCCGCCTGGGCGGTCTCGGCCTCGGCGTCGGCCCGGCCGGCCGCGTGCAGCAGGGCCGGGGTGGGCCGGGCACCCGCGCTGGCCACCAGCAGGGTGCGGCGGGCCTCGTCCGACAGCATGTCCAGGCGGCTGAGCACCAGCGCGCGCAGCGAGGTCGGCACCGGCAGCGGCTCGCCCGGCCGGGGCGGGGTGGGGCTCTCGGCCAGGGCGCGGCCCAGTTCCAGCGCGAACAGCGGGTTGCCGCCGCTGGTGCGGTGGATGTCGCGGACCGTGGAACGGGGCAGGCCGGAGTAACCGCGCTGGTCGAGCAGCGCCGACACCTGGGCGCGGGTCAGCGGTTCGAGGCGTACCGCGAGGGTGTCCGGCGGGGAGGCCCGCAGGTGACGGTCGTACTCCTGCCCGTCGGTCCGCACCGCGCACAGCAGCCGCACCGGGGTGTCGCCCAGACGGCGGGCGGCGAAGCCGAGCAGTTCGGTGCTGGCCGGATCCAGCCACTGCAGGTCGTCGGCGACGATCAGGACGGGGCCCTCGGCCGCGAGGGCGCGCAGCGCGGACAGCACGGCCAGGCGCAGCGCGAGCCCGTCGCGCTGGAGCGTGGACTCGCCGCGGCCGGTGAGGGCCGACTCCAGCGCGGTGCGCTGCGCGGCGGGCAGGGCGCCGGACACCTCGTCCAGTACCGGGCCGAGGAGGTCGGCGAGGGCCAGGAAGGGAAGATGGGATTCGGACTCCGTGGCCGAGCAGCGCAAGACGGTGCGTGCGGAGCGGCCGTATTCGGCGGCCAGTGTCCGCAGTACGGCCGACTTTCCAATTCCGGCGGGGCCGTGCAGGAGCACACTGCCCCCTCGGGCGAGCTGCTCACGGGCCGCGCCGAAGGGTTCCTCCCGGCCGATGACCAGGTCGGAGCGGCACCCGGCAGGCTCCGTGAAGTCCCGTTCCACGGTGACCGCTCCCCTCCGCGTGTCGTGTCCGGGCCAATATTAGGCATCGGGGCAATGAATAACGGGAGGGCGAGGAGGTGAGGGAAATAACAAGGCGGTGAACACAGAATACAAAGCCCCCCGGAAAGCCCACCGGTCCCACCACCCACCACCTCCCCCGGAAGCCCGCACCGGCCGCCTGGGAGCACCGGGCCCCGGGCGACGCAGGGACACCGGAACCCGGGCGACCTCTTCCAGGCGCCCGCACCAGCCCCCCAGGGGCCACCGGAACCCGCCGCGACCTCTTCCGGGCCCCCGCACCAGCCCCCAAGGGGCGCGGGGAACTGCGCGACCAGCCACGACGAACCCGCACCCGCCCGGCCGCGCGTACGGCCACGGACCGGACCCGCACGACCACGCACGCGGCCCGCACGCCCCACCCGCGACCGCCGGACGGCTACGGCAGCCACCCCGCCCGCCGGGCCGCCGCGACCGCCTCGCCGCGGGTGCGCGCGCCCAGCTTGCGCATGGCCGACCGCAGATACCCCTTCACCGTCTCCGCGCCCACCCCCAGCCGCTCCGCCGCCGCCGCGTTCGTCGCCCCGGCGGCCACGCACGCCAGCACGTCCACCTCGCGCGGAGCCGGCCGCACCCCGCCGGCGGGGCCCGCCCCCGCGGCCAGCATCCCGCAGGCCCGCAGCAGTTCGTCCCGCAGCCCGGGGTCCGCGATCCTCGGCGCCAGCGTCCGCAGCGCCGCGTGCGCCTCCCGCACCCGCTCCCACGCCGCGGACCCCGCCGGATCCGGCGCCGGCTCCGGCCGGGCCGCCGCCAGCAGCTCGCCCGCCTCGTCCCGCAGCAGCAGCGCCTGCTCCACGTCGCGGGCCGCCTCCACGGCCGCGCCCAGCGTCCGGTCGCCCAGCGGCTGGGCCGCGCGCAGGGCGCCGTACAGCACGCCGCGCACCCGGCGCCGCACCACCACCGGCACCGCCACCACCGACCGCAGGCCCTCGGCTGCGACGGGAAGGTCGTACTCGTGGCTGATCTGCCGGGAGACGGAGTAGTCGGTCACGGCGCACGGCCGGGCGAACGCGACCGCCTTGCCGCCCAGCCCGTTGCCGGAGGTCACCGCGAGCGCGCTGAGCGCGGCCGTCGCGGTGCCGCTGAGCTCACTGATGCGCACCTGCCGCCGGCCGGACTCCACCAGTCCGCCGAAGGCGACCGGCAACCCGGTGGTGCGCCGCAGCCGCACCAGGGCACCGCGGATCTCCACCCCGTCAGCCGCGTCCACCGCCACTGCGCTCACTCCTTCGCGGCCCGTTCCGTCGCGCACACCCCCGTTCGGGGGTAGTGAGACCTGCATCACGGATTACACGATGGCAGAGAGCCGCCCGGCAATGGTCCGGCACCGAGGAGGACAGATGACGACGGCGACCGAGCTGTTCCGCAGCGCACGCGACTTCCTGCTGGAACACCGTGCGGACTACGCCACCGCCTACGAGGGCTTCACCTGGCCCCGGCCCGAGAACTTCAACTGGGCGCTGGACTGGTTCGACGTCATCGCCGAGGGCAACGAACGCACGGCGCTGCACATCGTGGAGGAGGACGGCTCCGAGGTCCGCGTCTCCTTCGCGGAGATGTCCGCCCGTTCCGACCGCGTGGCGAACTGGCTGCGCGAGCGCGGCGTCCGCCCGGAGGACCGCATCCTCGTCATGCTCGGCAACCAGGTCGAGCTGTGGGAGACGGCCCTGGCGGCGATGAAGCTGCGCGCCGTGGTCATCCCCGCGACCACGCTGCTGGGCCCGGCCGACCTGCGCGACCGGGTCGACCGCGGCCGGGTGCGGCACGTCGTCGCCCGGGCCGGGGACACCGGCAAGTTCGACGACGTGCCCGGCGACTACACGCGCATCGCGGTCGGCGGCACGGACCGGGCCGGCTGGCAGTCGTACGAGGACGCCTCCGCGGCCCCCGCCGGCTTCGTCGCGGACGGTCCCACCGCCGCCGACGACCCGCTGATGCTGTACTTCACCTCGGGCACGACCGCCCGCCCCAAACTGGTCGAGCACACCCACGTGTCCTACCCCGTCGGGCACTTGGCGACGATGTACTGGGTCGGCCTGAAGCCGGGCGACGTGCACCTCAACATCTCCTCGCCCGGCTGGGCCAAGCACGCCTGGTCGAACCTGTTCGCGCCGTGGAACGCCGAGGCGACCGTCTTCCTGCACAACTACACCCGCTTCGACGCGGCCCGGCTGATGGCCGAGATGGACCGGGCCGGGGTGACGACCTTCTGCGCGCCGCCGACGGTGTGGCGCATGCTCATCCAGGCCGACCTGTCGCAGCTCGCCACCCCGCCGCGCGAGGTCGTCGCCGCCGGGGAGCCGCTGAACCCGGAGGTCATCGAGCAGGTCCGCCGGGCCTGGGGCGTGACCATCCGGGACGGCTTCGGCCAGACCGAGACCGCGGTCCAGGTGTCCAACAGCCCGGGACAGGTGCTGAAGACCGGTTCCATGGGCCGCCCCAGCCCCGGCTACCGCGTCGAACTCCTCGACCCGGTCACCGGCGCCCCCGGCGCCGACGAGGGCGAGATCGCGCTCGACCTGTCGGAGAACCCCGTCGGCCTGATGACCGGCTACCACGGCGACCCCGACCGCACCGCCGAGGCCATGGCCGGCGGCTACTACCGCACCGGCGACATCGGCGCCCGGGACGCCGACGGATACCTCACCTACGTGGGCCGGGCCGACGACGTGTTCAAGGCCAGCGACTACAAGATCAGTCCCTTCGAGCTGGAGAGCGCCCTGCTGGAGCACGAGGCGGTCGCCGAGGCGGCGGTCGTGCCGGCCCCCGACGAACTGCGGCTCGCGGTGCCCAAGGCGTACGTCGTCCTGGCGGCGGGCTGGGAGCCGGGCCCGGACACCGCGAAGGTCCTCTTCGAGCACTCCCGCGAGGTCCTCGCCCCCTACAAGCGCATCCGCCGCCTGGAGTTCGGCGAGCTGCCCAAGACCGTGTCCGGCAAGATCCGCCGCATCGAGCTGCGCGAGGCCACCGCGGCGGGCTCGCAGGACGAGTACCGCGAGGAGGACTTCCGGTGACCGCGCTCTCCTACGCCCACGGCACCAGCGACACCCCCCTGCTGGGCGACACCATCGGGGCCGACCTCGCCCGGACGATCGCCGCCCACCCCGACCGCGAGGCCCTGGTCGACGTGCCGTCCGGCCGGCGCTGGACGTACGCCGAGTTCGGCGCCGCCGTCGACGAGGTGGCGCGCGGACTGCTGGCGAAGGGTGTCGCCAAGGGCGACCGGGTCGGCATCTGGGCGGTCAACTGCCCCGAGTGGGTCCTCGTCCAGTACGCCACGGCCCGCATCGGCGTCGTCATGGTGAACGTCAACCCGGCCTATCGCGCGCACGAGCTGGAGTACGTGCTCAACCAGTCCGGCATCAGCGTGCTGATCGCCTCCCTGGCCCACCGGAGCAGCGACTACCGGGCGATCGTGGACGAGGTCCGCGGCAGGTGCCCCGCGCTGCGGGAGACCGTCTACATCGGCGACCCGTCCTGGGACGCGCTGACCGCGGGCGCCGCCTCCGTGCCGCCCGAGCGGGTCGAGCGGATCGCCGCCGGGCTGAGCTGCGACGACCCGGTCAACATCCAGTACACCTCGGGCACGACGGGCTTCCCCAAGGGCGCCACCCTCTCCCACCACAACATCCTCAACAACGGCTACTGGGTGGGACGTACGGTCGGCTACACGGAGCAGGACCGGGTCTGCCTGCCCGTCCCCTTCTACCACTGCTTCGGCATGGTCATGGGCAACCTGGGCGCCACCTCCCACGGCGCCTGCATCGTCATCCCCGCCCCCTCCTTCGAGCCGGCGGCGACGCTCGCGGCGGTCCAGCAGGAGCGGTGCACGTCCCTGTACGGCGTCCCCACCATGTTCATCGCGGAGCTGAACCTCCCCGGCTTCGCCTCCTACGACCTCTCCTCGCTGCGCACCGGCATCATGGCGGGATCGCCCTGTCCGGTGGAGGTGATGAAGCGGGTGGTCGCCGAGATGCACATGGAGGAGGTCTCCATCTGCTACGGCATGACCGAGACCTCCCCGGTCTCCCTGCAGACCCGCATGGACGACGACCTCGAACACCGCACCGGCACCGTCGGCCGGGTGCTGCCGCACCTCGAGGTGAAGGTCGTCGACCCGGTGACCGGCGTGACCGTGCCCCGCGGCGAGGCCGGCGAGCTGCGCACCCGCGGCTACAGCGTGATGCTCGGCTACTGGGACGAGCCGGAGAAGACCGCGGAGGCGATCGACCAGGGCCGCTGGATGCACACCGGGGACCTCGCGGTGATGCGCGAGGACGGCTACGTGGAGATCGTCGGCCGCATCAAGGACATGATCATCCGGGGCGGGGAGAACATCTACCCGCGCGAGGTCGAGGAGTTCCTCTACGGACACCCGGGTATCGCGGACGTCCAGGTCGTCGGCGTGCCGCACGAGCGCTACGGCGAGGAGGTCCTCGCCTGCGTGATCCCGCGCGACCCCGCCGAACCGCTGACCCTCGAGGAACTGCGCGCCTACTGCGACGGGCAGTTGGCCCACTTCAAGGTGCCGAGCCGGGTGCAGAACCTGGACGCCTTCCCGATGACCGTCTCGGGGAAGGTGCGCAAGATCGAATTGCGGGAGCGGTACGGGGCGTGAAGCGGAGTCCTGCCTCTCGGTATTGAGCGGCGCGGAGCACCGGTTCGCCCGCCAAGTCTCGTGATCACCCGTTTTGATTCAGTAGACATGTGCGCGAACTGTTGTTTGTATACGGGGAGTTGGGAACGACATCGGCGCGGCTCGGGGGGTGCGCCGGCTCCGCGCACGAGGATCCGCTCACCCCTCAGGGCTGCCTGCCCAGTGAGGAAATAGGTTGAGACGTATCACTCGTACCGGTGCGGTCGCGTGTCTGGCCGCGGCCGTCGTCGCGGCCTGGTCCGCCGCTTCGTCCTCGTCGGCCGGGCCGACGCCGCCCGCGGCCACCACCGTCGCCGACGAGGCCCCCGGCTACGCCGTCGAGGACTTCAACTACCCCGGCGCCGACAAGATCAAGCAGGAGAAGAACATCGTCCTCAAGCGGGGCGACGGGCACATCGTGCTGGCCGAGTGCGGCAGCGAGGCCGGCCTGCTGGAGATCTGGGCGCACTACCGCACGGACCACATCTGCTTCCGGGTCACCGGGGACAGCGGCTACCTCAGCCTGGAGATCCCCGCCGTCTACGGCATCAGGGGCGCCGCCGACCAGACGGCCGACGTGACGATGACCGCCGACGACGACGAGTCGCACTACACGGTCCCGGCGGGTGCCCTCACCTCGGTGGGCGAGTCCGTCGAGAACGACGGCCGTGACCACATGCTCGTGGAGATCTACACCAGCAAGTAGCCCTGCCGCACCGCCCGAAGCCCCTGCCGCGGCACCGGGGCCGACCGCGACGCCCGGGCCGACGACGTCACCACCGGCAGTGCCGGGCCCACCCCTGCGCCGGAGGCGGCAGGGACCCGGCCGGTGCCCGCGGCGGCCCGTCGCCCGAGACCGGCCCGACAACCCCCACCACCCGCCGTCCAGGGCGCAGCCGGCCCGTCGACCCGCCGCGGTCTCAGATCAGTTCCGCATTTCCTCGTCTTCATCTTCCGCTGTCGGAGGCCCCCACGCCCCGCCGTGGCGCCGCCGTCGGCTGTCGACCGATCGGGAGTAGGACTTTGAACACGACGTACTGGAGCAGACGCCGGGTCTTGAACGTGGCCGCCGTCACGACGGCAGCCGCGGCCCTCCCCCTCGTCACCACCGCCCGGGTCTTCGCCGCAACAGCCGACACGGGCGATGCCCCCAACCTGCCGTCGCTGCCGGACACGGCCCGTGCCAGGGCCCTGACCGCGTGGCAGACCGGCGGCAAGGCGACCCGGGCGGCCGCTGCCGCCGCGCTCGTCGGCACCGACGCCGAGGTGGAGGAGTTCGTCGCCACGACGCTGCCCGCCACCGTCGCCGAGGACAACCGCGTCGCCCTCTTCAGGTCGCTCGCCCTCGCCGGCAAGGGCACCACCGCCGCGGTCACCCGCGCTCTGACCGGCGGGGACGCCGAGATCGAGGCCTTCCTCGCCGGTGGGTACAAGGCGGCCCAGGTGGAGGACATGAGCGCCCTCACCTTCATGCTGAGGGCGCAGGGCGGCAGGGGCGTGCAGGCCGCCGCCGACACCGCGCTGAACGACGGCTCCGGCGAAGCCCTGCTGAAGTTCATCACCGACACGCAGTTCAGCGCGCGTCTCTCGGACGAGACCGCCGAGGTCTTCAAGATCCTCAGCGGTGCCGGGCCCGAGCTGACGAAGTACGCGCAGCGCGCCCTGGACGACGGCAGCGCGGACGCCATCCGCTGGTTCCTGGAGACCGGGCAGAACATCGCCCGGGCCCGCGACGACGAGGCCGCGACCATCGAGCAGCTCGTCGCCGTCACCGAACGGCAGTCGAAGCGCGCCCAGTTGTCGACGGAGAAGGCGAAGGAGGAGTCGGACAAGGCGAAGGAGGCCGCAGCCAAGGCCAAGGCGGCCGCACAGGAGGCCGCGGCCGAGGCCCAGGCCGCAAAGGAGGACGTGGCCAAGTCCGCGGCCGCCGCGCGCAAGGCGGCCAGTGCCGCCAAGGGCGCGGCCAATGCCGCGGCCACCGCCATCTCCGCCTCCTACGCGGCACAGACCGCGGCCCGCAAGGCCGCCTGGGCCGCCCACGCCGCGACCTCCGCCGCGGCCACGGCCGCGCGCGCCGCCTCCACGGCCTACCAGGCCGCCATGGCCGCGTCCAAGGACGCGGCCAAGACGACGGCGGCGAGGAACGCGGCCATCGCGGCCCGCAACGCCGCGGACAAGGCCCGTTCGGCCGCGGCGGCCGCGGGCCAGGCGAAGATCGCCTCCGACCAGTCGGTCGCGGCCGGCAACTCCGCGGCCGCCGCCGCACGTGATGCCGCGGCCGCCGCCAACGCCTCCGCCACCGCGGCCGGTGCCGCCGGCGTGGCCAAGTCGGAGGCCGCCGCGGCCCGTGCCGCGGCCCTGCAGGCGGACGCGCAGGCGGCGCGCGCCACCCGCGCCGCCTCCGCGGCGCAGTCCCTGGCCAACTCCGCTTCGGTGGCCGCGGCGGCCGCTCGCGACGCGGCCAACTCCGCGGCCGACCACGCGGACAAGGCGGCCGACGCCGCCGACGAGGCCGTGAAGGCCGCGGGCAAGGCCGTCGACTTCGCCAACAAGAGCACCGCCTGGGCCGCCGACGCCCAGCAGGCCGCCGACGCCGCCGTCAAGGCCGTCCTCGACGCCCAGGAGGTGGAGAGGAAGGCGCGCGAGGCGGAACTCGCGAAGCTCGAGGAGTACGCCGAACAGGGCAAGGCGGAGGCCGTCGAGCTCGCCGCGCTCGAGAAGGAGGACCTGGAGAAGTCCCGCAACCAGCTGACCCAGCAGCAGGCCACGGACTCGGCCACGCTGGACCTGATCGCGGAGGCGGAGAAGGCGTTCGCGGCCGGTGACCGCGCGAAGGCCGTCGAGCAGGGCCGCAAGGCCTGCCTCAGTCTGCTCTCCTCGTGCGGCACCTGGACCCGCGAGGCCGCGTCGTTCGCGCTCGCCGCCGGTGAGGAGTCGGTGCTGAACTGGATCGACACCGACCGGACCATCGCGCAGTCGCAGGACGACCGCGAGACCGTTCTGTTCCTCGCCCAGGTCTCCTCGCCCAACGTGGCGAGCGCGGCCCAGGCGGCGCTGGCGTCCCCGGACGAGGGCGCCGCCGCGGGGTTCCTCACCAACGGCGCGATCGAGGCGGCCAAGGACGAGCAGACCGCGGCGATCTTCCGGGTCCTCGCCCAGAACCCCGGCCGGATGGTCACGCAGGCGGCGACCGAGGCCCTCAACGACGGTTCGGCGAAGGCGGTGCACGACTTCTTCGCCGTCAAGTACGGGCCGGCGCTGGCCGAGGACGACAACGTGGCGCTCTTCTCCACGCTCGACTCCGCGGGGCCGTACACCAAGACGGCGGCGGCCGTGGCGATCGACGGCCCCAGCTGGATGCGCCGCAACTTCGTGACCACCGTGTACCCGCGGATGCTGCAGCTCGACGCGGACGCCGCCGCCCACATCGCGGCGATGCAGGCCCTGCTCGCCCACGCCGCCAAGCTCGCCCAGGACGCCGTCACCAACGCGGCCTACGCGCAGAAGGTGGCCGCGGAGGCCCGCAAGGCGGCCGACGACGCGCAGAAATGGGCGACGGCCGCCACCAACTCCGCCAAGCAGGCCGATGTCTACAAGCAGCAGGCCGACGCCCACGCGGACGCCGCCGAGAAGTCGGCACAGGAGGCCCAGGCCTCCGCGGACAAGGCGAAGAACGCGGCTCTGACCGCCCGCACCGCCGCCCGGCACGCCAACTACTCGGCCAACCAGGCGACCGCGGCCGCGGCCGCGGCGGTGGTGTCGGCCAACAACGCCCAGGCGTCGGCCAACGCCGCCGCCGCCTCGGCGGTGCAGGCGGGCAAGGACGCGAAGGAGGCGGCGGCGGCCGCGTCCGAGGCGAAGCAGATCGTCGCCCAGAAGCGCAGGCAGGAACAGATCGAAGCGGCCAGGAAGGCCGCGGAGGCTGCGGAGGCGGCCAAGCGGAACGGCGTCGACCCGGCCGACAACGCCGACAACGACGGGGCGAAGTCACCGGGCACGTTCCTCGGCGCCGACAAGGACGAGTGGCGGGGCGCCGCCGACACGCTCGGCACCATCTCCACCTGGACGGGATACGCGGCGGCGCTCAGTCTCCTGGTCCCGCCGCCGGCCGGCGAGGTCCTCTACGGGGCCTTCGGCGGCGTCTCGCTGATCACGGGCGTGGCCAGCACCGTCATCTACGGCTTCACCGACGGCATCACCTCCGAGGCGTTCCTCACCTCGGCGTTCGGCGTCGCCGTCGGCATCTACACGACCGGGCTCCCGTGGGGCAAGTTCGGGGGCACGGTCGGTGCCATCGACGACGCCTTCCGCGGACTCGGGGCCGGTGCCATGTCGGTCGGCGTGCAGGCACGGCGCGTGGGGGCGGCGGTCCTGTCCCCGGCCACCAGCGCTGTCGTCGGTGCCGGAAAGGCCGTGGGCGATGCCGTCAGCGATACCTGGCACGATCTGACGCCGTGGTAATCGGCGAATGATAACCTCCGGGGCGGGATTCAGTGTTCGGCAGAGAAAACATCGTGTTCCGCCCCTGGAGGATTCCCGACCGTGTCCGCCCACCTTTCCACAGGTCACTGGGCCGCCATTTCCGTAGGCGCCACCGTCGTCTACGCGGCGGCGATGCTGTGGGCCATGCCGACGCCGAAGGCCAGGCGGCGCATGGTCCTCGCCCCGCTGGTCGGCTGGCTGTTCCTGCTGCCCAACGCCGCGGTGAAAGGCTATTCCGTACCGCGCACCCTGTACGTCTACAGTGGCGTTCTCCTCATGTTCGTCATCATGTTCGTGCCGGTCGCGAAAAAGATGGCCGCCGATATCGCGGAACAGGAAGAAAAACCCTGGGACAAGGTGCCTCTCAATACGTTCTCCCTGTACTGGATTCTTGGATCGGCCACGATCTGTACAGGAGCAGGGGCTTATCTCTGGCAATTTGTCGAGTAGTTGTCCAGAATCACGATCTTCCGGCGATTTCCTGCCGGCACCGAACCACGAGGAGTCACCCGTGCGCCGCACCGAAGCCGTGTGCCACACCAGATCCGTGCGCCTCGCCGCACTGGCCGTCGCCCTGACCGCGGGTTCCGCGGTACTGACCGCGGGACCCGCCGCCGCCGTCACCGGTCCCGCCGCGGCGGCCTCCGACACCACGCACGCCTACACGGCGCAGATCGTCGTCGGTTCCCACGACCGCGGATGCTCCGGGGTCCTGGTCGACGCCGAATGGCTCCTCACCGCGGCCAGTTGCTTCGCCGACAAGCCCGCCGAGAGCCTTGCCGTGCCCGCGGGGAAGCCGGCCCGGACCACCACCGCGACCATCGGCCGCGCCGACCTCACCGGCAGCGGCGGCGCGGTCCGCACGGTCGTCGAGTTGGTACCCCGCACGGACCGCGACGTGGTCCTGGCCCGGCTGAACCGCCCGGTCACCAACGTCACCCCCGTCGCCCTGGCCACCGCCGCCCCCACCGCCGGGGAGGAGCTGACCCTCGCCGGCTACGGGCGCTCCAAGACCGAGTGGGCGCCGCTGAACCTGCACACCGGCACCTTCTCCGTGGGTACCGCCGACGCCACCACCGCCACGGTCACCGGCAAGGACGGCGTGGCAGCGTGCATGGGCGACACCGGTGGTCCCCTGGTCCGCACCGTGAACGGGACGCCGCAGCTGGCCTCCCTCATCAGCCGCTCCTACCAGGCCGGCTGCTTCGGCATCGACGCGGCCGAGACCCGCACCGACGGCATCGCGAGCCGGGTCGACGACCTGGGTTCCTGGGTGAAGTCCACTGTGGGCGCCCCGCCCGTCACCGACTTCAACTGCGACGGCGTCGAGGACATCGCGATCGCCGACCCGACGGCGACCGTGGGCGGCGACGCGAAGGCCGGCCTGGTCCGCGTCGTCTACGGCGGCGGCAAGGGCAACGCCGAGATCACCCAGGACCTGGACTGGGTCTCCGGCGGTTCCGAGGCGGGCGACCAGTTCGGTGAGGCCATCGACGTCGTGGACTACGACGAGGACGGTTGCAGCGACCTCGTCGTCGGCACCCCGCGCGAAGACCTCGGCACCGCCGCCGACGCCGGCATGTTCGACGTCCTGCACGGGGCGCCCGGCGGCCTGGGCACCGGCACGGTCAAGGACACGCACTTCGAGCAGGGCGCCGGCAACGGGTCCATCGCCGCCTCCACCCCCGAGGCCGGTGACCTCATGGGCCAGGCGATCGCCGCCGGAACCACCGCGGCCGGTGAACCCTTCCTGGTGGTCGGCACGCCCGGTGAGGGTCTCGGCGACGCCGCCAAGGCGGGCGAGGCCTTCTACGTCAGCGGCGGCACCAACGTCTCCGTGCACCAGGACCGCCTCGACGTCCCCGGTGCCGTGGAGGCCAACGACGGCTTCGGCGCGGTGGTCGCGGCCGACGCCAACCACATCGCGATCGGCGCGCCCAACGAGAACATCGGCGGCGACGACGCGGCCGGCAACCTCGCGGTCTTCTCGCACACGCTGAACAGCGAGAAGCGGCCCACCCCGCTGTTCGGTCTCGACCAGGACCTGGACACCGTCGCCGGCGGAGCCGAGGCCGGCGACCGCTTCGGCGCCGCCCTGGCCCTCGCCCCGTACCGCCCCTCCGGCGCGGCACGCGCCAACGAGTCGATCCTGGCGGTCGGTTCACCGGGCGAGGCTCTGAGCATCAACGGTGCCAACAAGGCGGAGACGGGCAATGTCCTCACCTTCCGCGTCACCGCCGCGGGTACCTACAACCAGATGAACAACTACTACTCCGGCACCGCCGAGGACGACGTCTCCGGCGCCTCCGAGGCCGGTGACCACTTCGGCGCCACCCTGACCGCGGTCAACACCGCACCGCGCGAGGTGAGCACCACGGCGACCATGAAGCTGGCCGTCGGCGTCCCGGACGAGGCCCTCGGCACCACGGCGAGCGCGGGCGCGGTGCACGTCTTCTCGCTCCTGGGCAAGCCCGGCGACAACGACAAGTGGATCGAGTCCGGCGACGGCGACGGCATCCCCGGCACCCCGGGCGCCAACCAGCGCCTCGGCTCGAGCCTCCACTTCACCGGCACCCACCTGTACGTCGGCATGCCGTACGGCCCGACCAGCACCGGCGCGCTGTACGCCCTGCCCATGTCCAACGTGACCCTCGGCGAGACCAACGCCGCGGCCACCGTCTACCGGCCGGGACAGGGCGGTCTCCCCGCCGCCGGCACCACCTTCGGGTACGCGGCGCGGTAGTCACCGCGTCAGTTCTCAGCCGGCCGTGGCGTCCAGCGCCACGGCCGGCGCGTTTGCCGGGTGCGGCACGCCGGACGGGTCGAGCACGAACAGCGCGACGTCCAGCAGGTCGGCGCGGGCGCGGGCCTGCACGGAGTACCCGGCGAGAGAGAAGTACACCCCCCGTGCCGAGTCCGCCATGGCCGTCAGCCACAGGCACTCCACGTCCCGGACCGAGGCCGGGCCTCTCGCTTCCACCTGGACGGCGATGCCGGGCGCCGCCAGGCCGACGCCGGACAGCGGCCACCGGTCGGCGCGGCGCACCTCCCGGTGTCCGAGCCCGCGCAGATGCAGGACGGCGGCGGTGACCGCGTCGCGGGCCGTGCGGACGGGGACGGCCCGGTGGGCCGGGGCCCGTGAGCCGGGGGAGCGCCCGGTGCGGCCCGCGGCCGCGGGGTCCACCGGCACGCACAGCACCGTGCCGCACGGACAGCCCAGTTCCGGGCGCGGCCACCGGCCCTCGGTCCCACAGGCCGTGCAGCGCACGTCGATCCACTCCTCGTCCCACACCCGGTGGGTCACCGCGGTGGCGGCCCCGTGCGGGTCCAGCTCGGGGGGCGACGGGCGCCCCGCACGCGCAGGGGTACGACGGCGCCGTGTAGCGGTGCCGGCGCCCGCAGGCGGTGCAGCACACCGGGATCCCTTCGGACATGACCCCCATCGTCCTCTCTTGACGGCCCCGGGCCACCCACTTACATTACTTCCAGATCGTAGAAAACAAATTTCGCTATACGGAAGTTGCTACGGAAGAAGCTCACCGCGGGGCGCGACGGGAGTGCGAATCCGGCAGCCGGAGCAGGAGTACTCGATGGCTCGTATGACCGCTGCCCGAGCGGCAGTTGAGATCCTCAAGCGCGAGGGCGTCACCGACGCGTTCGGTGTGCCGGGCGCGGCGATCAACCCCTTCTACGCGGCGCTCAAGGCCTCCGGCGGCGTCCATCACACGCTCGCCCGCCACGTCGAGGGCGCCTCGCACATGGCCGAGGGCTACACCCGGACCAGCGCCGGCAACATCGGCGTCTGCATCGGCACCTCCGGACCGGCCGGCACCGACATGATCACCGGCCTGTACTCGGCGATCGGCGACTCGATCCCGATCCTGTGCATCACCGGCCAGGCCCCGACCGCGGTGATCCACAAGGAGGACTTCCAGGCCGTCGACATCGCGTCCATCGCCAAGCCGGTGACCAAGATGGCCGTCACCGTCCTGGAGGCCGCGCAGGTCCCCGGCGTCTTCCAGCAGGCGTTCCACCTGATGCG
Organism: Streptomyces sp. NPDC127100; assembly: GCF_042724095.1. Lineage (NCBI taxonomy): Bacteria > Bacillati > Actinomycetota > Actinomycetes > Kitasatosporales > Streptomycetaceae > Streptomyces > Streptomyces sp. NPDC127100. The sequence goes on from NZ_JBHXFL010000009.1 coordinate 124,908, forward strand.
TTCCGGGCGGCCGGGCCCGGTCCTGATCGACCTGCCCATCGACGTCCAGATGACCGAGATCGAGTTCGACCCGGACACCTACGAGCCGCTCCCGGTCTACAAGCCGGCCGCCACCCGCGCCCAGGTCGAGAAGGCGATCGGCATGCTCAACGCCGCCGAGCGCCCGCTGATCGTGGCCGGCGGCGGTGTCATCAACGCCGACGCCGCCGACCTGCTGGTGGAGTTCGCCGAGCTGACCGGCACCCCGGTCGTGCCGACCCTGATGGGCTGGGGCCTGCTGCCCGACGACCACGAGCTGAACGCCGGCATGGTCGGCCTCCAGACCTCGCACCGCTACGGCAACGCGACGTTCCTGGAGTCGGACTTCGTCCTCGGCATCGGCAACCGGTGGGCCAACCGCCACACCGGCAAGCTGGACGTCTACACCGCCGGGCGGACCTTCGTCCACGTCGACGTCGAGCCCACCCAGATCGGCAAGATCTTCGCCCCGGACTACGGCATCGCCTCCGACGCCAAGGCCGCGCTGGAGCTGTTCGTCGAGGTCGCCCGGGAGCTGAAGGCGGCCGGGAAGCTGCCCGACCGCTCCGCGTGGGCCGCCTCGGCGCAGGAGCGCAGGGCCACGCTCCAGCGCCGTACGCACTTCGACGACATCCCGATCAAGCCGCAGCGCGTCTACGAGGAGATGAACAAGGCCTTCGGCCCGGAGACCCGGTACGTCTCCACCATCGGCCTCTCCCAGATCGCCGGCGCCCAGATGCTGCACGTCTACCGGCCGCGGCACTGGATCAACTGCGGCCAGGCCGGCCCGCTCGGCTGGACGGTCCCCGCCGCGCTCGGCGTCGCCAAGGCCGACCCCGGAGCGCAGGTCGTGGCGCTCTCCGGCGACTACGACTTCCAGTTCATGATCGAGGAACTGGCCGTCGGCGCGCAGCACAAGATCCCCTACGTGCACGTCCTGGTCAACAACAGCTATCTGGGCCTGATCCGCCAGGCGCAGCGGGCGTTCGACATCGACTTCCAGGTCAAGCTGGAGTTCGAGAACATCAACTCCCCGGAGCTGGGCGTCTACGGCGTCGACCACGTCAAGGTCGCCGAGGGCCTGGGCTGCAAGGCGATCCGGGTGACCGACCCGGGCGACCTGGGCGCGGCCCTGGAGCAGGCCAAGAAGCTCGCCGCCGAGCACCAGGTCCCGGTCGTCGTCGAGGCCATCCTGGAGCGGGTCACCAACATCTCCATGTCGGGCACCAACGACATCGGCAACGTCGTGGAGTTCGAGGAGATCGCCACCGAGCCGGGCCACGCGCCCACGGCGATCCGGGCGCTGAAGGCCTGATCCGTACGACCCGCACGGCCTGAGAGGGCGGTCCGTCCCCCGGACGGACCGCCCTCCCGTATGTCCGGGGCCGCTCAGTCCCCGCCGCCCCCGCCCCCCGAGCCGCAGCCGCCCGCATCCGTGTGGCCCCCGCCCCAGTCGCCCGAGATCGAGTCCTCGTACTCGTCCCGCCACCGGAGGAACCTGCCCCGGCCCAGTGAGAACCGCACCCCCTCGGCCGGGGCGCCCGGGTCCGCCAGCCCGGCCCGCAGCGCGAAGCGCGGCAGGAGCATGCGCAGGGCGGCATCGCCGTGCAGGGCGACCGCGAGCAGCGTGTCCTCGTCGGTCAGCCCGTGCCTGGTGGCCGGCAGCGGGTACCGCTCCCGCCAGAACGCCACCCGGCGGCGGGCACCGCGGGTGGGCCCAAGCAGGGGGTAGCGCAGCAGCCCGTCCTCCGCGAGCGGGATGCGCGTCAGGGCCAGTGCCAGGCGCACGTCCGCGTGCCGGACCAGCTCGCGAGCGGTGAGCGGCTCGCGCAGACAGTCCAGGACGGTGCCCTCGAACGGCCCCAGTCCCTCCGGCTCCGGTCCCGCCGCGCACAGCGTCCTGCGCGGGCCGGTCTCGACGGCTCCCCGCAGGTGCAGGGCGACCACCGCCACCGTGACGGCGGCTCCCGGACCGCCGCCCAGCAGAGCGATCTCGTGCGGTTCCCAGCCGATCTCCGTGGCACCGTCCATGCCCTCACCCCCGTGTGTCCGGGGATGTGCCCGTCACGGGGGGTGGTTCAAGCGCGCGGCCGGGATTCTCAGAGGAAGAGTTGAGGGAGGCGCACGGACGATCAGCCCTCGTGGTGCTCGTGCAGCCCCGGCCAGTCGTCCGGGCCGCCCCCCTGCCACTCGACGAGGTCGCTGCTCGCGACGTCGGTCACGTACAGGTCGGCCAGTCGCAGGATCTCGGCGACGTCGTCGAGGTGCGAGGCGACCCCGAGCGTCTCCTCGTCCGAGGTGACCCGGCGGGAGCCGTCCAGGGCCGCGGGACGGACCACGATGTGCGGATGCTCCGGTGGATGTGCCATGACTCCAGGTTGCTGCGGCCCGCGGGGGACCGCACCCCCGGCCGGCACGCACGGGCGCCGGACACGGAGAGGCGCCGGATGCGGGACCCGCCGCCTCCCGCGCCTACCGGCCCGGTGAGGGTTTTTCGGAGCGGGGAGGATGCCCGGGTGGTTCCCGTCCGACGGCGCGAGGCTGGGCGCGACAGGTCGTTCGCGCCGCCGGACGGAGCTCTAGGGGGCCTCCCGAGCACGGGAGGCGGTGGAGGGGAACGGCTGGGACCGCGGCGGTTCACGACGGGTCCGGGCGGATCCTCCCCTCAGGTCGTAGGAGGAGCCCCCTGGCCCTTCACCACCGCACTGGCTCGTGGGCCGCCGCGGTCCTCGCCCTGCCCGCGCCGGCACCGGGCGGCCACCCCTCATCCGGGCCGTTCCGGTGCCTGCGCGGGCCGCGCACACGGTCCTGACCTCCCCGTCAGGTCCCGTGGGCGAGCTGGTGGATCAGTCCTCGCGCAGGGCGCGGACCGCCTCCTCCACGCGCTTGCCGTACTCCGGGTCGGCGGCGTGGAAGTGCGCGAGGTTCTTCTGGACCACGTCCTCGCGGGAGACCTGGGACAGGCCGCCGGCGATGTTGGCGACCAGCCGCGTCCTCTCGTCCTCGGACATCAGGCGGTAGAGCTCACCGGCCTGGAAGAAGTCGTCGTCCTTGGTGTGCAGCGGCGCCTCGTGGGTGCCGGTGTGGCCGGAGACGGCCAGCGGGGCGGCCAGCGGACGGCCGGTCTCGACCGGGCCGTCGTACGAGTTCGGCTCGTAGTTCTTCGCGGCACGGCCCTGGGAGTTGGACGCCATGAACCCGTCCCGGCCGTAGTTGTCCGCGCCGCCGGGCACGGCCTTCGGGGCGTTCACCGCGAGCTGGGTGTGGTTGACGCCCAGGCGGTAGCGGTGCGCGTCCGCGTAGGCGAACAGGCGGCCCTGGAGCATCTTGTCGGGGGAGGGGCCGATGCCCGGAACGAAGTTGTTCGGGGAGAAGGCGGCCTGCTCGACCTCGGCGAAGACGTTGTCCGGGTTGCGGTCCAGCACCAGCCGGCCCACGCGGCGCAGCGGGTAGTCGGCGTGCGGCCAGACCTTGGTCACGTCGAACGGGTTGAAGCGGTAGTTCGCCGCCTCGGCGACCGGCATGAGCTGCACGTGCAGGGTCCAGGACGGGCGCACGCCCCGCTCGATGGCCTGCACCAGGTCCGTCTGGTGCGAGGTCGGGTCCTGGCCCGCGAGCTCCTGCGCCTGCTCGGCGGTCAGGCAGCGGATGCCCTGGTCGGTCTTGAAGTGGTACTTGACGAAGAAGGACCGGCCCTCGGCGTTCGTCCACTGGTAGGTGTGCGAGCCGAAGCCGTCCATGTGGCGGTAGGACGCCGGGATGCCGCGGTCGCCCATCAGCCAGGTCACCTGGTGGGTGGCCTCGGGGGAGTGCGCCCAGAAGTCCCAGACGTTGTCCGGCTCCTGACGGCCCGTGAACGGGTCGCGCTTCTGCGAGTGGATGAAGTCGGGGAACTTGATCGGGTCCTTGATGAAGAACACCGGGGTGTTGTTGCCGACGAGGTCGTAGTTGCCCTCCTCGGTGTAGAACTTCACCGCGAAGCCGCGCGGGTCGCGGACCGCGTCCGCGCCGCCCAGCGAGTCGGCCACGGTGGAGAAGCGCAGGAAGACCTCGGTGCGCTTGCCGACGGTGCTCAGGAAGTCGGCGTGCGTGAAGCCGGTGACGTCGTCGGTCACCTCGAAGTGGCCGTAGGCGCCGGAGCCGCGGGCGTGCACCACGCGCTCCGGGATGCGCTCGCGGTTGAAGCGCGCGAGCTTCTCCAGCAGGTGCTGGTCCTGGATCAGGAGCGGGCCGCCGATGCCGGCGGAGGCGGAATTCTGGTTGTCTGCGACCGGGGCGCCGGACTCCGTGGTGAGAGTCCGCGTCGTGAGCACGCGCTGCGACATCGGGGACCTTCCGTGCGAGGGGTCAGCGGAAAACTGTTTCCGCTTCGTGGAGCCTAGGTTTGGGGTGCTGAGCACGTCAACAGTTTGTTGAAGTGGGTTCCGGGCGGCGCCGCCGCTCGGGCGCGACAGGACAGGTGTCAGCGGCGGCGCCACCCGGAGATCTCGGGGCGGTGCGTCAGACCTGGGCGCCGGACAGGCGCTCCACGGCCCGCAGCAGGGCCGAGTGGTCCAGGCCGCCGTCGCCCTGGGCGCGCAGGGAGGCGACCAGCTGGGCGACCACGGCGCCGACCGGCAGCGCGGCGCCCACGTTGCGGGCGGCGTCGGTGACGATGCCCATGTCCTTGTGGTGCAGGTCGATGCGGAAGCCCGGCTTGAAGTCGCGGGCCAGGAAGTTGTCCTTCTTCCGCGTCAGCACGGTCGAGCCGGCCAGGCCGCCGTTGAGGACGTCGAGGGCCGCCTTCAGGTCCACGCCCGACTTCTCCAGGAAGACCACGGCCTCGGCGCACGCCTGGATGTTCACGGCGACGATGAGCTGGTTGGCGGCCTTCACGGTCTGCCCCGAGCCGTGCGGACCGCACAGCACGATGGTCTTGCCGAGGGCCTCCAGGATCGGCTTCGCCTCGTCGAAGTCGGCCTGCCCGCCGCCGACCATGATGGACAGGACGGCCTCGATCGCGCCGGCCTCGCCGCCGGAGACGGGGGCGTCCAGGACGCGGATGCCCTTGTCCTCGGCGGCCTTCGCGAGGTCCACGGAGGTCTGCGGGGTGATCGAGGACATGTCGATCAGCAGCGCGCCGGACTTCGCGTTCTCCAGGATGCCGTCGGGGCCGTAGGCGATGGCCTCGACCTGCGGCGACGCGGGCACCATGGTGATGACGACGTCGGCGTCGCGCACGGCCTCGGCGATCGAGCCGGCCGCGGTGCCGCCGGCGGCGGCGAGGCGGTCCAGCTTGTCCTGCTCCAGCGTGAAGCCCGTGACCTGGTAACCCGCCTTGATCAGGTTCTCGGACATGGGGGAGCCCATGATGCCGAGGCCGATCCACGCGATCTTGGGAAGGTTGCTCATGATGGGGTGCCTCTCGAAAGAATCAGGGGTGTCAGCGGGCGGCGCGGGCTTCGCGGGGCAGCCAGTCGAAGGCCTCCGCGCTCGGGCGGTCGCCCGGCTTGTACTCCAGGCCCACCCAGCCCTCGTAACCGGCCTTCGCCAGCCGGTCGAGCAGCTCCTCCAGGGGGAGCGAGCCCGTGCCCGGGGCGCCGCGGCCGGGGTTGTCGGCGATCTGCACGTGACCGGTCTTCGCGGCGTACGCGTCGATCACCTGCGCGAGGTCCTCGCCGTTCATGGACAGGTGGTAGAGGTCCATGAGGAACTTGGCGTTGCCCAGTCCGGTGGCCTCGTTGACCTTGTCGACTACCTCGATCGCGGCCGGCGCCGACACCAGCGGGTACAGCGGCGACTCGGGCTTGTTGAGCGCCTCGATCAGCAGGACCGCGCCGATCCGGTCGGCCGCCCGGGCGGCGAGGACCAGGTTCTCCAGCGCGAGCCGGTCCTGCTCGGCCGGGTCGACGCCCTCGACGCGGTTGCCGTACAGGGCGTTGAGCGCGGTGCAGCCGAGCGACTTCGCGAAGCCGGCGGCCACGTCGACGTTGGCGCGGAAGCGGTCCGACTCCTCGCCGGGGACGGAGAGGGCACCGCGGTCGGGGCCCGGGAGCTGTCCCGCGTAGAAGTTCAGCCCGGTGAGCTGGACGCCCGCGTCCTCGATCGCCTTCTTCAGGGCGTCGAGCTCGGACTGCTCGGGGGTGGGGGAGTCGATCCAGGGCCACCACAGCTCGACCGCGGTGAAGCCGGCCGCGGCGGCGGCCGCGGGGCGCTCCAGGAGCGGGAGTTCCGTGAAGAGGATCGACAGGTTGACGTTGAAGCGCTGGTCTGCGGCGGTGCTCGACTCAAAACCTGGCATCGGGTGCCGCGCTCCCTTCCGTTGCGAGGGTGTTTCCGTAATGCGGAAGTTCGTTTCTGCTTAACGGAAGATTGCCGAAGTGGGACGGAGCTTGTCAAGAGGGGGCGGCGGGAATCGGGCACGGCGCGTTAGGTTGACCGCGTGCGATTGAGAGTGGAGTTCACGACCGAGCCCTTCGACCTCGACGAGGCGCCCGCCCACGCGGTCGTCGCGCGGGAGGTGGTCGAGGCGGCGGAGCTGGACGAGGTCGACGTCGGCCCGTTCGGCAACACCGCCGAGGGTGGTGCCGACGCGGTGCTCACCGCCGTGGACGCGCTGCTGCGCCGCTCCCTGGAGGCCGGCGCCACCCGGATCTCGCTCCAGGTGAACGTGGTCGAGGAGGGCGAGCGGTGACCGGCCCCGGTGAGGAGCCCTTCATCGCGGCCGTGAAACCGCTGATCGACGCCATAGGCGGCGAGCTGCTCCCGCCGGACGAGGCGGGCCAGGACGACGTCGTGCTCGCCTGGGAGGGCGCCGACGTCGTCGCCGTACGGCTGCCCCAGCTCGCCGACTCGCTGGACCACATCCTCGCCGCCATGGAACGCCGGCGCGGCAGGCCGCTGGCCGAACTGGACCGCAGGGCCAAACAGGAGGTCGTCCGCACCCTGGAGGCGCGGGGCGCCTTCGCCGTACGGCACGGCGTCGAGACCGTCGCGAGCGCGCTGGGCGTCAGCCGCTTCACCGTCTACAACTACCTCAATCGCGAGAAGGACTCCTGACCTGCACAGGAGCTCCACAGAGCGCGCCGCCGTCCGGTAACCGGGCGGCGGCTTTTGTTACCCCGAATTTTCAACAAAGTGTTGACGCGTTGTTTTCGAGGGCGTTAGCTATCGGCACGCCCGTTCAGCACAAGGCCACGGAGGCTCCCGTGACGTCCAGTTCAGCGTCGGGCCTGGCCCGTTTCAACGCATCCGAGGAGACCGCGGCACTCGCGGAACTCCACGAGGTGTGTGCCTCCACGGCGTGGGCCCGGCAACTGATCGCCGCCCGCCCCTTCGCCACCACCGAGGACCTCTTCACCGCGTCCGACGCCGCCACGGCAGAGCTGACCGCGGCGGACCTCGCGGAGGCGATGGCCGGGCACCCGCCGATCGGCCGCCCCAGGCCCGGCGACCCCACCTCCTCCCGCGAGCAGGCGGGGATGGCCGGGGCCCCCGCGGAACTGAAGGCGGAGATGCTCGAACTGAACCTGGCCTACCAGGAGAAGTTCGGCCACGTGTTCCTCATCTGCGCCACCGGCCGGACCGGCGAGCAGATGAGGGACGCGGCTCTGGAGCGGATCGGCAACCCGCCCGAGCAGGAACGGGAGATCGTCCGCACCGAACTGGGGAAGATCAACCGTATCCGGCTGGCCCGGCTGCTCGACACCGCCTGACCCGCCGCACGCCGACCGGCCTCGCCGCACACCGCCAGAGGACATCGCATGAGCACCGATACCACCGCTTCCGTGTCCACGCACATCCTGGACACCAGCGTCGGCCGCCCCGCCGGGGGCGTCGCCGTCCACCTCTCCGCCCGCGGCGGTCCCGAGGCGGACTGGCAGACGCTCGGCGGCTCCGCGACCGACGCGGACGGGCGGTGCAAGGACCTGCCGGCACTGCCGGAGGGCACCACCCACGTACGGCTCGACTTCGACACCGAGACGTACTTCGCCAACAAACAAGCCGCGGCCCAGCAGGACGCCCCCGCGCTCCGGGACAGCGAGAACCGCCGGCCGGTGTTCTTCCCCGAGGTCACCATCACCTTCGCGGTGGTGCCCGGTGAGCACTACCACGTTCCGCTGCTGCTCAACCCGTTCGGCTACTCCGTTTACCGAGGGAGCTGACCGACACATGACCCGTTTCGTCCTGGGACAGAACCAGTACGGCAAGGCAGAGAACCGCGTCGTAAAGATCACGCGTGACGGCGACACGCACCACATCAAGGACCTGAACGTCTCCGTCGCCCTGTCCGGCGACATGGAGGAGGTCCACCGCAGCGGTTCGAACGCGAACGTCCTGCCCACCGACACCACCAAGAACACGGTGTACGCCTTCGCCAAGGAGCACGGGATCGAGAGCGCCGAGGACTTCGGCGTCAAGCTCGCCCGCCACTTCGTGGACAACACCGAGTCCATCTCCCGGGCCCGCATCCGCGTCGAGGAGTACGGCTGGGAGCGGATCGAGACCTCCAAGGGCGGCGCCCGCTTCGTCGGCTCCGAGGAGATCGCGCACTCCTTCGTCCGCAAGGGCCAGGAGACCCGCGTCGCGGAGATCACCTACGACGGCCACGGCATCCAGGTGCTCTCCGGGTTCAAGGACCTGACCGTCCTGAACACGACCAACTCCGAGTTCTGGGGCTACCTGAAGGACAAGTACACCACCCTCAAGGAGGACTACGACCGCATCCTCGCCACCACCGTCTCCACCTGGTGGCGGCACAACTGGGACGGCATCGACTCGCACGCCCCGGACTGGGAGCGCTCGTACAGCGGGGTGCGCAAGCACGCGCTCCAGGCCTTCGCCGAGACCTACTCGTACTCGCTCCAGCAGACCCTCTTCGAGATGGGCGTGCGGGTGCTGAACTCCCGTGACGAGGTCGACGAGATCCGCTTCTCGATGCCCAACAAGCACCACTTCCGCTCGGACCTGTCGCCCTTCGGGATCGACAACGACGCCAAGGACGGCGCCGTCTACTACGCCGCCGACCGCCCCTACGGCCTGATCGAGGCCACCATCCTGCGCGACGGCGCCGAGCAACTCATCCCGGTCGACATGACCAACCTCTGACGCGGGAAGCGGGGCCCCCGCCCGCCCGCCCGGCCCCGGGGGGCGCCCCCCCCCGGGGGGCCCCCAGGGCCAGCCGGCGTAACGGCCCCCCCCCCGCCCCCGCGCCCCAAGTGTGATTTAAACAAAA